>CATLHC010000001.1 GCA_949948775.1 uncultured Oscillospiraceae bacterium
GCCAGAAACAGCAAATCGTGAACACTCTTTTTGAGCAAGGCAGTACCTGATTTTTGTTACTCCCGCCGCCGAAAAATGACAAAATTTCTTCGGCGTTTTCTTACAATTTCAAATCGGCGTTGACAGCCGGTGCCCTCCCCGGCGGACAGCAACCCTAGGATCACCTGGGGAAAGTATGTGACGCAGGGGGAGCGGACCACCATGCCCGTCACCCTGCTGGTCAACCACGCCCTGGTGGACGGGGCGCACATGGGGCAGTTCTTTGCCGCGCTGGAAGGGGAGATGGACCGCTTTGTGGAGGAGCGGGGCCGAAGGGAAGGATAAAAAGGACGGGGGCGCGTTGCCCCCGTCTCTTCAATTGATGTACTTTTCCAGGAACGACTCCACCGTGGACCAGTACCGCTCCGGGTCCGTTTCAGCCGACTCGCCGTGGCCCGCGCCGGGGATGGAAAGCCGCTGCTTTTCCGGACCGGCACAGGCTTCGTATACCACGTCCAGCATCCAATAGGGGACGAAGGTGTCGTCCTCTCCGTGGATGAAGAGCATGGGGACGGCGGCCTTTTTCACCTGTTCCACCGAGGACGCCTCCTTGAAGCCGAACCCCGCCCGGACCTGGGACACCAGGGAGGCCGCGTCCAACACCGGGAAGGTGGGCAGGCCGAACAGCACATCCAGCTCGCCCGCGAACTCGTCCCACACGGAGGTGTAGCCGCAGTCCTCGATGACGCACTTCACGTTGGGGGATAGGTCGGACTCCCCGGCGGTCATCATCACCGTGGCCCCGCCCATAGAGATGCCGAACAGGATGATCTCCGCGTCCGGATCCTGCTCCACCAGGGTGTCCACCCAGTCCACGATGTCTTTCCGCTCCAGCCAGCCCATGCTGGCGTAGCGCCCTCCGCTGAGCTCGTGGCACCGGGCGGCGGGGGCCAGGATGTGATAGCCCATGCCGTAGAAACGGGCCGCGAAGCCGCCCATGCTCTGGGGAGTGCCGCCGTAGCCGTGACAGATGACGGCGTATTTGTGGCTGGTTTCCGGCCGTGGCAGGTACAGGGCGTGGAGGGCCAGCCCGTCATGGCTGGTGAGCCAGCGGTCCTCTGCGTTCTCGTCCAGCCAGGCGCTCTTTCCTGTCAGCTCCTGCGTGCCCTCCTCGTAGCTGCGGAGCATACCGCCCGCCTGGGGATCCAGGGCGAAATTGAATAGGTAATTCCCGGCGAGTGTAAGCGCGCCCACAATGAGAATCAGCAGGACTGCCAGTACAATGAGGGCGATCTTGCCTCCGCGGCGTCTTTTGAGGGACTCTTCCATACAATCACGACCTCTGCGTTGAGATGTCCGCCCACCCGGCGGAGAACGAATTATACCACAGGGGACCCGGCTTTGTCCAGAAAACCGGGTCTAAGATGGGGGAAAACAATGTCAGCCTGCGGAATGCTCCGCAGGCTGACAGCTTTTGCCTCAATTCGGTTTTCAACGGCGGGAGAGTCACTTGCCCTCGGCCCGGGCCATGGCAAGCTGGAAGTCCTTCTGGTCGGTGAAAATCTCGTTCTTATAGGGGTTCTTCTTTTGCTCGACGGACCGCTTGATGATGAAGGCCAGCGCCACCACGTTCACCACCAGGGCGATGACGGCCACCACGCCCTGCATGGTGGGGTCGGCGGCGGTGGGCCGCACCGCCGGGTTCATTGCCCCGTCGGTGTACAGCACGGGGATGACGGTGAACCGGCTGGCGTCCTGGAACAGCGGGAACACCTGGGCGAACATGCACCACAGGGCCAGGGTGTTGGCCCGGTTCTGAATCCAGCCGCCCTTGTTCCACAGGGCGTTGGCGAAGGTGGGGGCCAGCAGCAGGGCCAGACCGCAGTACCAGGCGTGGGTGGGCAGGTTGTTGTAGGTGTACTCGAAGTTCCACAGATCGTAGGCCAGGATGTACACAAAGGTCATGTCCGGCCACAGCATGTCCCGCTGGTCCTTGGAGGTATAGATACCCCACCAGCCCGTCATACAGGCGATGTTGACCAGCCCCGCGATGCCGTTGACCCAGTTCCACCAGCCGCCGTACAGCCACACGTTTTCGCTGGACAGCCACCAGCGGTCGCCGTTCTGGGCCAGGGACATCAGGCCCTTCACGCCGGACTCGAAGTCGCTGACCACGGCGATGAGGATGTTGATGGCCACGATGACGAAGGGGAAGCACTTGAACCACTGGGTTTTGCCGATGCTCCACTTGTACTTGAGCATCATGAAGCCGATGCACCCCGCCGTGGCGGCGTACAGCTTGGCGTAGTGGAACCAGCTGCCCATATGGACGTAGGTCTGATTGTTCAGCGCCCAGTCCATGCCCATCCCGGCGCAGACGTAGATGGCGATGAAGTAGACGGTGAGGGCTGCCGGGATGCCCAAAAAGCAGATGATGCCGCCCAGCTTGCTCCGGCGGGCGAACTCGTTGGCCAGCACCAGCCCCGTGAACACCAGCAGCCAGCCCAGAAGCTGCCAGCCCGCGCCGTCGCCATAGATTTGAAACAGCATTGTTTTTTCCTCCTTCTGTGGGGTCGAACCCCAGTTCTCTCTCTTTCAGCCGGCCCGTGGGGGTCAGTATGCCGCAATCTCTTTGATGCTCACCTCGTTTCCCGTCAGCAGCCAGGTATTCCCGCTCTGACAGTGGGGACAGATACGGCCGTGGGCCACGGTGGGGTAGTCCCGCCCGCAGCCGCCGCAGTGGGTGACGGCGGGCAGGGTCTCGATTTTCAGCTCCGAGCCGCTGACCAGCTCCTCCTTGGCCGCCGCCCATTTCCAGCAGTCGGTGAGGTAGTCCGGCACCACGCCGGACACCTCCCCCAATTCCAGCACCACGGCGGAGATTTTCTCCAGCCCGTTGTCCGCCGCCACCTGCTCCACGCTGCGGATGATGTGAAACACAATGCCCAACTCGTGCATGGCCCTACTTCCTGTTCTTCCTGGCGGCCCGCTTGATCCTGATCTCCCGCTTCACCATGTTGGGTAGGATGGCCTTCATCTTGTCCTCGCTCTTGATCATGGTGGAGCACTCGGGCCGCTCCCGGTGGAGGTGGATGGCGTCGAACTCACACCGGGTGGTACACAGGCCGCAGCCGATGCACTTGTTGGGGTCCACGATGGATGCGCCGCAGCCCAGGCACCGGGCGGTCTCCGCCTTGACCTGCTCCTCGGTGAAGGTGCGCTTGGCGTCCCGGAAGGACTTTTTCCAGTCAAAGGAGTCGTCCATGCCGGGGATTTGCCGGGCGGTGTTGTCGTACTGCTCCACCTTAATGCCGGTTTTGTCCAGCTCCACGAAGTACCGGGGGTCCCGGCCGATGGTCATGCTGGTGTTGGGCTGGACGAAGCGGTGGAGGGACACTGCCGCCTCTTTGCCCGCCGCGATGGCGTCAATGGCGAACTTGGGGCCGGTGTACACGTCGCCGCCCACGAACACGTCGGGCTGGGCGGTCTGGTAGGTCTTGGGATCGGCCTTGGCCCAGCCGCCCCGGGCCAGCTCGACTTTGCTGCCCTCCAGCAGATTGCCCCACTCCACGCTCTGGCCGATGGAGAGGACCACGTGGTCGCAGGGGACGGTGACGGTGTCCTGCTCGTCGTACTGGGGGGCGAAGCGGCCCTGGTCATCCCACACGCTGGTGCACTTCATGAACACCACGCCGGACACCTTGCCGTTTTCGGTCAAGACCTCCTTGGGTCCCCAGCCGCACTGGATGGTGATGTCCTCATCCTCCGCCTCGGCGATCTCCTCCAGGGAGGCGGGCATTTTGTCCCTCGGCTCCAAACAGAACATCTGAACGGACTCCGCCCCGCAGCGGTGGGCGGTGCGGGCGGCGTCGATGGCCACGTTGCCGCCGCCCACCACCACGGTTTTGCCGGGGACCTTTAGGCTCTCATCCGCCAGGGCGCGGCGCAGGAACTCCACGGCGGACCACACGCCCTCAGAGGACTCGCCGGGGATTCCCGGCAGGCGGCCCCGCTGGCAGCCGATGGCGATGTAAAACGCCTCGTAGCCCTGTGAGCGCAGGTCGTCCAGGGTCAGGTCGCGGCCCACCTCCACGCCGCAGCGGAAGTCCACGCCCAGGGCGCGGATCACGTCGATCTCCGCGTCGATGACGTTCTTTTCCAGCTTGAAGGAAGGGATGCCGTAGCGGAGCATACCACCCAATTCCTTGCTTTTCTCGAACACGGTGGGTTCGTAGCCCTTGAGGGCCAGATAGAACGCGCAGGACAGGCCCGCCGGGCCGCCGCCGATGATGGCGATTTTTTGGGAGAACTCGCCCTCCAGCTTGGGGACCACCTTTTTTGGCACAAAGCGGTGTTCCGCGTTCAAATCCTGCTGGGCAATGAACTTTTTCACCTCGTCGATGGCAACGGCCTGGTCGATGGTGCCGCGGGTGCAGGCGTCCTCACAGCGGCGGTTGCACACCCGCCCGCACACGGCGGGGAAGGGGTTCTCCTTCTTGATGAGCTCCAGCGCCTCGGTGTATTTGCCTTGAGCCGCCAGTTTCAGGTATCCCTGCACCGCGATATGGGCGGGGCAGGCGGTCTTGCAGGGGGCGGTGCCCGTCTCGTGGGTGTTGACCCGGTTTTTGTCCCGGTAGTCGATGGACCACTTCTCCGGGCCCCATTTCACCTCGTCGGGCAGCTCCTGCCGGGGGTACTGGACGGGCCCGTGGGTGGTGCACAGCTTCTGACCCAGCTTGGCGGCCCCGGCGGGGCACACCTCTACACAGCCGCCGCAGGCCACGCACTTTTCCTCCTCCACACGAGCCACATAGGCGGAGCGGCTCATGTTGGGAGTGTTGAACAGCTGGGAGGTGCGCAGGGCGTTGCAGACGTTGACGTTGCAGTTGCAGATGGCGAAAATCTTTTCCTCGCCGTCAATGTTGGTGATCTGGTGGACGAAGCCGTTTTCCTCCGCCTTTTGGAAGATGTCCAGCGCCTCCTCATAGGTGATGTAGCGCCCGCCCTTGTCCGTCTCCACCACGTAGTCGGCCATATCGCCCACCGCCACGCACCAGCCCTCGGGGTCGTCGCCGCAGCCCTCGCCCATCCGGGCCCGGCTCATGCGGCAGGAGCAGGGGGAGGCGGCAAATTTCCCATACTTTTTCAGCCAGTGGGAGATGTGCTCAATAGAGATGGACTTGCTCTCCATGCCGATGGCCTTTTCCACCGGGATGACGTGCATGCCGATGCCCGCCCCGCCGGGGGGCACCATGGGGGTGATCTTCTCCAGGGGCAGGAAGGTCATGCGCTCGAAGAAGGCGGTGACCTCCGGGTGCTGCTCAATCTGGCTTCGGTTCATGTTGAAGAACTCGGCGCTGCCCGGCACGAACATGGGCAGGACGTACCGTTTCTCATGGTTGGGATTCTTGCCGTCCAGGTTCTCCCAGTGGTACTCGATGAGGCCGATGCGGCTCATCTCGTCCAGCAGCTTTTGGAGCTTTTCCGGTTCCATGCCGGTGAGCTTTTGAATCTGCGCGAAGGTCTTGGGCTTGCGCACCTTCATCTTCATGGCCACGTCGGCCATCTCGTCGGTGACCGACCCGGCCAGGCCCCAATATTCCGGGTCCTCGCCCGTGACGCCGTGGAGCTTGGCGGGCACCCGGTCGGTAATCATCTTGCCCAGCTTGACGATCTTCTCCCGGGGCTGATCCGTCTTTGGAATTTCGAAGGGCAGCTTGCTCTCGTCCAGGGGAAAATTGGTTTTACCCATGGCTTGCTCTCCTCTCTCGTTGTCGTGCGGAAACGGCGGTCAACGCGCCATCCCCGAAGCGGACTAAAAGTTCCTTTTGGTTACTTTTTCTTTCAAGAAAAAGTAACCCACTCCCGCACCTGCTGCCGCAGCCAGCCGGCCCATTCCTCCACCCCCTCGCCGGTCTTGGCGCAGATGGGGATGACCTTGGCGTCCGGGTTGCGCATTCGGATGTATTCCGTGCATCGCTCCAGGTCGAAGTCGAAGTAGGGGGTCACGTCGATTTTATTGATGAGTACCACGTCGCACACCTGGAACATCAGGGGATATTTCAGCGGCTTGTCGTCCCCCTCGGGCACCGAGAGGATGGCGGCGTTTTTCACCGCCCCCGTGTCAAACTCGGCGGGGCAGACCAGATTGCCCACGTTCTCCAAAATGGCCAGCTCCACGTCGCCGTCGATGAGCTCGTCCAGCCCCTGCCGGGTCATATCCGCGTCCAGGTGGCACATGCCGCCGGTGTAGAGCTGGATGGATTTCACCCCCGCCGCCGCCATGGCACGGGCGTCCACGTCGGAGTCGATATCCGCCTCCATTACGCCGATTTTAATCTCATCTTTCAAAAGCTCCACCGTGCGCGTCAGGGTGGTGGTCTTGCCTGAGCCGGGGGCGCTCATCAGATTGAGCAGGAAAATGCCCTTTTCCTTCAGCTCCCGGCGCAGCTGGGCCGCCCGCCGGTCGTTGTCGGCAAAGACGCTCTGCTTTACCTCGATAATTCGAACCTGGTTCATGGGTATCCGCTCCTCTCTCTGGTTCAACCAGATATTGTCATAATTTTATCATTTTCATCCTTCCTCGTCAACCGCCCAAGAATCTTTCCAAATTTTCTGCTTTATCCACAGTTTCCTCCCCTTGCTTTTGGAGAATTTGTATGATAAACTGCTTCTTGTGATATGTGGTATGACCAGAACCAGAAAGGGATGGCGGCATGGAATTTGCAAAGCTCTCCTCTCCCAGCTTAAAGGACCTGTTTATTCAGCAGCTTCAGGGGATGATCCTGTCCGGAGCGCTTCCGGTGGGCACGCAGCTGCCGCCGGAGCGGACCCTGGCCGAGCAGATGCGCGTCAGCCGCACGGTGGTGAACAGTGGTTTGGCCGAGCTGTCCGACCAGGGCTTTCTGGAGGTGCGCCCCCGGCAGGGAACCTGTGTGGCGGACTACCGGAGGCGCGGAAACCTGAGCACTCTGGTGGCGATCATGCAGTATAAGGGCGGCGTGCTGGGGCGGGACGAGATCCGCTCCATACTGGAGGTGCGCCGGGCGCTGGAGCACCTGGCGGCGGAGCGGGCCATCCTCTACGCCTCCGATGAGGCGCTGGAACGGCTGGGGGAGGCGCTGGAACAGATCATTGCCGCGCCCGGCGCGGAGCAGGCGGCGGAGGCGGCCTTTACCTTTCAGCATGAGCTGGCCCTGGTGGGTGGGAACAGCATCGTGCCGCTCATCTACTATTCCTTTAAGCCTCCGGTCATCGCGCTGTGGGTCCGATTCTGTAACCTTTATGGGATTTCCGCCCTGGTGAGCAACACCCAAAAGCTGTATTCTTTGCTGTGCGCCAGGGATTTGGAGGGGGCCTCCCAGTGGATCGACGCCTATTTGGAGCAGGCCATCAGCGGGAAGCAGCAGATTTATGGGCTGCCTTAGCGGACAGAGAGGGGGACGGCGGGCACGTCCCCCTCTCTGCGGGGAGGCCGGGTTAGAACCGGTTTTGGGGCTTCGCATACAATGGGAGTGGAAGGGGAGCGTCCGATCGGCCCCTTCGCATCAACCATCGGGAGGTACAAATATGGCTGAATTTATCGAGCCGGGCCCGATCTGTGATACCGCCGGTATCCGGGAGGCCGTGTGCATCCACACCCGAAAGATTTTCGATTCGTGCCGAGACAAGGATTGCGTCGAAGATCTGCGTCTTTACCCCACCGTCAGCTCCCAGGCCGCCATCGACCGTGCCATCAGTTTGAAGGCCGGGCAGGCCGAGCTGCTGTACGCTTACATCGACGTGGAGCCTGTGGGTTTCAACCGCGGCTACTTTACCGTGGACGTGCGCTACTTCTACCGGGTGACCGCCGACGCCTTCGTGGGCGCGGCCCGGCCGGTGTCCATCTGCGGTCTGGCGGTGTTTGACAAGCGGGCCATCCTGTTCGGCAGCGAGGGCAGCGCCAAGGTGTTCTCCTCCAACAGCCGGGCTGACGACCTGGATGAGCAGAACCTGATGAGCACCAACCTGCCCATCGCCGTGGTGAAGACTGCTGCCCCAAACTTGTCAGGCGGAAAAAGAAGTTGACAGATCTTTCCCTTCGTTATATGATGCAGACGCCGCAAAAGGGCGCAAGCCCGCTGCGGCAGAGTTACGGACAAGGAGGAAGCCCTATGAGCGCAGTGACCATCCGACAGATCGTGGACGCCCAGCGCGGGTTTTTTCGCACCGGCGCCACGCTGCCCGTCTCCTTCCGCCTCAGGATGCTCCGGCGGCTGAGGGAGGCCGTCAGGCGGCACGAGGCGGACATCGGACAAGCCCTCGCCGCCGACCTGGGCAAGAGCGCCTATGAGGGCTTCATGTGCGAGACGGGGCTGGTGCTCACCGAGCTGAGCTATATGATCCGGCACACCCGCCGCCTGGCCCGGGAGCGGACCGCCCGGACGCCCCTGGCCCAGTTTGCCTCCCGGAGCTTCCAAAAGCCGTCGCCCTACGGCAATGTGCTCATCATGAGCCCCTGGAATTATCCCTTTCTGCTCACGCTGGACCCTTTGGCAGACGCCATCGCGGCGGGCAATACCGCCGTGGTGAAGCCCAGCGCCTACTCCCCCGCCACCAGCGCGGTGATCGCCGAGCTCATCGCGGAGTGCTTCGACCCGGAGTATGTGGCCGTGGTCACCGGCGGGCGGCAGGAGAACGCCGCGCTGCTGGATGAGAAATTCGACTTCGTATTCTTCACCGGAAGCCAGGGGGTGGGCAGGGAGGTCCTGCGGCACACGGCGGAGCACCTCACCCCCGCCGTGCTGGAGCTGGGCGGGAAGAGCCCCTGCATTGTGGACGCCACGGCGAAAATTCCGCTGGCGGCAAGGCGCATCGTGTTCGGCAAATTCCTCAACTGCGGCCAGACCTGCGTGGCCCCGGACTACGTTTTGTGCCACAGCAGCGTGAAGGACCGTCTGGTGGACGAGCTGCGCAGGGAGGTCAGGCGGCAGTACGGTGAGGACCCGCTGAACAATCCCGATTACGGGAAGATTGTCAACGAGAAGCACTTCCACCGGCTGGTGGGGCTGATCGATCCGGACAAGGCGGTCATCGGCGGGCAGTGGGACCAGGAGACGGGCAGGATCGCCCCCACCGTTCTGGACGGGGCGGGCTGGGAGGACGCGGCCATGCAGGAGGAGATCTTCGGGCCTATCCTGCCTGTGCTCGCCTTTGACAGCTTCGAGCAGCTGTACGCGGACCTGGCCGACCGCCCCCTGCCCCTGGCGCTGTACCTGTTCTCCCAGGACAAGGCCCGCATCCGGGAGGTCATGGCCCGGACCCGGTTCGGCGGCGGGTGCGTCAACGACGTGGTGATCCACCTGGCCACCAGCGAGATGGGCTTCGGCGGCGTGGGGGAGAGCGGCATGGGGGCCTATCACGGCAAAGTGGGCTTCGAGGCGTTTTCCCACACCAAGAGCATCGTGGACAAGAAAACCTGGGTGGACCTGCCCATGCGCTACCAGCCCTATCGAAAGGGGCTGTACGGCAGGCTGCTGCACCTGTTCCTCAAATGATTTCAGACCATATTTGACAGCGCCGGAGCGGGGCGGCAGGCCCTCTTCGGCGCTGTTTCTGACGCTGCGGGGGAGGAGAGCGGGGACTCCAGCTTATTTTTTCACTGAAATGGGACGATATTGATAAAAACAAAGGGTGGCTTCGGCGGCCCGGCGGAAGGGGGCCCAGACAGATGGGAGAGCTGATGATTCGCAGGAACAGGACCACTGCCGTGACCCGGTATCAGGGGACGGAAAAGACGGGCAGGGCGGAGAAGCAGGCCGGCGTGACCCAGCCCAAGCAGACGGCGGGCCGGACGGCGGACACAGTCTCGGAGACGCTGCGGCAGCTGATGAGCCGGGTGACCCAGGCGGGGCGTCAGGCCCGGGAGGGCCGCCGGAGCCTCCAGTCGGGGGAGGCGGCTCTGGCCGAGGTGGAGGACAACCTGGGCCGCATGGAGGAGCTGGCCCGCCAGTCGGCGGGAGAGGGCGCAGCGGACCGCGCCGCCCTCCAGAGGGACCTAGAGCAGCTTCGGGACGAGATCGGCCGGATCGCCCAGGACGGCGTGAAGGCGGGGCTGTTCCAGGACGGAGAGGCCGGAGACGGCCTGGACGCGCTGGTGGACGCGGTGATGGAGGGCCTGTCCGCCCGGCAGGAGGGGGTGGAGAGCCTCCCCGGCTGGCTGCTGGGCGGGCTGGCGGGGGATGCCCCCGATAAGGCCGCGCTGCTGTCCGCCCTGGGCGTGGACGAGTCGGCCAGCGGCGCACAGGTGCTGGCCGCGCTGGGCAGGCTCCCGCTGGAGGGCGGCTCCGCTTCGGGCTACCTGGCCGCGCTCTACCTGGGGGCGGTGATCTCCGGCGGCGCGTCCTCGGGGCCGGTGGACCCGGCTCAGGCCGCGGAAGGGCTGAGGCAGTTCATGGAGGCGGTGGCGGAGGGCCTCTCGCCGGACGAGGCGCTGGAGCTGCTGACGGGGGGCGTGTTCACCAGCCTGGAAGGCTTCCAGGCCCAGTTCACCGGCGGCACGGCCCCAGGGCTGGAGACCTTTTTGATGGACCTGCTGTTTTCCCAGGACGGGGGAGACGTCTTAACCGACCTGCTGAGCCTGATGGCCGGGGGCGGCGGGGACATGGAGATGCTGATGGACCTGCTGGCCTCCCTGGGCGGCTCCGGGGACGGGTTGATGGCGCTGCTGGACGGCCTGGGCGCGTCCTCTGCGCCGCCGGAGGGCGCGGCTGCGGCGCTGGAGACGCTGACGCTGGGGACGGCTCAGGCGTCGGGGCAGGATCTGTCCGGCGTGGCCGCCGGCCCGGAAAACGGCGCGGTGACGGTGAGCGGAGAGGCGGATGTGATCCTCCGGGGGCTGGGCCAGGAGACGCCGCAGGTCCAGCTGACCGGCTTGGGGACGGTGACGGTCCAGCAGATGAGCGTCCAGCTGCTGAGTGTCCAGTCCGCCCAGGTCCGGGTGGTCAGCGCGGGAGAGACCGTGATCGCCCAGCTCCGGCTGGGCGAGGGGACCACCCTCGTCCTGGACGGCGGCGGGCTGATACACATCGGCCGGCTCGAGGGCGGGGCGGACAGCGTCCTGCGGCTGGCCGGCGGCGCGGTGGTCCTGGATGGGGAGCCCGGCGCCGGGGGAAAGACGGCCCCGCTGGTGATGGTGGACGGACCCGCCGCCCTGCTGGCGGCCCAGGGGGCCGCGGTGCAGGACGCCCAGGGCAGGCCGCTGGAGCGCTTTGACATCATGTGGAAGCTGCTGCTGCCGGAGTGGAGCGCCCTGACCTCCCTGTCGGTGGACGGCAGGCAGAGCCCGCTGATGCTGCGGCAGGAGCAGATGGACCCCGTCCGGCTGTGGCTGCTGAAGCAGGACTCCGACGAGAAGTGGCCCTCCCATATTATCACCCTCCGGGGGAGGGACAAGGCGGGCCGGGCCAGCACCAAATATATCTATGTGCGCTGGGATGAGCGGGCGGGGGGCTTCCGGGCGGTGTCCATGTATCCCAACCCCTTCACCGTCACCGGCGGCGAGCGGGATGTGGACTGGCGCTATGAGGAGGAGAGCCAGACCCTTGTCATCCTGACCAGCCGGGTGACCGCCGTCTCCGGCGGCGCGGGGGTGGACGCCAACCAGGTACCCTTCAGCGGCCGGATCGTCCTGGAGGACGGCATGGGCGCGGTGGAGCTGACCCTGGACGGCGTGGTGTGCCGGGTGGACGCCGGCCGGGCCTTCCACCTGGGCCGGGGGAACGACGTGACCCTGCTGCTGCAAAGGGGCACGGACAACGTGTTTGAGAGCGGTCCGGGCTGCGCGGGCATCTCCATGGGGGACGGAACCTCCCTGCGCATCGATCAGACCAAGGGGGCCAGGAGAGACCCGGACGGCACCCTCACCGCCACCGGCGGGTCCGGCGGCGCGGGCATCGGCCGGGACAGCGGCACGGTGCGGGAGCCCACCGGTCCCATCCGCATCCAGGGCGGAACGGTCACCGCCGTGGGCGCCGGAGGAGGAGCGGGCATCGGCGGGGCGCTGGGCGCGCCGGCGGGGGACATCCATATCCAGGGCGGCTCGGTGAGCGCTCAGGCGGACTGCTGCGCCGCCGCCATCGGGGCGGGCATCCAGGGGGCCTGCGGCGACATTACCATCACCGGCTCGGCCCGGGTGGTCAAGGCCCAGGGGGGCGGGCCCGACGGGGACATCGGCGGGTGCCTGTTCGGCAACTGCGGGAAGGTCCGGGTGTCCGCCGGGACGGACATCGGCGCGGCCAAGCTGTGGACCCAGCGGGGGCTGTCCATGCAGGTGGGCGAGTCCACCGTGACGCTGCCCAGGTTCCGGGTGTCCACCGGGGCCCTGCACCTGGACGAGCTGGACATCTCCACCCGGGAGGCGGCGAAGGCCGCCATGTCGGTGCTCACCTCCGACCGGCGCTGGGTCACCCGGCTCCAGGGGGCCTACGGCGCCATGTACGGCCAGCTGGCCCAGAGCTTCGGGGGCATGTACAACGTTAACGGGTATTTCAGCGTGACGCGGGACACCAGCGAGGCCAGCTCGCTGGTGATGCATATTCGCGAGGTGCTGCGGCAGTCCCCCCTGGCCAAAGTCCTCCAGGAGCGGGGGATGGAGGATGTGGGGCAGCTGCTGCGGTGAGCGCGCGCTGTCTGCTTAGATACAAAAGGCCCGTGCCGCCAAAAATCGGCGGCACGGGCCTTTTTGACATTTGTGAAGAAGCGTCTTGACAAGGGAAGGGCGGGCGTGTATACTTGACTTCGTAAACTGAATAAGGATCTTCAGGGCGGGGTGAAATTCCCCACCGGTGGTAAAGCCCACGGGCCGAAAGGCAGACTCGGTGAGATTCCGAGGCCGACAGTATAGTCTGGATAAAGAGAAGATCAGCGTGACGCGGGGAGTGGTTCCACGCGCCCATGGCTTTGCTCTGGAATGGTATCGTTCCAGAGTTTTTGTGTTTATGGGCGGGAGGCTCTGCGTCCGTTTTCGATGCCTTGAACGAGCTTTGTTCAAGGCATTTTGCGTGTTCAGAGGTGAGAATTGTGAGCGACCTGGACTATATGCGCCTGGCGCTGGAGCTGGCGCGGCGGGGCCGGGGCTGGACGTCGCCCAACCCCATGGT
Organism: uncultured Oscillospiraceae bacterium; assembly: GCA_949948775.1. Lineage (GTDB taxonomy): Bacteria > Bacillota > Clostridia > Oscillospirales > Oscillospiraceae > Enterenecus. The sequence goes on from CATLHC010000001.1 coordinate 13,119, forward strand.
GGGGGCGGTGATCGTGAAGGACGGGCGGATCATCGGCCGGGGCTGGCATGAGAGGTGCGGACAGCCCCACGCCGAGCGCAACGCGCTGGCCTCCTGCGCCGAGGACCCCAGGGGCGCGGTGATGTATGTCACGCTGGAGCCCTGCTGCCACCACGGGCGGCAGCCGCCCTGCACCGACGCCATTCTGGAGGCCGGTATCCGCCGGGTGTCGGTGGGGTCGGGCGACCCCAATCCGCTGGTGGCGGGGAAGGGGATCGGCATTCTGCGGGACCACGGCGTGGAGGTTGTAGAGGACGTTCTGCGGGAGGAATGCGACAAGCTGAACGAGATTTTTTTCCACTACATCCAGACCAAGCGCCCCTTTGTGGTGATGAAGTACGCCATGACCATGGACGGGAAGATCGCGGCCTATACCGGGGCCTCCAAGTGGGTGACGGGTGAGGAGGCCCGCGCCCATGTGCAGGAGCAGCGCCACCGCTGCGCCGCCATCATGGTGGGCGTGGGGACGGTGCTGGCGGACGACCCCCTGCTGACCTGCCGCCTGGAGGGCGGCAGAGATCCCGCCCGCGTAATCTGCGACACCCACCTGCGCACGCCGCTGACGGCGCAGGTGGTGACGACTGCGAAAGAGGTCCCCACCATCGTTGCCACCTGCTGTATGGACCAGGAAAGGCGGAGGGCCTATCAAGACGCCGGGTGCCGCGTGCTGTCCGTGGCCGAACGGGACGGTCATGTAGACCTGTGGGAATTGATGGAGCGGCTGGGCCGGGAGGAGCTGGACAGCGTTCTGCTGGAGGGCGGCGGCACGCTGAACTGGGCCGCGCTGGAGTGCGGCGTGGTGCAGAAGGTCCAGGCGTACATCGCCCCCAAGCTGTTCGGCGGCCGGGAGGCCAAGACGCCGGTGGAGGGCCTGGGCGTTCCCTCCCCGGAGAGCGCGTTTCGGCTGAAAAACACTGAGATTACCCGGCTGGGAGAGGATTTTTTGATGGAGAGCGAGGTGGAGTACGGTGTTCACCGGGATTATTGAGGAGATCGGGACGGTGGAGCGGATCAAGCGGGGCGCTCATTCCGCCGTGCTGACCATCGGCGCGCGCACGGTGCTGGAGGGCACAAAAATCGGCGACAGCATCGCCGTAAACGGCATCTGCCTCACCGTCAGGCTGCTGGACGGCGGCAGCTTCTCCGCCGACGTGATGCACGAGACGCTGAACCGCTCCGCCCTGGCGGGGCTGAGCGCCGGGGACCACGTAAATCTGGAGCGGGCCATGCCCGCCGACGGGCGGTTTGGCGGACACATCGTGGCCGGCCATGTGGACGGCGTGGGGAAGATCACCCGCGTCCGCCGGGACGACACCGCGATTTGGTACACCGTGGAGGCCGCGCGGTCGGTGCTGCGGTATGTTGTGGAAAAGGGGTCCGTGGCCATTGACGGCATCAGCCTCACCGTGGCGGCGGTGACGGAGACGGATTTCTCCGTCTCGGTGATCCCCCACACTGCGGCCAAGACCGTCCTGGGAGAGCGCCGGGCGGGGGACTCGGTCAACCTGGAGACGGACGTCGTCGGAAAATATGTGGAAAAGCTGCTGGCCCCCGCGCCGGAAGGGCGGGAGGGCAGCGCCATCACCCGGGAATTTTTGTCCCGGTACGGATTTTAGGAGGGACGCAAAATGGCACTGTTCAATACCGTGGAAGAGGCGCTGGAGGACCTGCGCCAAGGAAAGATCATTCTGGTGACCGACGACCCGGACCGGGAAAACGAGGGCGATTTCATCTGCGCGGCCCAGTTTGCCACCACGGAAAACATCAACTTCATGGCCACCCACGGCAAGGGGCTGATCTGCATGCCCATGTCGGAGGAATACGTAGATCGGCTGAGGATTCCCCAGATGGTGCGCACCAACACCGACAACCACGAGACGGCCTTTACCGTGTCCATCGACCACGCCTCCACCTCCACCGGCATCTCCGCCGCCGAGCGGTCCGTCACCGCCATGGCCTGCGTGGCGGAGGATACCCGGCCGGAGGACTTCCGCCGTCCGGGGCACATGTTCCCCCTGCTGGCGAAAAAGAACGGCGTGCTGGAGCGAAACGGCCACACCGAGGCCACAGTGGACCTGTGCCGTCTGGCGGGGCTGAAGGAGTGCGGCCTGTGCTGCGAGATCATGCGGGAGGACGGCACCATGATGCGCACGCCGGAGCTTCTGGAGCTGGCAAAGCGCTGGGGCATGAAGTTTATCACCATCCGGGACCTGCAAAACTACCGGAAGTGCCGCGAGCAGCTGGTGGACCGGGTGACCACGGTGAAGCTTCCCACCAAATACGGCGAGTTTACCGCCCACGGCTTTGTCAACCGGCTGAACGGCGAGCACCACGTGGCCTTGGTGAAGGGGGACGTCGGCGACGGGAGGGACGTGCTGTGCCGGGTCCACTCCGAGTGCCTGACGGGGGACACCTTCGGCTCCCTGCGCTGCGACTGCGGGCAGCAGCTGGCCGCCGCCATGACCCAGATCGAGCAGGAGGGCCGGGGCATCCTGCTGTACATGCGCCAGGAGGGCCGGGGCATCGGCCTCATCAACAAGCTGCGTGCCTACGAGCTCCAGGAGCAGGGCATGGACACCCTGGAGGCCAACCTGGCCCTGGGCTTCGCCGGGGACGAGCGGGAGTATTACATCGGCGCGCAGATTCTGCGGGAGCTGGGGGTCAAGAGCATGCGGCTTTTGACCAACAACCCGGACAAGGTGTATCAGCTGTCCGAGTTCGGGCTGGAGATCACCCGACGGGTGCCCATCCAGATGGCGGCCACCGCCCATGATCTGTTTTATTTGAGGACCAAACAGGCCCGTATGGGGCACATTTTGAGCTATTAAAGCGGAAAGGAACATCATCATGAAAACATTTGAGGGCAAGCTGGTATCCAAGCGGATCAAGGTGGGCGTCGTATGCGCCCGGTTCAACGAGTTCATCACCTCCAAGCTGCTGGGCGGGGCCATGGACGGGCTGCTCCGCCACGATGTGCGGGAGGAGGACGTCCATGTGGCCTGGGTGCCGGGGGCCTTTGAGATCCCGCTCATCGCCTCCAAAATGGCGAAGAGCGGAAAGTATGACGCGGTGATCTGCCTGGGTTCGGTGATCCGGGGGGCCACCAGCCACTACGACTACGTGTGCAGTGAGGCGGCCAAGGGCATCGCCATGGTATCGCTGGAGACGGGCGTGCCGGTGATGTTCGGGGTGCTGACCACCGAGAACATCGAGCAGGCCATCGAGCGGGCGGGGTCCAAGGCTGGAAACAAGGGCTACGACTGCGCCCTGGGGGCCATCGAGATGGTGAACCTGATCCGGGAGCTGGAGGGGCCGCAGGCGTAAATCTGCTTAAAGAAACAGGGGCTGCCGCAGGACAGCCCCTGTTTTTTTGTGCGCCTGCGGAGAAATCGTCCCAGGTCATATTCAAGGCGGGGGGTTCATACAAAAAAGCGTGCGGGCCCGGCGGCCCGCACCCAGACTCAATCCCGAGAGGAGGCGCAAGATGAGGCGGCAAGGTCCCAGCGTCACCTTTACGATCGAGGACCCCAACAGGCCGAAGGAGGTACAAAAGCTGCTGAAACAGATCATCCTTGAGAAGCTGCTGGCCATGAGGGGGCGGGGCGGCCCATGAAAATCGCAGCGTATTGCCGCGTATCCACGGACAGGGAGGAGCAGAAGGACAGCCTGAGCCATCAGAAGGAATTCTTTTTGGAATATGCCCAAAAAAACGGATACGAGCTGTACCGCCTGTACGCCGACGGGCCTGTTAAAATAGGACTAAACCAGCGATCCCTTGCTGTGCAGGCCCGTCAGCGTTGGTCCAAATAAACCCCGGCGTCCTTGAAAAAGCTGGCGGCGATGAGCACGATGACCGCGCCGATGGGGAAGGCCGCGATGATGCTCACGGACTGCAGGTTGGCCATGGAGCTTTCGGAGAACACCAGCGCGATGGGCAGGGCGATGAGCAGCAGGCACCACATGAGCTTTACCGCCCAATGGGGCTCGTCCCCCTCACCAAGCCTGCGGCAGCTGTAGCAGGACGCGATGAGGGCGATGGAATCGAAGGAGGTGGCGTAAAAGGCCACCATGGTCACCAGCACAAGCGCCAGCACAAACTGAGCGCCGGGCAGGGTGCGGATCATGGAGATAATGAGCCGGTACAGATCGCCGGTCTCGTTGTACTGGGCGATGAAGTCCGCCGCGCCGGACACCTGCCGGCCCAGAGAGTAGTTGCCTAGCACGATGAAGCTGACCACGGTGGAGCCCACGCCGAACCCGTAGCCGCCCAGGATCGTCTGGCGCACCGTCCGCCCCTTGGAGATGCTGCCGATGAAAAAGGGGGCGGCCACGCACCACACCATCCAATAGGACCAGTAGAAAATGGTCCAGTTCTGGGGGAAGGAGGTGGTTCTCAGCGGGTCGGTGAAGGTGGCCAGCGCGAAGAAGTTCTGTACCATCCGGCCCAGCGCTTCGACGCCGGTCTCGATGATATACCGGGTTTCTCCGCCCAGCAGGAGCACGTAGGCCAGCAGGCCGAAAAACAGGTAAATGCAGGATTTCGCCAGCAGGCTGATACCCCGAAAGCCGTGGAGCAGGGAATAGGTATACACCGCGCAGGTTACCACCAGGATGAGGACGGTGACGGTGTTCCGGTCCAGCGGGATGCGGAACAGCTCCTCCAGGATGCCCGCCATCAGGGGAGTGGCCAGGCTGAAGGTGGTGGCCGTCCCGGCCAGCAGGGCAAAGACCGCCAGCAGGTCGATGAGCCTGCCGGGCAGGCCGTCGGTGTGCCCGCCCAGGATGGGGCGGCAGGCCTCGGAGTACCGCTGCCGCTCCCGGCGGCGGACATGGAGCATAAATCCGAAGGCCGCGGCCAGCATGAGGTAAAATCCCCAGGGGATCAGGCTCCAGTGGAAGATGGGGTAGACGCTGGCCCAGTCCTGGATGGAGCCCAGCTCGGCGATATGAGGGTCCACGGCGTATAAGATCCACTCGGAGAAGGAGTAGAACAGAATGTCCGCCGCCAGCCCCGCCGTGAACATCATGGAGCCCCAGGTGAAAAAGGAGTAGGCCGGTTTTTCTCCCGGCTGGCCCAGCACAATGTCCCCGTATTTGGAGAACGCCGCGAACATGGACGCCAGGAACACACCCAGCCCAATCACCAGATAGTAGACGCCGAAGGTGTCGCCAAACAGAGCCCGGATGCGGCCCAGCGCCTCGTTGGACTGGGCGGGGAAGGCGATAAACAGCGCGCTCAGCGCCAGGATGCACCCCAGGGGCACCAGGGTGATGGTCCAGTCGATTTTTTTCGCGCCGCGCTCCATGTCACGACCCTCCCTCCAGATAGGCTTTGTAGGCGGGATCCAGCGCCGCCAGCTCGGACAGGCTGTCCACCTCCGCCAGGTCCCCCGGCTCCATTGGGAAGACGCCCAGCTTATATTCCCCGGGGTGGCGAAACAGGGCCACGTCGTCCCAGTAGAGGTCCCGGATCCCCTTCTGCTCAAATTCCAGCTCCAGGTGCCGCCGGAGGCGCCGTCCGTCCTCCTCGCTCCAGCGGGAGATGCTGAACAGCTGCCAGCCCTTGGAGCCGCCCGTCCGGCTGCATGAGGCGACTACGCCGTTTTCCACCGTCAGCAGCCACTCGTCCGTGGGACCGTCCGTCCACACCGCGTTGTAGCCCGAGCGTTCAAACTGCGGGGCGAGGATGCGGGGGTTCCGGACCAGCAGGTCGGCGTCGGTGATGATGACGTCCCGCAGGTGTTCCCGGGCGGCATAGAGGGAGGAGATGTTGTTGCAGGTTTCATACCAGGGGTTTTCAATGAGCGTCACATTGGGGTAATCCTGTTTCAGAACCTGGAATTGCTCCTTGAGATAGCCCACCACCACATAGATCTCCCTGATCCCGTTTGCCATCAGCCCTTGAATCACCGTGTCGATCATCCGCACGCCGTTGACACGGACCAGGGATTTGGGGGTGCTCAGCGTGACGGGCCGCATCCGCTTCCCGACTCCGGCGGCCACGATGACGGCTCGTTTTACTGTGTGCATGGCTTCCATTCTCCTATCTGCTCCAGCTCCGACGCCGCGATGCGGTAATAGTCCTGGGCGTAGCGGTACTGCGCCAAAGAATATTCCCCGAACTCCACCCCGAGGTGACCCTTGTACTCGCACCAGTTGCTCCACAGCAGGCCGCAGGCGGCGATGTAGCAGTAAATCTTGATCCTTGTTTTGACGGGGCAGCCCTCCGGGAAATACTGGCCGATGAGCCGCTCCACCTGTTCCCGGCCGTACATGGCGTAGATGCAGAACATGGCGATGTCCACATGGGGGTCCTGCATGGCGGCGTATTCCCAGTCGATGAGGCGGATCTCCGTCCCGCCCCGCCCGTTTTGGCAGAAGAGAAAATTGTCCGGCACGGCGTCGATGTGGGTGAGCGCCTTTTCCCCCGCCTGGGCATCGATGAAGGGCTTGAGCCGCAGCACGTTTTCCTTGGTCTGCCGGTAATCGGGGTGGGCGGAGGGCCGCCCCTCCCACAAGCGCTCGTAAAAGTTGACGTGCCCGAAGAGGTCGAACTCGTGATCCGCCTTCAGACCCAGCGCATGGAAAGCCCGCAGCTTGTGCATACACGCAGCGGTCTCGTTCGGATTCAGCGGGTCGCAGGTCCGAGCTCCCTCAATGAAGCGGGAGATCTTGCAGCCGCTGTCCGGATCGAGGTAGAGTACATCCTCGCACAGCCCTCTGCCGCGGATCAGTTGGTAGACGGCGGCCTCCTCCCGGCGGCTAATGAGCCTGCCGGTCCCCTCACCGGGGATGCGTATGATGTATTTCCGCCCCCGGCAGGAAAACAGGAAGGAGCGGTTGGTCATGCCCGTTTTCAGCGCGGAGATGTGGGTGATCTCCTCCGGTCCGGCGTGCAGCGCCTGGGCAATCACCCGCATCTGATCCGGCGTCAGTGGATCGGGGCGTCCGCCGGACGTCTCCCGAGGCATACCCGAAATATCGTCTTTTTGCATGTTCGTCATAGGTGAAACTCCTGATTGTAAGGACAGAGGTTTAAAAATGCCCCTGCGCCGTTTTGTGCGCAGGGGCGCAGCTTTTGATGCGGGAAACGCTCATCCGGGCTTTCCGGTGCGGGCGAGCTGCTTTTTGTACCGGCGCTCCAGGCGGTGGACGATGTACTGCGCCCCCACCTCGCCGCTGTGGCCCAGGTTGTAGAAATGCTGCCGCTTCAAAGCGGCGATGCGCTCCTTGTAATCCTCCTGGTGGGCCAGAAGTTCCTCCACAATGGGGGCCAGGTCCTTGACCTCGCTCTTTTCCACCTGCCGCCCCACCTTGGAGCGGGCGGTGATGTCGAAGGGGACCAGGGGGATCTTCTGCCAGTCCTCGTTGACCACCTTCATCTGGGTGTTGATGAACAGGGAGGGCTTGTCGGTGGTGAAGGAGAACTCGAAGGCGATGCCGCTCCAGTCGGTGATGAGCAGGTCGGCGGTGTACACCGTCACGTTGGAGGAAAAATCGGTCTCGATGATGAAGTCGTCGGACGCCTTGTCCTGATACCGCTGGATGATCTCCTTCATCCGCATGGGGAAACGGCGCACGTATTGGGGATGGGGCCGGATGACGATGCGGTAGCCCCTGCCGTACAGGGCGTTCACCAGATCGTCCAGGCAGGAGTCCATGATGTTGTCATACTGCCAGGAGGGGGCGATGAGGATGGTCTTTTTCTCGTTTTCGGTCTTATCCATGGCCTCATATGCGGCGATCATGTCGTCGATCAGGCCATAGCCGCACTCGATGATCCGCTTTTTCTTCACGTGCCGCAGCTTTTCGATGGCCCTGGCCTCGATGGCCTGCTCCCGGCTCACCACCAGCAGAGTGTCGTAGGCGTCCAGCGCCCCGGTGCGGTAGGCCAGGTTGTCGCTGCTGCACCCGTGGTCCATGAAGACATACTCCACATTTTCCTTCACCCGGGAGCGCTTGATGTGGTACTTCTCCAGATCGGGGGTGGTCATGACCACCATGTCCGCCTCCAGCTTCATCATCAGGGAGATGAGCCGGGTCTCGTCCACATAATAGGGGTGGATGCGGGGCTCGTTTTTCTGGAAGATGGCGTCGTTGGGGTCGCTGGTGACGTAGTGAATGGTCAGATCGGTGGTGTTCAGCAGCGCTTCGATGAGGGCACGGAAGTATTTGTAAAACCCGCTGCCCTCGGAGTAGAACATGATCTTCATATTCCCCTTGTTTTCGGGGGAGAAGAACTCCTTATAGTACTTTTTGGCCAGGGCGGCGTTCTTTTTCTTCTGTTCCTTGTCCTCGGCGGCGGCGCGCTTCATTTCCTCCAGCATATCGTAGTTGATATGCTTCTTGGGGGAATAGACGGCGTTGCACAGGAACATCACTCCGATGGAGAACAGATTGCCGAAGGTCCAGTACAGCCCCACCCCCGCCGGGACGATAAAGGCGAAAAAAGAGGAGAAGGCGATCATAAACGCCGTCATGCCCCACTGGGACAGCTTGTTCTGCTCGATCTGGAGCACGTTCACCTTGTTCTGCACCCAGCACATCAGCAGGGCGGACAGCCCCGCCAGCACGGGGATGAGGAACAGCCCGTCAACGGCGTGGATGCTGGGGGTATCCGCCAGGTTGACGCCGAAAAAGGTCATGTGGAGGTTCTGAATCTGCTCGATGGCTTCCGCTCCGCCGGGGAGGCCGGCGAAGTTGTCCGGCACAGCCCGCACCCGCTCCACCACGGACAGCTGAGCGGTGGAGCCAAGCTCCTCCACCGTCACGGACATGAGCTGAGCGGTTTTTTCCACGAACGTCTGCTGGAGCTCCGGCGTGAAGTGGAGAATGTGCTTCAGCGGCTTGTACACCACGTCCAGCAAGCCCAGGATGATGGGCAGCTGGAGCAGCAGGGGAATCACCCCTGCCATGGGGTTGTAGCGCTCCTGCTTGTAGAGGGCGGACTGGGCGTCGAGGAAGGCGTCGTTGTCGTCCACGTACTGGTAGCGGAGCATGTCCAGCTGGGGCTTCATCTTTACCATTTTGATGGAGTTTTTCTGCACCAGCAGGGAGATGGGAAACATGACCACCTTGGTGAGCAGGGTGAATACGATAATGGCCGCGCCATAATTCCGGAACAGCCAGTAGCAGCCGTACATCAGCCAGCCCAGCGGGGTCCCGACGATCGTGTTGATGAGTTCCATAGTGTTACAGCAATACCTCGTTTGTCAGCCTCGGCCTACAGCAGACTGGGCCGGGGGAAATAGGTGAACAGCGCCCGGGCCAGCAGGTCCTCCCGGTGAACGAAGGGGTCCTCCCAGAAGCGGGAGTCGTTGGAGCGGGTCCGGTGGTCCCCCAGCACCACATAGCAGTCCTCGGGCACCACAGTCTCCGGGTAGCGGTCGCGGGAGAATTCCGCGATGTACTCCTCCTCTAAAAGACGGCCGTCGATATACACCCGGCCGTTTTCCATGGAGAAGGTCTGCCCCGGCAGGGCGACGACCCGCTTGACCAGCACCTTCCGGCCAAACTCCGCCTCCTTGCGGAACAGCACCACGTCCCCCGTCCGGGGGTCCCCTCGGAGAAAGGCGGTGCGGTCCCCCAGCATCAGAGCCCCCGTGGGGAGGGTGGGCTCCATGGAGCCGGAGGGCACGTAGGCATTCACCAGGATGAAGAGATTGACCAGGGCGGCAAGGCCCATGGCGGCCAGGGGAAGCAGCCACCAGCGGTCCTTTTTCCGCGCCTTCATCGTCTCGGCGCGGTGCAGATGTACAGGGCCCGTTTCAGGTCCTCCACCTTCCGGCGCTCCTCCGCCAGCAGGCGGCGCAGTTCCCGGTTTTCGGCGGCCAGGCCGCCCTCGCCCCCGGACTCGTCAAAGGGGTCCAGGGGGACGTCGACAGGCTGGGCGGCACAGGCGTATGCCGGTTCCTGGGCGGAGGCATAGGTCCGGGCCTCCGCGGCCTGGGGAGCGGGGGAGGGGGCCTCCGGCGCTGCGTCCAGCTCGTAGTCGCCATAGCCGGTGTCGTCGTCATCGTCCTCGTCATAGGACCGGGCGGCGCTGCCGCTGCTCCCGCGCTTGAAAAATTTCCGCTTGAACCTGCGCAGGTAGTAGCCCGCCCCTGCCCCCGCCGCGATGGCGATGCCCGCGATGAGCTGGATGATGTAGGTCATGGCGGATGGGTCGATATACGCAAAGGCGGTGACGGAACAGAGCAGTGAGGTAAACAAGAAAAAGTAGGAAAAGATAAGTACCTTCTTCACGGTGGAAAGACCTCCCGTTATGTGCACTGAAAGGCGGGCCGTTACAGGCCGTTGTGCTTCATTTCGCGTTCCGCAATCAGCTTCCAGTTGGAAAAATCGTTGGCGTCCCCGTTGATCTGGAAGGTGTACAGCTTGTTGGCCACCTCGCCCCGCTCTCCCCGCATCCAGAGAATGCGGGTCATCTCCTCGTCCTCGCCGATGGACTCGACGGTGCGGCCGTAGGAAGCGGAGTCCAGACCAAAATAGCTGATGATGGACGCGCGCAGGTTGTCCTGGCATACCTGCTTGCGAGAGATCTGAAGGGGCCTGGTCCGGCCGGTGCCGGAGGGCTTAATCATCAGGGTGGACACCCGGCTGGCGTTGACGTCGCTGATGTCGCCCCTCTGCCCGGGGGGGCGGGCGTGGTCGGTGGTGATGATGACGGTGGCGTCGTCAAATAGTCCTTTCTCCTCCAGCTCGTCCAGGTAGCGGAAGATCATCTCCATATTGCCCGTGATCTGGCCGTTGCGGGTGCCCTGGAGGACGGGCTGGGCCTTTTCGTCCATGACATAGGGACTGTGGGCGCCCTCAAAATGGTAGAACTGGAACAGGCCGTCCAAGTCCTGGTCTACGGTGAGCCCGTGCTCCCGATAGCCCTGCCAGAAGGCCACATCGTCTACGGTGTAGAGGTTGTTCTCCAGGTCCTCCCCCTCCACCGAGACAATATCACCCAGGTCTCCGGAATACATTTGGAAATAGGGTTTGAGGGCCTCCGGCGCATAGCGGTAGGCGGACAAAGTGAGCATCTGTTCCAGCATGATGTCCCGGTGGACGGTCTGGGTGTCCCGGTGGATGTTGTCCACAAAGCCCTCCACATCCTGGGCCTGGCCGAAGACGTAGGAGCAGTCGGAGTAGACTCGGGCGGTGTAGCCCGCGTTGTGAATGTCTTGCAGAAGCGGATGGACCGGCCGGGTCCAGGCCCGGTGAAAGTAGTCGTTCCAGGGGACGGTGTAGTCGTGTTCCACGCCGGTCATGAAATAGGCGATGGACGGCCTGGTGTTGGCATAGCTGCCGGTGAAATCGTGGTAGTAGCTAAAGCCGGACAGCCGCTGCTTCCACTCCGGGTGAAGCTCCAGCACCTCGTCGGTAAACTGGTTGTCCAGGCGGTCCAGCAGGAATACGATGACGTTCTGCTTCCGGGCCACCTCGTAGATGCCGTCCCGGGAGACATAGGTTTTTTCCTGGCCGACCCGAGCTATGTTGTCCAGTCCGGCCCCGGCCAGAAGGGCGATGAGGGCCGCGATCTGCGCGCCGATTATGATCACGCCGGTCAGCTCTACGATCCGCGTCCACAGCCTCCGGCTGAGGTAGAGCAGGAAAAACACCACCGCGAAGATCAGCAGCCACACCAGGCAGTTTTGCAGCATGGGGGAGCGGAACTCCTGCCAGTTGACGGCGTTGCCGTCCAGGGAGCCGTGGTCGATGTTGAGCAGGTTGCCCTGGAGATAGCCCGCCAGCGTCCCGGCGAAGAGAATGGAGACGGCCAGATTGAATACCTTGCCCCGGAGCAGAAGCAGAACTGCCAGCAGCGCCGCGAAGACGGCTGCGCCCGTCAAGAGCAGCACAGGCACCATGGTGAGGAAGGGAAAGGGCATCTCCTGCATGTTCTGGAGATAGAGTTCGCAAGGTCCGAACAGGATAAAGGTAAACACACAGGTAAAGGCGCACAGGATGGCCAGGGGGAGCCTGACTCCCCAGGACCGCTGGTCCCGCCAAAGTGCCCGCAGCTTTTCTTTTACAGTGCCCATCTGCCGATCTCCTCAGATAAATGGTGCCCGGTCGCCGCGATTCGACAGGAACCGCCCGACGCTCAAATCCAAGCTAATAGTATATACTTGCCCGCATTCGATTGCAATTATTTTTTACAATGAGGCAAAAATTTAAGAGAAACTAAAGAAATGAGGGGGCTGCTTCCACCCCTCGTTTTGAAATCGTTCCAACGCCGGAGCTGTGTGATGAATCGAAGGGCATGAAAAGGGCGGGGAAATTTCGGACAGTTCGAAAAACGGTCCAAAATATCCCTGCCAATTTCAAAATCACCAGTTTCAGAGGGCGCTGGGCGCGGCGCTTTTTGCCGTGCCGCCCTGGGTTCCATAACACCAGATCACATGGTACTCCCCCAGCAGTTTTTTAATGCCGGAGTTTGTCAGCCGCCACAGGCGTGTTTTCCGCAGCCGTGCTCCCCGCAGGCGTGGTCCCCGTGGTTTTCGTGGTGTTCACAGTGTACGTCAGGCTCAAAGTCCAGCTCGTTTTTGAGCAGGGCCTTCACCGCCTCGTCGGCCCCGCCGGACACGCCGCCGTATAGACGGATGCCCGCCGCCGCCAGAGCGGCCTGGGCGCCGCCGCCGATGCCGCCGCAGATCAGAGCGTCCACATTCAGCGCGGTGAGCACACCGGCCAAAGCGCCGTGTCCGCTTCCATTGGTGCCCACCACTTCGGACGACGCCACGTCGCCGTTGATCACATCATAGACCTTAAACTGCTCGGTACGGCCAAAGTGCTGAAAAATTTGACCGTTTTCATAGGCTACCGCGATTCTCATGACAGCATCTCCTTTTTCCTTTTCGTATTGCTGATGGTACTGCCGCTTAAAACAATCCATGCATTCACGATCGGCGCTTTTGCCGTCGCAGAGCTGGAACTCGCCGCCCTCGATTTGGAAGGGGACTCCCTCCACCAGAGCCTCCGCCAACTTTTTTCGGGCGCTGTCGTAAATTTTCTGTACCGTTGTCCGGGCTACCTGCATCCGCTCCCCGCACGCCTTCTGAGACAGCCCCTCTCGGTCGATCAGCCGGATCGCTTCATATTCGTCCACGGTCAGAAGGATGGGAGCCCGCTGGGATTCCGATTGGACGGGCAGAAATTCCAAAGTTTTTGGGAAATGGCAGACGCGTCTGCACTTTACGGGCCTTGACATGGGCGCACCTCCCGACGGGACTGTATCCATTATAGAGGAATTAATGGCATATGTCAATATAAAACGGGCCTATTTCTTATAGCCGACGGATGGCGGAGACGGCGGGTTGGATGCGGCCTTCCCGGCCCGCCGGCGTCCCATCCACGTCCGAGAAAGTGATTTTTCTTATGCTTTGGCGTTTTTCCCGCTCCGGCGCAGCAGCGCCTCATGCATCACCGCCATGACGGCCAGAATAATCAACAGGTACACCGGCAGCAGCGCCGCGCCGATGCGGGCGGCGATGAGGCCGAACAGAGGCGGCATCAGGCAGGTGCCCACGTAGGCGCTGGCCATCTGGACCCCGATCACCGCCTGGGACTTGTCCGCGCCGAAGTGGTCCGGGGTGGAGTGGATGACACAGGGGTAAATGGGGGCGCACCCCAGGCCGATGAGCGCCAGCCCCGCCAGGGTGACGGATTCGCGCAGGGGCAGCAGCATGGCCAGGATGCCAAGCGCCGCAATGGCTTGACCCAGCCGGACCATCTGTGCGTCATTGAGCTTCATGGTGAGGAAGCCGCTGAGAGCCCGCCCCACCGTGATGCCGATGAAAAAGAGCCCGGCATAGCCCGCCGCCGTCTCCGCCGGGACGCCCTTGTGCAGGTTCAGATAGCTGCTGGCCCAGAGGATGGTGGTCTGCTCCAGGGCGCAGTAGCAGAAAAAGGTGACCATGACCTCCTTAGCCCCGGGGATGCGGAAGATCTGCGGCAAGGTCAAGGGCGGGGCGGCGGTCTCCCCGCCGTCCTCCGGGCGCTTGTGAATCCGCCAGAGGGGCAGGCTTGCCGCCAAAATTACGGTGAGGGCCGCCTGGATCATGCCGATGTACCGATAGCCCATATTCCAGCCCGCGCCGCCGGACAGCGCGAAGCCCATAACGTAAGGCCCGACGGCGGCCCCCAAGCCCCACATGCAGTGGAGCCAGCTCATGTGGCGGCTGGCGTAGTGGAGGGCCACATAATTGTTCAGCGCCGCGTCCACGCTGCCCGCCCCCAAACCGTAGGGGACGGCCCACAGGCACAGCGTCCAAAAGGAACTGCTGACGGAAAAGCCGAACAGCGCCGCCGCCGTCATTCCAACGCTGACGGCCGTCACCTTCCCAGCGCCCAGCTTTTTGGTGAGGCGATCGCTTTGCAGGCTGGACACAACGGTCCCGGCGGAAATGATGATGGAAACGGCCCCGGCCCAGGACATGGGGACGTTCAGTTCCACATGCATCACCGGCCAGGCGGAGCCCAGCAGGGAGTCGGGCAGGCCCAGGCTGATAAAAGATAAGTAGATGACGGCTAAAAGCAGATGTACCATATTGCGCGCCTCCTTTTTTGATGATATGATTATACCAGCGGAGGAATGAGATATCTATAACAAAACAATATAATACTATAACTATCCCGTCAGAAGTTAGGAGGAAACCCTATGGCGCTCACACTGTGCGATACACAGACCAATGAACAGGGCCGGGAGCTGGCGCAGCATGGAACGGTCCAGTTTCCCATCGCCTGCTACCACGATGATCTGACCATCGCCCCCGTTCCCTGGCACTGGCACCCGGAGCTTGAGGTGTTCACCGTATCGGAGGGCACGGCTGTCGCCGCCGCCGGGGCGGAGCGCTTCACACTGCGGCGGGGGGAGGGGATGTTCATCAACGCCGGGGTGCTCCACGCGGTATGGGAGCATGGGGAGTCGAGGTGCCGCCTCCACTCGGCGGTGTTCCATCCCCGGCTGGTGGGCGGAAGCCTGGACAGCGTCTTCTGGTCCAAGTACCTCCAGCCGCTGGTGGGGAAGGGCGGACAAGCGTGCGTCCATTTCGACGGGTCGGAGGACTGGCATATGCAGGCCGTCCAATCCGTGGAGGGGGCTTGGAACAGCTGTGCGCAGGAGCAGCCGGGGTATGAGTTCCGGGTGCGGGAGGAGCTGTCCCGGTTGATTCTCCTGCTGGCGCGCCGCCATGCCTCCGCTTTTTCCGCAAAATCGGAAAAGGTGCTGCGGGATGAAGGCCGGGTGAAGCGCATGCTGGAGTACATCCACCGGAACTATGCCGCGCGGCTGACCACCGCCGGCATCGCCAACGCCGCCGCCGTCAGCGAAAGCGAGTGTCTGCGGTGCTTTCGCAGCGTGATTGGCCAGCCGCCCATCCAGTACGTGACCCAGTACCGCATTCAGAGGGCGGCGGAGTTCCTGTCCGCCTCCACGCTGAGCATCGCGGAGATCGGCGCGAAGTGCGGGTTTCAGGACGCGAGTTATTTTGCAAAGACCTTTCATGCGCTGAAGGAATGCACCCCCTCTGATTACCGCAGGAGGAGCAAGCTGTGAAGAACGTTCCTAAATAGAGCGGCAAAAGGGGCGGAGGCAGGAGATAAATCCGCTGTCCCCGTTTCAGATTGACGCCGCCATGCGCTGCTTGAGAAAACGATTCGTGAAAATATCTAAATCGGGGCCGTCTTTTTCAGACGGCCCCCGATCAATGTGGATTTGAACTATGGATGTTCCCGCGCATATTGCAGGAACGCGGGAATGTTTATTCCAATTTCCTTCTGCCGCTCCAACTCAGTATATTTTGATTGCCTGTATGGTTTCCCGCTTCATGACAGTCCGGCCGTCTCCATAAAATGCCGCTTGAGCGCCTGATCCTCAAAATAGATCCGGATTCCGCTGATCCCTCTGGTGAGGAGCACGTAATAGATCTGCCTGACATACTCGCTTAATTCCTGGATGGAAAAGCTCTCTTTGGGCGGCGTGCCATTTGTATCAAAATAGTTCTCTTTGACCGCCGTCACGATACCGTTTCGATAAGTCAGGTCTTTGGCGATCACAACTCCCACATAGTCCAGGTCGACACCCTGTATTGCGTGAATGGAGCCGATTTCGTCCTCGCTTCCCGGCAGCGCGATCCAGTTCTCATGGGTGGAATTCCATTTCCAACGGTGGTCCTCGTCTTCCGTCCAATCAAATTCCACATGCCGCCCGTCCTCCGGTCTGTAGCGGCTGCCCCAAGGGCGGGCATACCCTGCCAGCACCCTGCACTGCGCCTTCGGATGATACTGCCGCTGTTCATCCACGTAGGAAAACAGCTCGTGAATGGAGTCCGCTATGCCAAAATAGGCGTCCTCCGAGCGGTTTTGGAATACACGGGGGTCAAACGCGTCCTGTTTGAGCTGCAGAAAGCTGCAGATTCCGTTGAGATAATCGTCCGCAGTATAGGCGGCGCCCGCGTCCTTTACCTGTACGCGGAACTGTTTTGTGAGCATGCGCTTCTGAAAGTCTCGCTCCCGAACATACGCTTGAAAATCGAGGCGCGGAATATCCGATGGCCGGATCGCTTGAATGGAGTCATAGAACAGCACCAGCCGGTCCGCCAATTCTCCCAGCAAAAACAATTCGTTCTTTTTCGGGTCGTTCTGATCGAAAATCCCGGTGGTCAGATGATTTTGCTTAGGGCTGTTCCAACGCAGGCGGTGGGCCTCGTCCACCAGAATGACGCTGAACCGCTCTCTCCGCCTGATCAGCTGATAAGCGGTGCCCGCCGCAATGTTTTTCCCAAGGCCGTAGGCGCGGAAAATCCTGCGGGCGGTCTTAACCCAGTTGGCTTTCACAACCACGCCGACTTTTAGGCGGCCGCATGCGCAGAGATTGGCCGCCAGATTGGTCAGCACCACGGTTTTGCCGGTGCCCGCGGTTCCCTCAATGAGATAGCTCCGGTCGTCGTTTTGTATCTCGTGAATAAGGTCGAATTGCTCTGCGGACAGCTCAGTAAAGGGAGAGTATTTGAAAAGGATGCTTGTCCGCAGGCCGGACAGCGACGGCTGGTGGACCAATCCCGCCTCGCACAGATCCCGTTCCCAGAAGGGGGTCAGGACCTGTGCGAGCACCTCGTCCCGATGGGGATATTCCACATACTGATTCCCCTGTGTTTTGTTTCTGCAGAGCCGCTTCTCGCCTGCGGGCAAATTCTCATTGTCCGCGGTGAGATATGTGATCAGCAGACTTTCCAGGTCGTTTTGAGAATTTCCGTCTACGTACTGTCCGAAAAGGACGATTACATGCTGAAACTGCCGGTAGTCTGTTTTGACCTCGCGCCTATGCTGATCATGACGGGATAAAAAGTGGTCTGTCTGCCCCACGTAGAAAGACTTTTTCCCGTAATAGATATAGATGACATGCCTGTTCTGCAAGACGTCGACCTGCCTTTGGCTGCAGTGACCATACTGCAGATTTCCCGCCGACAGGGAGAGCCTGATCGTTCCGTATTTCTTTCCGGCCATTTTAAAACCCCAATACCTTTCTCACATGTTCCTGCGTCCCGCGGTCCTGGAACCAGATATGGACGCTGTCTTTGGCCCGGGTGAGCAGCACCCGGTAGGTGTTCAGCACCAGTTCCGCAACGGCCTGCCTGCCGGCGCGGCTGTTGCGGATGGACAGCATGAACTGGGAATCGCAGCTGCCGCTCAGGTCGACGCGCCAGTCCTGGGCTTCCCGGTCCCAGCGGAGGTCGTTCCACCAAATCACACCGATATCATCAAACTCCAGCCCCTGGGCCGTATAGATGCAGCCCACCCGGTCCAGATCCTCCGGCCGTTCGCCTAAAAACCACGAATACTGCTCCCCGGTGGGGTTCCACGCCTTTTGGAAAACGCCCGAAGCCTGGGGAATCACGATATCCATGCTGCGCACGGATCTGGACCAGGGCCAGCAGAAAGGCGCGTACCACTTCACATGCCGCCCGCCGGACGCCAGCCGATGCAGATGCTTGTCCAGTTCGTTCAGGTCATCCCAGCATCGCAGCTCCAGCGCGGACTCCCGCCGCAGGGGCTGGACCTGCCGCCCATAGAGCAGCCGGTCCAAATCGGAGACATAGCTTCCCAAGTAGCCCGCCCGCTTTTGGGAGGCCAGGGAATAAATGGTACATGGGATGCCGTACCGCGCCGCAAACTGCCGGAAGTTTTCCAGCGTTCCCTCCTCAGTCAAGCGGATCCGCTGCCGGTCGTCCTGCAGCACCACCACCATGTTCGCCTTGCGGAACAGGTCGGTCATGGCGGTGTCCAACTGCTCAATCCGGTGGGCCTCGTCCACCACCACCAGATCCCGTCCCGGCTGGACTGCGTCCAGATAGGCGGGCGCCACGCCGGAGGCCCCCGTGATGACCTGCGCCAGCGTACGGCTCCTGGGCAGGGCGAAGATACAGCCGCCCCTGTTGCGCGCCGAAGGCCCGTATTTCCGGCAATAGGCATAGATGGCATGCAGCCCGACCACGGTTTTTCCCGTTCCGGGCGGGCCGGAGATCACAAACAGATGCTTGCCGAACTGGGGACTGTGGAGCTGATCGATCAGGCTGCAGACTTTGCGGTTGACCTCGATCTGATCATCCAGCATCACCGCGTTTTCTTTTTTGGACAGCACGTCCCCTAGATTTTGGAAACCGACCTGCCCCAAGACATAGCTGCCGCTGAGAAACCGCTCCACCACGTCGGGCCGGGGGGTAGGAGAAAAAAGCGCGTTCAGATCCGCCGCCATCTGCGCCTCCTCGCCTTTTCCGTAGGTCTCGCGGCGCAGGGCCGCATAGGCCCGATAGCTGCCCTGAAAGAGCTGATCCTTATCCACAAAGTTATGAAGGAGCTGGCGGCACCGTACCTCCATCTGCCCGTCGGCCACATTGCTGTGATTCATCCGCAGATGCTTGGCGTAGGTCAGCGTCTGCTGGACCGGGTGGATTCGATCCTCAAAGCGGTGTTCTGTTCTGGACAGGCAGATGGAGACGGTGCTCTCCCATCCCGCCGTATTCTCCTCAATGGCACTCCACTGCTTCAGCTCGATGATCAGCACCAATGGCTTTTCCGTTTTTTTGCCCTGGCCCAGCAGGACAGCGTCGATCCGGCTGCCGATCGGCGTCTGATATTCCAAAATCAGCGTCAGGTTATCCAGCCCGGCCCGGTGGATCACATCCACCAGGACGGGAACGGAATGGACCCAGGAGCGGTACTCGCTCTCAGAGGGATTGCCCTGCAGAGCTTTCAATTGTTCTGCGATCTCTGTGCCGCTCATTTGGCGGAGTGTTCTGATCATTTCAACGTAATGGCCGCTTCGGTTCCCCATAAAGCCCCCCGCTTTCCTGGATTTCATCAGGTCACTTGTCCCATTATAGCATAAAACGGTCTCTTTGAACACATTGATATTAGGCGCGCCCACATCTTGCGCACTTTTACTTTTTCGGCATAGAATGGGCGGGAAGGAGGAGAGACCATGGAGAGGAAAACCCTGAAAGAACAGCTCGGGACAGTCAATCAGTCTCTGTTCTATCTAATGCTGATTATTCTGTCGGTGCTCCTTTCTTTCTGGTCAGTGCTCATTCAGCGGGAGCAGTTGGAGGAGACCTTGGCGGGAGAGCCGCAAGAAGCCATTGTACCGGATGTGTTTCCGATCAGACTTATCGCGTCGGCGTTGGTTGTGAGCGCGTTGGGGTTCTTTTTCTGCCTGGCCCTCCGGACCTGCCGGGACGCGGCCGGCGGGAACGATCCAACCGTTCAAAAGTCGGCGGAAATGAACGTTTGGGCCAGCCTCTTTGTTCTGGCGGCCGCCCTGATTCGCCTCTATGACCTCGACTTTCGGGAGGGGGTTCGGCGCTGCCCGCCTGCAGAGAACTTACATAAGGGCTGATCCGCCCCGTACCGCCGCAGGCTGGAAACAGCCTGCGGCGCTCTTCATAATCAGCCGGAATGTGGACAGGCGGTACAAGCATAGGTTAGTCCAGAAGGGAGGCGGCATATGGAACAGTACGCCTATACCAAAGAGCGGATCGAGGCCATGCAGAATGTGGATATTCGCTCCGTGAATCCGGATACTTTGCGGGACATTCGGGATGTGGTCATCAACACCGACCTGCCCAAGCGGGAGCGGATTCTGGACTTCATCCGTCAGATTGGGAATCCCTACTGCTACCGGCACGGAAAGTATGTGGTGAAGGTCAGCTTCACCGACACGGACGTGACGCTGGAGGACAGAATGCTCTCCTACCTGCGCTCAAAATGCTGAGAAAAGCTTTTTGCAAAACACTCTGGACATCGCCGGGAAACCATGCCGGCATGGCGGCGACAGAACGGCTCGGCGCCCCTCTGGCTGTTAAAGTGTTTTGCTGATCCAACTTTAACAATTGGGAGAGGAAAATATGAAAAACGCCGCTGAACAGGTATGGAATACCTGCGGTTATGTCCGCCTGTCCCGCGAGGACGGCGACAAGGAGGAGAGCAACAGCGTTACGGGCCAGAAGGATTTGATCCGTGATTATTTGTCGCGCTGCTCGGAGCTGCGGGAGTGCGGCATGAAAGTGGACGACGGCTACACGGGTTCTAATTTTGACCGTCCGGCCTTTCAGGAGATGATGGCCGAGGTCAAGGCTGGCAAAATCAACTGCATCGTGGTCAAGGACCTGTCCCGTTTCGGCAGGGACCACCTGGGCGTGGGGGGATATCTGGAACAGTTATTCCCGTTCCTTGGTGTGCGGTTTATCGCAATCAACGACCATTATGACAGCCTGCACGGCAATGTGGAATCCGACGAGCTGGTTATCCCGTTCAAAAACCTCATCAACGAGGCGTATTGCCGGGATACCTCGGTGAAAACACGGAGCCAGCTTGAAATCAAACGCCGGCGCGGAGATTTCATTGGCTCCTTTGCTGTTTTCGGCTATCGGAAGGACCCGGAAAATCATCACCGTCTGCTGGTGGACGACTACGCTGCCGGTGTGGTGCGGGACATGTTCAAATGGAAGCTGGAGGGCGTCAGCGCGGGCGATATCGCCGACCGCCTGACCGGACTGGGCGTTCCCACGCCCATGGAGTACAAGCGGTCCCAGGGGCTGCGCTACTCCACGTCTTTCCGAGTGAAGGAGGAATCCGTTTGGAGCGCCGGGATGGTGCTGCGGATCTTGAAAAATCCGGTTTATATCGGAGTGCTGGAGCAGGGGCGCGTAACCACACCCAGCTATAAGGTGAAGCGGCTGGTGGTCAAGCCCCGCGAGGAATGGGCGGTGGTGGAGAACTGCCACGAGGCCGTCATTGACCGGTATGACTTTGAAAGCGTCCAGAAGGTGCTCGCGCTGGACACCCGCACCAGCGTCGGCGGCAAAGCTGTGGAGCTGTTTTCGGGTATGGTCTACTGCGGCGAGTGCGGCGGCGCCATGATACGGAAAACCGTCCCCTCCGGTAAAAGGCGATATGTTTACTACGTCTGCGCCGCCCATAAAAACGAAAAGACCTGCTTTGCCCACTCCATGCGGATCGAGGCGCTGGACGAAATCGTGCTGGACGCGCTGAAAAAGTACATCCAGGACGTGATCGACCTTGCCGGCCTGCTGGAGCTGACCGACACGGCCCAGCTCCAGCAGGCCGGCGTGCGAAAGCTGCAAAGCCGTTTGGAGAAAAAGCGGGAGGAAGTTGAACGCTGTCAAACCCTTCTGCGCTCCCTGTACGAAAGCCTTGCCGAGGGTGTGATTGAGCGGGATGAATACCAGGACTTGAAAAAGACCTACTCCCGCCGCCGCGCCGAAGCGGAGGAACAGGCCGAGGCCATCCAAATGGAAATGAGTCAGGAAATGGGCAATTTATCGGAGGGCCGGGGCTGGATGGGGCAGTTTCGCAGGCGCCAGAACATTGACGCCCTGGACCGCGCCATTGTCGTATCTCTGATCGAGCGCGTCCTGATTTTCCGTGAGCGACGCGTTGAAATTGTCTATCGCTGGCGCAATGAATTTCAGCGGCAGATGGATCTTCTTTTACAGACAAAAGGGCCGCGTCCCGGAAAGGGGGCGGTCTGACATGGCGAGGACGAAGCGCAAGGTCAACCCTGTTCTGCCGGCAGCCGTGCCCACAGAACCTCCCCGGCGCGTCTATCACACGGGCGGCTATGTCCGGCTCTCGGTGGAGGACGGCGGAAGGCCCGGAGCGGACACCATTGAAACCCAGCGGGAACTGATTCGGAGCTACATTGACGGACAGCCGGATATGGAGCGCTGCGATCTTTACTGCGACAACGGACGGACGGGAACGAACTTTGACCGCCCGGAGTTTGAGCGGCTGATGGACGACGTGCGTTCCGGGAAAGTGGACTGCATTGTGGTCAAGGATTTGTCCCGTTTTGGGCGCAGCTACCTGGAGACGGGCAAATATCTGGAGCGGATTTTCCCACTCCTGGGTGTGCGGTTCGTCGCGGTCAACGACGGGTTTGACACGCTGACCGCCGAGCGCACCCAGGACGGATATATCGTGCCGCTGAAAAACATCATGAACGCGGTTTACAGCAAGGATATATCCAGAAAGACGCGCCCCCCATTGACGGCCAAGCGGCAGAACGGGGAATTTATCGGCTCCTGGGCGGCGTATGGCTACCGGAAATGCGCCCAAGACCACCGCCGAATTGAGCCGGATGCGGAAACCGCGCCGGTTGTGCGGGATATGTTTCAGTGGCGGATTTCCGGGCTGAGCTATCAGGGCATCGCCCGGAAACTGAACGGGCGCGGGATCCCTTCCCCTGCCCGGTATCACTATCTGAAGGGCGAAGTAAAAGCGGAGCGCTACGCCAACACGGTATGGAGCGTCACTGCGGTCAAAAAGATATTGACAGACGAGGTATATCTGGGTCACATGGTACAGGGACGCAGGCGTTCCGGTTTCTCCGAGGGGAGAAGGCCATACAAGGCGCCGGAATCGGAGTGGATGATCGTCCGCAATACCCATGAGCCGCTGATTGACGAGGACGCCTTCCGCACGGTTCAGCGGATGGCGGAACAGGCCGGCAGCGCCTATCAGGAACGGCTGGGGCGGCATGATGGGCTGGGAACGATCCCCAATATCCTGCGGGGGCTGATCTATTGCGCGGACTGCAGGCGGCCTCTGGTGCGGTATAAAAATGTAACGAACAAGGGGAAAAATCTCTACTATGTCTACATTTGCCCCTCCCATACGGCAGACCTGTCCTCCTGTCCGAAAAAGTATCTCCACGAAACGCAGCTGAAAGAAATTTTATGGGACGCCCTACAGCGGGAGATCGCGCTGGCTGGAAATCTGGACAAGTTAGTACATCAGCACGACCGGTCGGCAAAGGCAGCAAGCCGGGAGGCCGCCGTGAAACGGGAGATCACCGCCGCGAAGCAGGCTCTCGACCGGGCCAATATGCTCTATGATAGTTTGTACCAGAACTATGCCGACAAGCTGATGACGGAGCGGGAATACGCAGAGATGAAGCGCCGGTACCGTTCCGACATAGATCTCGCCAAGGCCCGTTTAGAGGCATTGGAGCGGCAGCAGAAGAACCGTCGGCAGACCACGGGAAACCCCTGGCTGGCCGCCTGTGGCCAATTCAAAGGGGAACAGATGCTGACGGAGGCTGTGGCCCACGCGCTGATCGAACGTGTAGAGGTAGACGCAAGGAACCATATCTCCATCACCCTTCGCTATCGGGACCAATACCGCGCTCTGCTTCAGTTTTTGGAGGCCGAGGGAAAGGCGGTGTCCGCATGAGCGGTACCACCGCGAAATATATCCGGCTATCCTCAGAGGACGATGATCTGAGGAAAAACGGAAAGGCAGAGTCCAACAGCGTCACGAACCAGAGGAATTTGTTGGACGCTTTTATCCGCCGCACCCCAGAGCTGGCCGAGACTGACGTGATTGAGTTCTGTGACGACGGGTGGAGCGGTAAAAACTTTGAGCGCCCGGCCGTCCAGGAAATGCTCGCCCAAGCGCGGGAAGGGAAAATCCAGTGCATCATCGTCAAGGATTTGTCCCGCTTTGGGCGCGACTATCTGGCTGTCGGCAACTACATCTCTCACGTGTTTCCCTTTCTCGGCGTGCGGTTCATCGCCGTCAATGACGGCTTTGACAGCATCCGGCCCGCGGACGTGGACAGTTTGGAAACCTCCTTCAAGGCCCTCTTGTATGACCTTTACAGCAGGGATTTGTCCCGGAAGGTGCGCAGCGCAAAGAAGTTCCGCGCCCAGCGCGGAGATTTCCTCTCCCCATACGCGCCGTATGGGTATATCAAAGACCCGGCTGATAAAAACCGTCTTGTGATCGATCAAGAGGCGGCGGAAACGGTACGGCGTATTTTCCTGTTGGCGGCAGACGGCCAAAATACGGAGCAGATCGCGTTGCTGCTGAACCGTGAGGCCGTGCCGACGCCCATGCTCTACAAGCGGGCGGCCGGCTGCTCCCGCACCAGGTGGTCTAACATCGGAGAGGACAATTTCTGGATCGGCGCCATCGTCGCAAGGATTCTCCGGGATGAGCGCTATATCGGGAAAAATATTTTTGGGAAACGGATACGGGATGTGATCGGCCGCACGCACACGGTAAAAGTCAGCCGTGCGGACTGGATTGCCGTGGAGAATACACATGAGGGCATTGTGACACAGGATGAATTTGATCGCGCACAGACAGCAATGCGGCCCTACAAGGAGCGCGGTGAAATAAAAAAGCATGATCGGCCGCTGCAGGGCAAGGCTCGGTGTGGTGTTTGCGGCCGCGCGATGCAATATACAAAGGGAAAGCAAAGGTATTTGTACTGCCAAACGCCTCGCATCAACCCCGCTTACGGCTGCACAGGGCGAACGCTGGAGAGCGGTATCTTGGATTCTGTTTTAGAAGGGTTTCACGCGCAGGCGCTAATGGCGGTGGAATTGCGCCGGTTGTGGGACGAACGGCGCCGAAAGCAGGAAAAAGATACCGCCGCTATGAAGAAAACCCTCTCAGGGCTGCGGGAAAAGCATGGCCGGCTCTGTCAACAGATCAAAGAGCTGTATGAATCCTATGCCCTGGGTAAGATCGGCAAGCCGGAATATCTCGCAGCGAAAGCCGCCGCTGTCCGGCAACGGGATGCCTTCACGGCCCGGATTGCAGAACTGGAGGCCGCTTTGGAGAATACGGGAGCGAGCGGCGGCTTGCGGAATGAGTTTGTTCCCCCTTTTGAAAAGCACATGGAAGCAGAGAAAATCACCGGCGAAATTGCAACAGAGGCCTTGAAAGAGGTCCGCGTTTATCCCGGCGGACGGCTTGAAATCGTCTGGAACCTCCGGGATGAACTGGAGCGGCTGGTACTTGCCTGACGGAGAGATCATCAGAATGGGGCATAAACGGACGTGAACTTATTGCGGGACTGTACAATGGCGGCGCGAAAGAGCAATCATCGGGATAATGCAGTGATTTTTCGGCCAATTTCTCGCCTTCGGTATGGTTCGCGGTTTATTTACAAAATTCTCTTAGGCCGTGCTTGACATGAGCGGACGAGGGCGTCACCGGGACGAGCTTGAAAAAAAGGGCGGAATTCCAGCGCATGATGGAAGACGCCCGGGCGGGCCTGTTTGAGCAGGTGGTGGTGAAGGACATCTCCCGGGTGGCCCGAAATACGGTGGACTTCCTGCAGAGCATCCGGGTGCTGAAGGCAATGGGGATCAACGTGATGTTTCTCACCGCCAACATGACGTCGCTGGGGGACAGCGAGTTTATCCTGACCATTTTCGGGGCCATGGCCCAGGAGGAGAGCGGAAACCTGTCCAAACGGGTGAAGTGGGGGAAGAAGATCAACGCCCAAAAAGGGCGCGTTCCCCAGCGCATCTACGGCTATGACCGCATCGACAATTTTACCCTTCAGATCAATCCCGCTGAGGCGGAGGTGGTCCGGAAGATTTTCCGGCTGTATCTGGGCGAGGGGATGGGCTGCCGCGCCGTCAGCCTGGCGCTGAACGAGGACGGGGTCAAGACGAAATTCGGCTGCGCGTGGAATCCCCGGGGAGTCCGGCGGGTGTTGGCCAACCCCATTTACTGCGGGCATTACGTGAACAACAAGTACGAGGTGGAGGATTTTTTGACGGGCCGCCAGGTGCGGCTCCCAGCGGAGCAGCACTGCCACCACGACAGGCCGGGCTGGGCCATCGTCTCTGAGGAGGAATTCCGGCGGGTTCAGCTTCAAATGGCGGAGCGGGGCAGGAGGAAAGCACCCGAGGGGAGCGCTCCCGACTCCCGGTACAGCGCGAGGCATCCGCTGAGCACGCTGATAAAATGCGCGCACTGCGGGCGGTCATTTTGCAGAAGGAAATATACCTATGTGAACACCAGGGCGTACTGGGTCTGCTCCACAAACAGCCAGTATACCGCCCAGCGGTGTGACAACCGGGTCAAAATCGAGGAAAATGAACTGCTGGCGGAGATTCGGGACTACTTTGAAAGGATCATTCCAAATCAGGAACGCTTTGCCGGAGAGATCCTTAAGGAGTTGGAAAAGCGCCGCCCCGATATGCGGGACCGGGCGGGAGCGGAGGAGGCCGGGAAAAAGCGCGGGCGTCTGTTGGCCAAGCGCTCCCGCTGTCAGGAGATGTACGCCAACGGCGCGATGACCATGGCGGAGCTGAAAGTGAAAACGGAGCAAATTGCCGGGGAACTGGCGGCATTGGAGGACGGCCTGACACGGTGCGCCGGTCAGGAGGACGGCGGAGCGGAGGAGGAGTATCTTCGGGAGATCAGGGGCTTTCTGCGGCTGGAGACGGCGGCCAATCCCGAGCTGCGCCGGATCATCGACCATATCGCCGTCAGCCGGGACGGCACGGTGAGGATTGTCCTGAAAAAGCTGGGCGGCGGAGATCCGGGCCTCAATTTTCCAAGTTCGTGTTCATGGTGAACTCCGTGGACCCCATCATCCTGAGCATGCGCCTATCCGACCCCTGTGAGCCGCCGGTATGCGCCTGCGGCGACGGCGCCGAGGTGCCCGCGGGCATCGCCGGCTGCTTCCCCGGCGAGCTGAACATGGGGGGCGAGGGCCGCAGGGTGTACGTCACCCTGGGCCAGTTCTCCATCATCCGCCTGGAGCGGGACAGTCAGCTGCTCATCCCAGCCTACGACTACTGCATGCCCAGCAAGGAGTGTACGGCAGGCGGCGGCGCGCAGGAGGACCCCTGCGCCATCTTCCGCCAGGTGCAGTTCCCCGTGGAGGAATTCTTCCCCCCCAACACCATCACCCAGCCGGAGGGATATCAGGATACCAAGAACTGCTGCGGGTAAAACCGCCGAAGCGGGCATAGGTTTCAGGGCGGCGCGGCGTCAGCCGCGCCGCCGCTTAATTTTTCAGGAACGCTATTCTCTTTTCCGGCAAAACGTGGTAAAATAACGAAAATCGAATGGGGCGCGCCGCGCCCGGAGGAGGCCCTATGATAAACTGGAACGCCCTGTACGACCGGCTGCGCGAGCAAATGCCTTCCCTGGAGCTGCGCCGGGACGAGTCCATGGCCCGCCACACCTCCTTCCAGGTGGGCGGGCCGGTGCCCATCATGGCCTTGCCCAAAAATGAGGAAGAGGTCCAGCAGGCGCTGTCCGTGGCCGTGCTGGAGTTCGGCGTCAAGCCCTTTTTCATGGGGAGGGGCACCAATCTGCTGGTGTCGGACCGGGGGGCGGACCTGCTGGTGGTCAAGGCATTCGACGGCCTGGACCGGCTGGAACTGCTGCCCCAGGGCGAATGGCCCGGCCGCTCCACCATCCTGGCCGGAAGCGGGGTGTCCCTGGCCCGGCTGTCCAAGTTTGCCCTGGAGCACGGCCTTGCGGGGCTGGAGTTTGCCCAGGGCATCCCCGGCAGCGTGGGGGGCGGCGTGTATATGAACGCCGGGGCCTATGGGGGCGAGATGAGCCAAGTGGTGTCCAGCGTGTCCTCTGTAAGTTGCCCCTCTGAGGAATTTGTGCGGGAGTACGTCAACCCTCAATTTTCTTACCGCCGCAGCCAGTTCCAGGGACAGGACGACTTCATCCTGCGGGTCTGCTTCTCCCTGGAGCCGGGGGACCCCGCCGAGATCCGCGCCAAAATGGAGGACTTCGCCCGGCGCCGCCGGGAGAAACAGCCCCTGGAATACCCCAGCGCCGGGTCCACCTTCAAGCGCCCGGCCCCGGTGGACGGAGAGCCGGTGTACGCCGCCGCCCTCATCGATGGGTGCGGGCTGAAGGGGTTCGCCGTGGGCGGGGCCCAGGTGTCGGAGAAGCACGCGGGCTTTGTCATTAACAGAGGCGGAGCCGCCTGTAGAGACATTGTGGAATTGATGGCCCAGGTGCGGGAGCGGGTGTTCCGGGAGACAGGCGTCACCCTGGAGCCCGAGGTGCGCTATCTGGGAAGGGAGGGAGAAACGTGGAATTTCTGATTGTGTCCGGCCTGTCCGGGGCGGGCAAGTCCACCGTCATGTCCATCTTGGAGGACAGCGGCTATTTCTGTGTGGACAACCTGCCCCCGGTGCTCATCCCCAAGTTCGCCGAGGTGTGCCTGGCGGGGGCCGGGTCCTATGAGCGGGTGGCCATGGTGTGCGACATCCGGGGCGGGGAGAATTTTGACGGTCTGTTTGAGGCCATGGCCGCCTTGGCCGCCATGGAGTTCCGGTACAAGGTGCTGTTCGTGGAGGCGGAGGACGCCGTCATCATTAAGCGCTACAAGGAGACCCGCCGAAGCCACCCCCTTCTGGACGAGATGGGCGGGCTCACCCAGGCCGTAGAGCGGGAACGGGCGGTGATGGCTCCGGTGCGGGCCAGGGCGGACTACGTCATCAACACTACTACCCTGCCGGTGGGTAAGCTCCGGGGGCAGGTACTGGATATGTTCGCCCCCAACCGCGAGAGCGCCGGCGAGATGAGCGTGACGGTGACCTCCTTCGGCTTCAAGTACGGCCTGCCGCTGGAGGCGGACCTGGTATTCGACGTGCGCTTCCTGCCCAACCCCTTTTATGTGGAGCGGCTGCGGCCTAAGACGGGGCTGGACCAGAGTGTGGCGGACTACGTATTCGCCAGCCCCACCGCCCAGGAGCTGCTGGAAAAGCTGCAGGGGCTGATGGACTTCCTATTGCCCCACTTCGTGGAGGAGGGCAAGAGCGCCCTGGTTATCGCCGTCGGCTGCACCGGCGGGCGGCACCGCTCGGTGGCGGTGACCCACGCGCTTACCGAATACATCCAGTCCCTGGGCTACGCCGCGGGCGAGACCCACCGGGACATGACGAAGGCATGAATATGACGGCAACCAAACGGCGCAAGGGCCCCGCCATCGTGGCCCTGGGGGGCGGACACGGCCTGTCCGCCATCCTGAGAGGCTTGAAGTTATACACCGACGACCTGACCGCCATCGTCACCGTGGCCGATGACGGCGGCGGTTCCGGGGTGCTGCGGGAGGACCTGGGCATGCCCCCTCCCGGCGACATCCGCAGCTGCATGGAGGCCCTGGCGGACACGGAGTCCCTCATGCAGCGGCTGCTGGCCTACCGCTATCCCGACGGGCGGCTGGCGGGGCAGGCGTTCGGCAACCTGCTGCTGGCGGCGCTGGACGGCATCTCCGATTCCTTCGACCAGGCGGTGGCCCGGATGAGCCAGGTGCTGGCCATTTCGGGCCGTATTCTGCCCGTGACGAATTCCAACGTGCAATTGGAGGCCATCTTTGACAACGGCTCCAGCGTCCGGGGAGAGTCCAAGATCTTCGCCGCCAAAAAGGAGCAGAACTGCCGCATCCACCACGTGCGGCTGCTGCCCGAGCACACCCCCGCCCTGCCCGCGGCGGTGGAGGCCATCCGGGGCGCGGAGGTTATCCTGCTGGGGCCGGGGAGCCTGTACACCAGCGTGATCCCCAACCTGCTGGTAGACGGCATTTCCGAGGCGATTATAGACAGCGCCGCTTTAAAAATCTACGTCTGCAACATCATGACCCAGGACGGGGAGACCGAGGGAATGACCGCCCAGGACCACCTGGCGGCGCTTTTGGAGCACGGCGGGCCGGGGCTGGTGGACCTGTGCCTGTGCAATTCCGACCCGGTGGGCCGGGAGCTGCTGGAGCGCTACTCCGCCGAGGACGCGGAGCCCATGCGGGTGGACCGCCGGGAGGTGGAGCTGCTGGGGGCGGAGGTGGTGTTCCGGCCCCTGATGGACATGGACTGCGGCTACGCCCGGCACTGCGGGGTGAAGGTGGCCCAGGCGGTGCTGGAGCTCTATGAGCAGCGGGCGGAGACCAAGATATTCTGACTTAAGGAGGGATCGCCGTGGCCTTTTCCGCCGACGTGAAGGGGGAGCTTTGCCGCCCTCAGATCAGCCGCAGATGCTGCGCCCGGGCGGAGGCCTACGGCATCCTGCTGTTCTGCGGGGCGTTCCATAGCCGCCAGGCCCGAATCGTCACCGAGTGCGGGGCGCTGAAGGAGCGGCTGCCCCTCCTGTTCCGAAAGGCGTTCAAGGTGTCTTTTGACCAGGCTCCCGAGCTGGGAGAGGGCAAGGGGACCTTTCTCATTGAGGAGCCGGCCAAGCTAAAAGCGATTTTTGACACATTCGATCTGGACCGGGACGGTGGCCTGTCCCTGCACATCAACCTGGCCGTGCTGGAGGAGGAGCACTGCCGGACCGCCTTCCTGCGGGGGGCGTTTCTGGCGGGGGGGTCGGTGACCGACCCCATGAAGGGGTATCACCTGGAGCTGGCCACCTCCCATTACTATGTGGGGCGGGAGCTGCCCGCCCTGTTGCGGGAGGTGGGGTTTGAGCCCAAGGAGACCCAGCGCAAGGGGAACCGGGTGGTCTATTTCAAGCAGTCTCACCACATCGAGGACTTTTTGACCTATCTGGGGGCGCCGGTGTCCGCCATGGCGGTGATGAACGCCAAGCTGGAGCGGGACCTCCAGGGCCGGGTGAACCGCCAGGTGAACTGCGACAGCGCCAACCTGGACAAGACGGTGGCGGCGGCCCGGGAACAGCTGGCCGCCATTGAGCGTCTGCGGGAGTCGGGGCGGCTGGACGCCCTGCCGGACAAGCTCCGGGAGGCGGCGCGGCTGAGGCTGGAAAACCCAGAGTTGAATCTGGCCCAGCTGGGGGCGCTGTGCGCACCTGCGGTAAGCAAATCCGCCTTTAATCACCGCATGAGGAAGCTGATGGAGCTGGCGGAGACGAATACGTTAGAAAGATAGAGGTAACAAGGATGGCGTTCACCCATTTACATCTACACACGGAATATTCTCTCCTGGACGGCGCCTGCCGCATCGACCAGCTGGTACAGCGGGTAAAGGCCCTGGGCCAGACCTCCGTGGCCATCACCGACCACGGCGTCATGTACGGGGTCATCGACTTCTACCGGGCCTGCAAGGCGGCGGGGGTCAAGCCCGTCATCGGCTGCGAGGTCTATGTGGCCCCCCGCACCCGCTTCGACCGGGTCCACGAGCTGGATGGCTCCGCCCGGCACCTGGTGCTTTTGTGCCGCGACGAGCAGGGCTACCGCAATCTGAGCTACATGGTGTCCATGGCCTTCACCGAGGGCTTTTACATCAAGCCCCGCATCGACATGGATCTGCTGCGGGAACACCACGAGGGCCTCATCGCCCTGTCCGCTTGCCTGGCGGGGGAGATCCCCCGCAGGCTGAGAAACGGCGACTACGAGGGGGCGAAGGCCCATGCCCTGGAGATGCGGGAGCTGTTCGGCGAGGACGGCTACTATCTGGAAATCCAGGATCACAAAATTCCCGAGCAGCAGGCGGTGATCGCGGGCATCATGCGGCTGAGTAAGGAGACCGGCATCCCCATGGTGGCCACCAACGACTGCCACTACCTGACCCGGGAGGACGCCGCCATGCAGGATGTGCTGATGTGCGTCCAGATGGGCAAACTGGTGGAGGACCAGGACCGGATGCGCTTTGAGACCCAGGAGTTCTACGTCAAGAGCGAGGAGGAGATGCGCGCCCTGTTTCCCAACTGCCCCGAGGCCGTTGACAACACCCAAAAGGTGGTGGACCTGTGCAATGTGGAGTTTGAGTTCGGCAAATACCATCTGCCTGAATTTAAACTCCCCAAGGGGGAGACGGACGGCGACGCCTATTTTGAAAAGCTGTGCTGGCAGGGCTTTGAACGGCGCTATCCCGGCGGCGGCGAGGAGTTAAAAGACCGCCTGCGCATGGAGATGGGCGTCATCCGTCAGATGGGGTTCGTGGATTACTTCCTCATCGTGTCCGACTTCATCGGCTACGCCAAGGAGAACGGCATCCCGGTGGGACCGGGCCGCGGCTCCGGGGCCGGGTCCATGGTGGCCTACTGCCTGCGCATCACCGACGTGGACCCCATCAAGTACAATCTCATCTTCGAGCGGTTTTTGAACCCCGAGCGGGTGACCATGCCCGATATCGACATCGACTTCTGCATCCGCCGCCGGCAGGAAGTCATCGACTACGTGGGCCGGAAGTACGGGGAGGACCACGTGGTGCAGATCGTCACTTTCGGCACCATGAAGGCCAAGGCGGCCATCCGGGACGTGGGGCGGGTGCTGAACTTCCCCTATGCCGAGGTGGACGCCATCGCCAAGCAGGTGCCCTTCGATCCCAAAATGACTCTGGACAAGGCCCTGGTGCTGTCCAAGGGGCTGGCCGACCTCTACAACGGGGACGAGCGGGTGAAGGAGCTGGTGGACATGGCCCGGAAAATCGAGGGCATGCCCCGCAACGCCTCCACCCACGCCGCCGGGGTGGTCATCACCAAACGCCCGGTGTACGAGTACGTCCCCCTGGCCACCAACGACGGCCAGCCGGTGACCCAGTACACCATGACCACCATCGAGGAGCTGGGCCTTCTCAAAATGGACTTTCTGGGCCTGCGCAACCTGACGGTGCTGGACGACGCGGTGAAGATGGTGCAGAAGGAGCTCCCCGGCTTCAAGCTGGAGGACATCCCCGACGACGACATGGCGGTGTACCAGATGCTGTCCGAGGGCAAGACCTCCGGTGTGTTTCAGATGGAGTCGGCGGGCATGACAAGCGTGGGCGTGGGCCTGAAGCCCAAGAACATTGAGGACATCTGCGCCATCATCGCCCTGTACCGCCCCGGACCTATGGACTCAATCCCCAAGTTTTTGGCCTGCGCCCAGGACCCCTCAAAGGTGACCTACAAGCACCCGCTCCTGGAGCCAATCCTCTCCAACACCTATGGCTGTATCGTCTACCAGGAGCAGGTCATTGAGATCTTCCGCAAGCTGGCGGGCTACTCCCTGGGCCAGGCGGACATGGTGCGCCGGGCCATGAGCAAAAAGAAGGAGAAGGATGTCCAGCGGGAGCGGGAGTCCTTCATCCACGGCGACCCCAAGCGGAACATCGCCGGGTGCCTGTCCAACGGCATCCCCGAGGCGGTGGCCCAGTCCATTTACGATGAGATCAACGACTTCGCCCACTATGCCTTCAACAAGTCCCACTCCCTGGCCTACGCCATCGTGGCCTATCAGACGGCCTGGTTCAAGTGCCGCCACCCCAGGGAGTATATGGCCGCCCTGCTCACCTCCGTGCTGGACTCCCAGGACAAAGTGGCGGAGTATATTGCCGAGTGCAAGGAAAACGGCATCAACCTGCTCCCCCCGGACATCAACGAGTCCGGCGCGGCCTTCACCGTGTCGGGACCCAACATTCGCTTCGGCTTGGCCGCCCTGAAGGGCGTGGGCGTGGGTTTCACCAACGCCGTGCTGGCCGAGCGGGAGAAAAACGGGCCTTTCGTTTCCTTCCCGGAATTCTGCTCCCGGATGTACGACTGCGATTTGAACAAGCGGGTGTTGGACAGCCTGATCCGCTCCGGCTCCTTCGACTCCATGGGCTGCCGCCGCTCCCAGCTGCTGAAGGTGTACGAGCAGGTGGTGGACTCCATCGGCCGGGACCGCAAAAGGAACCTGGAGGGCCAGTTCGACCTGTTCGGCGGGGGCGGAGACACGGTGTCCATCCCCACGGTGATCCTGCCCGACATCCCCGAGTTCTCCCCGGTGGAGCTGATGGCCATGGAGAAGGAGACCACCGGGCTGTACCTGTCCGGCCACCCCATGGACGAGTACCGCAGGCAGGCCCAGAAATACGGCGCGGTGCCCATCGCCGCGGTGATGGCGGCGGGGGAGGAGGAGAACGGACTCTCCCGATACGGCGACGGGGCCAACGTGACCCTGGCGGGGGTGGTGGCGTCGGTGCGCACCAAGACCACTAAAAACAACTCCCTGATGGCCTATGTCATGCTGGAGGACGCCAGCGGGTCCATGGAGCTGCTGTGTTTCTCCCGCACGCTGACGGAGAGCGGATCCTACCTGAAGGTGAACCTTCCCGTGGTTGTGACGGGCCGGGTGTCCATCCGGGACGAGAAGGCCCCCCAGCTCATGGTGGACCGGGTGGCGCCCCTGTCCGAGCAGCGCAGGCGGGCGGCGGAGCAGGAAAAGGACCAGGTGCTGTGGATCAAGCTGCCCGACGGCGGCGAGTCCTTTACCTGGCTGAAGAAGCTGTTGAATATGTTCCCGGGGGAGAACCCTGCCGTGGTCTATCTGGCGGACCGGAAGAAGAAGCTCCAGACCCACTGCCTGCTCCACGAGGCCCTGCTGGCGGAGCTGAGAGAGCAGTTGGGGGAGAAAAATGTGGTCCTGAAGGCGAAATAGCCGCGCAATATACAAGGAGATATTATGCAAAAGAGACGAGTCCAAAGCAAAATCGGCAAATTGCTGTTCCACCGCATGGGCATCGTGGGGGTGCTGATCATCGCCCAGATCATTCTGTATGCCGTGGGGCTGGGGGTGCTGCGGGACAGCGTATACTTCGACCGGGTGGAGTGGCTGTTCATCGCCCTGTCGGTGCTGTCCGCCATGTGGATCGTGGGCAGCAGCAGCAATCCGGGTTATCAGATCGGCTGGCTCATCATCGTGCTGGGGCTGATGCCCTTTGGTTCCCTGGCCTACCTGCTGCTGGGCGGCAACCATCTGTCCGGCTTCAACCAGCGCCGCCTGCGGACTATGGAGCGGAAGATCCGCAAAAACCTGGGAGCGGAGTGCGGCCGGTCCGCATCCCTGGGGGAACTGCTGGGGGAGGACGCGGCGTGTATGGCCCGATACCTGGAGCAGACCACCCACTGCCCGGTCTACGGCAATACCCGTACCAAATACTACCCTCTGGGGGACAACTGCTACGACGACATCCTGGAGGCCCTGCGGGGGGCGCGGCGCTATATCTTCATCGAGTACTTCATCATCGAGGAGGGCAAGCTGTGGAATTCGGTGCTGGATATTTTGCGGGAGAAGGCCGCTCAGGGGCTGGAGGTGCGGGTGATCTATGACGACATCGGCTCCATGGCCACCCTGCCGGGGGACTATCCCGCCCGGCTGGAGAAGCTGGGGGTTCACTGCCGGGTGTTCAACCGCTTTGTGCCGGTGGTGTCCCTGCGGCAGAACAACCGGGACCACCGGAAATATATGATCATCGACGGCCGGGTGGCCTTCACCGGGGGCATCAACATGGCGGACGAGTACATCAACGTCAAGCGCCGGTTCGGCCACTGGAAGGACTCCGCCATCCGGCTGGAGGGGGACGCGGTCTGGTCCATGACCGTGTCCTTCCTGGCCATGTGGGACTTCACCAACAGCGAGGAGGAGCACTTCACCCCCTTCCGCCCCGCCCCCGCCAAGGGGGGCACGGTGGGCTACGTCCAGCCTTACCACGACTGCCCCTGGGACAACGAGCCGGTGGGGCAGACGGTGTACCTCCACCTCATCAACCGGGCCAAGCGGTACGTGTACATTACCACGCCTTACCTGGTGATCGACTACTCGCTGACCATGGCGCTGACCTCCGCGGCCAAATCCGGGGTGGATGTGCGCATCATCACCCCCCACATCCCGGACAAGAAGACGGTGTTTGAGATGACCCGTTCCCACTACGAGGAACTGCTGGAGGCCGGGGTACAGATCTTTGAGTACGAGCCGGGCTTCATTCACTCCAAGAATTTTGTGGTGGACGACCGCTTTGCCACCGTGGGCACGGTGAATCTGGACTACCGCAGCATGTTCCTCCACTTCGAAAACGGCGTGCTGCTGTATGAGACCCCGTCGGTGGCCGACATTCGGGACGACTTCCTGGACACCCAGACCAAGAGCCTCATGGTCACCCTGGAGGACTGCCGGTCCACCTCGCTGCCCCGGAGGACCTTCCGGGATCTGCTGCGGCTCTTCGCGCCGCTGCTGTGAAGACAGAATAAAATGCCCGCCGGCTACAAGCGGACAGCCGCCCCTCAGGACGAGGGGCGGCTGTCTGCCGTCGTTTCAGATGACCTGGTGCTCCTTCCATTTGCCCCGGAGGAAGCGGGGCAGGAACACGGAAAAGCGGACCACCCAGTCGCAGAACATGGCGATCCAGACCCCCAGCAGGCCCATCCCCATGCCCCAGGCCGGACCCAGGAAATAGCTCAAGCCGATGCGGCAGATCCACATGGACAGCATGGAGACCACCATGGTGAACTTGGCGTCTCCCGCCGCGCGCAGGGCGTTGGGCAGGGTAAAGGACATGGGCCAGAAGATCGCGGTGAACACCGCGCACCAGCGCAGCACCTGGACAGCCATAGCGGCGGTGGCGGGGGTCAGGTTGAACATGGGCACCAGAACCGGCGCCGCCAGGAATAGACACAGGCAGGAGACGCCCAGAGAGAGATAGGTCGCCTTCATCAGCTTCTTGGTGTAGCTCACCGCCTGCTCATGGTCGCCCGCGCCCATGCACTGGCCGATGACGGTCACCATGCTCAGCCCCACCGCCTGCCCGGGGACGTTGATGAAGCCCGCCACGGAATTGCTGATGGCGTTGGCCGCCACGGCGGAGCCGTTCACGGCCAGATCCACCCCGATGTCAAAGGAGGTGACCAGCCGCAGCACCAGCAGCTTGCCGATCTGAAACATCCCGTTTTCCACTCCGGCGGGTATGCCGATACCCAGAATGGATTTCACCGTTTTCCACTGGAGGTTGGGGCGGAACAGGTCTTCCACATACACCTGAAGGCTGGGCCGGGTGATCATCACCCCGATGATGGCCGCCGCCGCGATACGGGAGACCAGGGTGCCGACGCCCGCCCCGGCGGAACCCATGCCGAAGCCGTAGATCAGCACGGCGTTCACCGCGATGTTGATGATGTTGACGATGAGAGAGTTGACCATGGATACCTTGCTGTTGCCCATGGCCCGGAAGAGAGCGGCCCCGGCGTTGTAGACGGCGATGAAGGGGTAGGCCGCCGCCGTCAGCAGAAAATAGATCAGGGCGGAATCCATGACCGCCTGGGAGATGTCGCCGAACAGCAGCCGCAGAATGTGCTGCCGGAAGAGAAGCGCCGCCCCCATCAGGAACAGGGACACGATCAGAGCGACGTACAGCAGCTGCTTCGCGGCGGACCGGGCGTTTTCCGGTTCCTTCCGGCCCAGATACTGGGCCACCACCACCGCTCCGCCGGTGGACAGGGCGGAGAAGATGTTGATGATGAGGATATTGATGTTGTCCACCAGGGACACGCCGGAGACCACCGCTTCCCCGGCGGTGGTGACCATCATGGTATCGGCCATGCCCACCGTCATCAGCAGCAGCTGCTCGATGACGAGGGGGATGATGAGACGCACCAGCTTTTGGTTGGTGAAAATAGGCGCTGAGGCCCGTGCTGTGGATTCCATGAACGCACCTCGTGTTCGGATTGGCCCGGCCTCGGGGGCCGCGCAGTGTGATCTTGACATTTCGGAAGACATTTTAGCACGTTTTTCCCCCAATGGCCACCGTGTTTTCTCACAAAAAGACGGCACAAAGGGAGGGAACGGCTGGCCGTCTTGATGACAATACCCGCCGCCCTCCATCGGGGAGCGGGCGGGGCCGCCGGGCGCCCGGACAAAGAGCTTGGAGCAGTTCATGTATTGACACGAAAAGGGAAGAAATAGTATAATAATCATAGTAAGGGACAGCGGGAAAGGAAGTCGCCTTGCAGAACGGACGGGCGCTTTTTTCAGACCAAGTGCTCTTCCGAAGCACGGGAATGGGGAGCGTTGATGAAAGAAATGTCAAACAAGCAGAAGAAATGGAAAGGGCTTTCCCTGCTCTTTTCCATTATTTTGATTTTTTGCATTTTCGGAGCGATTGTCTTTTCGGTGTCGCAAAAAATATCCATGGAAATGTCCGCGTCCGCCATTCAAAATCTGAGCGAGAGCCTGGACCTGATTCAGAGCACAATTGAGGCGATTCTGCGCAGCGAGGCGGAGTTCCAGGAGCTGATCGCCCAGGAGATCGCGCAGTCGGACGACCCGGAGGAGTATATCTGCGGCTCTAAGAGCAACCGGACCGTGGCGAAAATATCGCTGATTCTATCTGGGGAAACGGAGGGAATCTCCAGCACGGGGGAGCGGTTTACCGAGGAGGGATTGGATTTTTCCGCAGGCGGGACGGTGATAGGCCTGCCGGTTTCCCGATCCTACCTGAACTATATGGGGACGTGGTCGTATACTATGAAATGCCCCGTGGAGCGGGACGGCCGGGTGCTCGGCACCCTTTACGCCGAGTATGTATACGACGCCATCGATCAGTCCCTGCCCGACGGGTTTTACAACAAGCAGGCGTCGCTGTATATCATGGACGCGGAGAGTCAGCGGTTTGTCCTAAAGCCCAAGGGAATGGGGCAGCGCAGCGCGGGCCACTTGAATCTGGCGGATTTCTACCGGGCGAACAATATTCAGGACCAGGAGATCCAGGCGGAGGTGGAGGACTGCCTGAGAACGGGGCAGAACGTCCTGTTTTATCACGATATTCGGGAGGTACACGCGCTCAACTATATGTGGGCGGTCAACGGCGGGACGATTTTCCTGGTGGGTTATGTGCCGGTGGAGGCCATCCAGCAGGAGGGCCGGACCGTCAACCAGAATATTATCATCGTTGTGGTCTCGCTGCTGACGGCGTTTTTCCTGTGCATCGCCCTGTACTATCTGAACTGGCGGCAGCAGGATAAGCTGCGAAGGGAACGGGAGGAGGAGCGCAGGCGGTACAACCAGCAGCTGGCGGAGGCTTTGCAGGCCGCCCAGATCGCCAGCGAGTCCAAGACGACCTTCCTGTCCAACATGTCCCACGACATCCGCACGCCCATGAACGCAGTGCTTGGGTTTACGATGCTCCTGGACAGAGACGCGGAGAATCCAGCCAAGGTGCGGGAATACACCAAGAAGATCACGGCCTCCGGCCAGCACCTGCTCAGCCTGATCAACGATATTTTGGACGTGTCCAAAATTGAGAGCGGGAAAGTGGCGCTCAATTTGGAGAAGTTCGCGCTGAGCGATGTGGTCTCCTCCGTGGACGCCATCATCCAGCCGATGGCCAAGGCGAAGAGGCAGGAATTCCATGTGGAAGTGACCGGCATCCACCGTGAGCATTTGGTGGGGGATGAGACCAGGATCAATCAGATCCTGATCAATCTTCTCTCCAACGCCGTGAAATACACGCCGGTGGGCGGCCACATCCGGCTGCGCATGATCGGCCTGAAGCAGCGCTCCAGCCAGTATGAGCACATCCGCATCGAGGTGGAGGACGACGGCTACGGCATGACGCCGGAGTATCTGAAGACCATTTTTGACCCATTCACCAGGGCGGAGAACAGCACCACCAACAAGGTGCAGGGTACCGGGCTGGGCATGGCCATCACCAAGAGCATTGTGGAGCTGATGGGTGGAACCATTGAGGTCACCAGCGAGGTGGACCGCGGGTCTCTTTTCCGGGTGGATCTGGAGCTGCGTGTCCTTGAGGACGCGGCGGACCGGCAGTTCTGGGAGCAGCGCGGCGTCTCCCGCATACTGGCGGTGGGCGGAAGCGCGGAGGGCCGGGAGAGCATTCTGGCGCTCATGCAGGACACGGGCGTCCGGCTGGACACCGCCTCGAATGCGGAGCGGGCGCTGGAACAGATTCGCGGCGGCGCCGAGTTCCAGGTGGTCCTGCTGGACTGGGAGGGCTGCGGCCTGCCGGCGGCCCGGCTGCTGCGGGAGAATCTTCCGGATACGATTCCCATTGTGCTTCTGGCGGAATTCGACGCGGAGGGGATGGAGAAAGCCCTTCAGCTCAGAGGCACGGATTGCCTAACGAAGCCCTTTTTCGTCTCCGCCCTGCGGATAAAGCTTGAGGAGCTGTGGAGCGGGAAGGCCTGCGGGCCGGAGGCGGAAGAGGACGGCAGCTTGCATGGGATGCGATTCCTGGCCGCGGAGGACAACGAGATTAACGCGGAGATCTTGACGGAGCTTTTGGAAATCGAGGGAGCCTCGTGTGAGATCGCGGCCAACGGGCAGCTGGCGGTGGAGCGCTTCCGGTGCTCGGAGCCGGGAGAGTTCGACGCGATTTTAATGGACGTGCAGATGCCGGTGATGAACGGCCATGAGGCCGCCAGGGCGATCCGCTCCATGGACCGGGAGGACGCGGGGCGCGTCCCCATTATCGCGATGACGGCCAACGCCTTTGCCGAGGATGAAAAGGCCGCTCTGGACGCGGGTATGGACGCCCATGTGCCCAAGCCGCTGAATATGGAGCAGCTGAAGAAGGTCATCAGACAGCTGGGGGAACGAAAGGAAAGCTTATGAAAAATATAAGGGGACAAAGATGGGTTTCCGCCTGTCTGGCGGCGCTGACGGTTGTGTCGCTGGCCGGCTGCGGCGGTCACGAGGACCCCAAGAACCTGATCCGTCAGGACGGGGAGGAGGAGCGGGTCGTCAATCTGTTCAGCCCCATGGAAAAGACCGACCCGGACGCGGAGAATGTGGCCCGGACCGCGTCGGACCTGACGGTGGCCATGGCTGAGGAAGCGCTGAACGTGACCATGGTATACCGGACCTATACGGCGGAAAACGAGCAGGACAAGACCTATGACGAGGTCTGCATGGACCGGGCCCGGAACAACATGGACGATCTGTATCTGCTCAATCCGGACACCATCCTGGCGCTGGGGGCGGAGGGAAAGCTGATGGACCTGTCCGGGCTGGACAGCGCGAAGAATCTGCGGGAGATCATCCGCACCGCCAACACGGTGGATGGAAAGTTGGTGGCCATCCCCCAGGAGGTGGTGGCCTATGGCCTGTTTGTCAATGTGGAGCTGTTTGAGCGGTATCACCTCGCCCTGCCGGAGACGCCGGAGGAGTTTCTGGAGTGCTGCCGGGTGTTTCAGGAGAACGGGATCGACACGCCCATCGGCGCCAACCGCTGGTGGCTGGAGACCTTTGTCTTCGCCCAGGCCTACGCCGACCTGTACAACGGCGGGAATACGCAGGCGGAGATCGCGGCCCTGAACAGCGGGAAGGCCAGATACAGCGACTATATGCGCTCCGGGTTTGAGTTTCTTCAAACGCTCATTGACCGGGGATATATTGACGTGGAGAAGGCCGCCGCCGGCGAGGCCATAGAGACGGAGGGGGCGGATTTCCTTGCAGGGAAAACCCCGATCGTTATGGCCTACTGGGGCGCGGCGAATACGGAGACCGCCTATGGAAAGACGGATTTTGAGATGAAGGTCATCGGCTTTCCCAGCAGCCGGGGCCAGATGCCGGTGATGCCCATGACGGGACTTGCCGTAGGCGCCGACGCGGAGCACCGGGAAGACGCGGCCCGGGTGCTGGATGTCATGGTCTCTGATGAGGCGCTGCAGGTTTACTCGGAAACCAACCGGGTCATCTCCCCCTCCAAAAATGTAAAGGTGGACTGCGTCCCCGCCCTGGAGCCGCTCAACGACCGGATTGAGGAGGGGATCTACGTGCTGGGTTCCAACGCGGGAATGAATGTGGAACAGTGGGGGAACACCTGCCTGATTGTGCGCAGGCTGCTGGGCGGCGCGTCGGTGGAGGAGTGCATGGCGGCCTTTGACGAGCTGCAGGACGCGGCGCTGAACAAGACGTAAAAGCGCCTGCGGGACAAAAGCCGCTCGGCTGCCCGACATTACGCCGGCTGAGGCCGCGCGCAAAAATAAGCGCCGTTCCGTTGGCTGCGGGGCCAATGGAGCGGCGCTTTCTGTTTGAAGCGATGGGGCGTGCGGCGGTCCTGCCCGCCGGGGGCGGCGCGGACCGCTGAAAAACCGCTGCAACCTTTTCCGGATTTCTTCGTATTTATTGACAGAACCGGTTCTTGAGGAAGTGAGACCTTGAATGACAAAAAGCTGGCCCAAAGGCTGAAGCGGGGCGACCGGATGGCCCTGAATCGGGTCATGGACGCCTACGCCTCCTATCTGTCCACTGTGGCGTGGAATGCCATGGGTCCCGCCGCCTCGGCCCAGGATGTGGAGGAGGTGGTCTCCGACACGTTCCTGGCCCTCTGGTCCCGCCGGGATGGGCTGGACCCGGAGCAGGGGCTCAAGTCCTGGCTGGCGGCGGTGGCCAGGCACCGGGCCATCGACCGCATGCGCGCCGCGCCGCCCGCCCCTCTGCCCCTGGAAGACGCGGGCATGGCGGGCGGCTCCACCCCAGAGGAGGAGCTGGAGCGGCGGATGTTCGCCGACGCCCTGCGCCGGGCGGTAGAGGCCCTGCCGCCGCCGGACGAGCAGCTGGTCCGCCGCTTCTACTACGAGGAGGAGCGGCTGGTGGACATCGCCCGGGACCTGGGGTTATCCGTCCCGGCGGCAAAAAGCAGGCTCTGCCGGGCCCGGCGGAAGCTGAAGGAAATTCTCATCAAAGGAGGTTTGGCAGATGGCACGGCTGGATAAGCTCTGGCGGAGCGTGGACGGCCCCGGTCTCCCACCCCGTCTGGACAGCGGGCGCGTCAAGGCGCGGGTCAACGCCGCGCTGGACGCCGACCAAGCGGAAAGGAAGATTTATATGAAGCAGAAACTGCGCGTGGCGCTGATCGCCGCCGCGGCCGTGGCGGCCCTGACCGGCTCCGCTTTTGCGGCCACCACCAACTGGAACGGCCTGTCCAGCTGGTTCCAGGGGGATACCGCCCCCGCCCAGGAGTATATCCACAACGCCGCCCAGACGGTCAGCGACGAGAACTACTCCATGACCGTGGAGGGCAGCGCGGCGGACGACTACACCGCCTATCTCACCGTCACCTTCACCGCCCTCAGCGACGAGGCCAAGGAATTTATCCACTCGGATGACTTCAATTCCATCGACCTGCTCTATGTCCACCCCGTCCGGGAGGAAAAGCCCGCCGATGAGGATGACGACCTCCCCAGATCTTTCAGCATCCCTTATCAGGAGACGGAATCCCCCGGCGAGAACTCCCGCCGGTTTGAGGTGTCGCTGCAAGACCTCTCCGGTCCCGTCGACGCCGTCCAGGTGTGGTGCGGGTATATGGAGACGGACAAGCGGGTGACGCTGCCCATCACCCCCGCCCCCACCCTGACCTTGAAGCTGGGCGTCTCCGGTCCGGGCGCCATGGACTTTATTCCGGT
Organism: uncultured Oscillospiraceae bacterium; assembly: GCA_949948775.1. GTDB lineage: Bacteria > Bacillota > Clostridia > Oscillospirales > Oscillospiraceae > Enterenecus. The sequence continues at coordinate 56,559 of CATLHC010000001.1, forward strand.
CAAGGACGCAGATGAGAACCCCCTGACCATCAGCGAGGTCACAATCTCCCCCTTCACCTGCCTCGTCAAGTGGCAATGCTTCGCCGACGGGGAGCTCTATCCCAATCTCCGGTTCCGCATGGCGGACGGGACGGTCCTCACCCAATCCCAGATGATGCACCACCAGAGCGGCTCCGCCAACCCCGCCACCGGCAGCTACGAAAACCTTTACCGGTTCTATGAGGTCCAGGCCCTAGACGGCACCGGCATCGTCTCCATCATCGCCTTCGATATGGAATACCCCTTGGACGGCTCCAAGCCCGCCCAGGTGGAGCACGACGACGCTCTGGACCCCTTCACCGTGACGCGGATGGAAAAGCTGTCGGATCAGAGCGGCTACTCCGTCCCCGTCCGGGAGCTGACGGAAAAGCTGGGCGGCACCTGTGACTGGGACCCCGCCACCGGAAACGTGACCTGCGTTTACCGGGGCGTCACCGTGGTCCTCAAGGCCAGGGACGCCACCGCCCTGGTGGACGGCAGGCCTGTGGATATGGTAGAGGCTCCCGCCGAGCAAAACGGCGTTCTGGCCGCTGACTGGCTCGTGTTCAAGGAGGCCTGGAGCATCAACGGGTTTGTCCAGCGGGAGAATATCTACAATGAAAAGGACCCCACAGACGTGACCACTATCTGGGGCGACTGGTACATCATCCCCTGAGCAGCACTCTCAATACGGAAACGATCAGAGCCGGCGGTCTATACAGACCGCCGGCTCTCCTATCGTTCAGATTACGTAATCGCCGCCGTCTTCTTCCCGGCGCGTCAGGTCCGCGACGGTGACGTGGTCGAGGTAGTCGCTGATGACCTGATTCAAGCCCCTCCAGAGGGGCAGGGTCCGACACGCAGCGGCTCTGGCGCAGACGTCGGCGTCCCGCTCCAGACAGGCCACGGGGGCCAGGGATTCCTCGGTCAGCCGCAGCACCGCGCCGGCCGTATACTGCTCGGGGGGCTTTGTCAGCCGGTAGCCGCCGCCCTTGCCCCGCACGCCGTTGAGCAGCCGGGCCTTCACCAGCAGCTTGATGATGCTCTCCAGATATTTTTCCGATATTCCCTGGCGCCGGGCGATGACCTTCAGCGGAATAAATCCGTCCCCCCGGTGCTCGGCCAGATCGATCATGACCCGCAGCGCGTAGCGCCCCTTCGTTGAGATCAGCATGGATGCGCCCCCTTTTGACAAACCTATTATACAACGTGGTTAATAGGAAATCAATGCGGTCTTTCACCGGCCGACCGCCGAAAATGCGGCTGTGGGCTCTGTCCGCGGGAGCTCAGGGCTGGGACGCCGTCTGGCTGTAGTGAATCTTTACGGTCTGAGCCATGGACTTGTTCAGGTGCTCGGCCATGTATTGGCGCGCCAGGTCCGGACTGCGGCTCTCAATGGCGAGTATAATTTTCAAATGCTCCTCCGCCCCCGCCGCGCCCCGTATGGCGATGTTTTGCGTAAACATACGGCGGTAGGATTCCTGCAGAAGATCGAAGGTCTCCGCGATGACAGTGTTCTGGGTGGCATAGGCGATTGTGCGGTGAAAGTCCATATCGGCCAGGACGGCGGCCTCGGAGTCCGGCGCGTTTTGGAGCGCTTTGGTCAGCTGCTGCAGTTTGCTCCGGGTCTCGGCGTCGGCCCGGAGCGCGGTGAGCGCGGCGCTCTCCGTCTCCAAAATGCGGCGGAACTCAAACATATCCGTCATGCTGATCTGGGCCTGATGGGTCAGAAGGCCGGTGGGGGCGTGATCGTCGGAATCCTCGCGGACAAAGGTCCCCTTGCCGCGGTAGGACGCCAAAAGCCCCTGGGTGACCAGGGTGTTGATGGCGCTGCGCACCGACAGCCGGCTGACGCCGAACCGCAGACATAGCTGGGCCTCGGAGGGAATCTGTTCTCCCGCGCTCCACTCGCCCCGCGCGATGGCGTCTCGGAGTCCCTGCGCCACAATTTCGCTTTTTGTCATAGGTCTCCTCCATGCTTTTCTGAGCGTTACCTGAAGCATACGAAAAATGGACGCAAAAGTCAATACTCTTTCCCTGAGTGCCCCTTCCATTTAGACAATATACACAAAAGGAGAGGAAAAATTTGAGCGGTTTCCACGATTGACTTTTTGACGGAAGGCAGGTATTGTAATAGCAGAAGTTGTAATACAAATATTGAATTTGAATTACAACATGGGCGAGAGACCCCGGCCCATCAAGAAAGGAAGAGGCACATGAAGGAATCCATTCACAAATATTTCCGTGTGGGCACCATCCAATGGATGAGCTTTCCCAGCCGCGCGCCCATGGAGTCTTTAAAGGCGATCGCGCGGGACGACTATTTTGACGCGATTGAGGTGCGCGGTTACGGAGGCGCCCAGGAGAACGCCGCGGCCAGGGCGATTCTGGATCAGAGCCACATGCGGGTGTGCTTTGGGGCGCAGCCTTGGCTGCTGGGCGGGAAGCTGAATCCCAACGCCTTGGGGGAGGGCGAGCGCAAAAAGGCGGAGGACACCCTGCTCCAAGCGGTGGACGCGGCGGAGAGCCTGGGGGCGGGGGGCATCGCCTTCCTGGCCGGGCACTGGGAGGAGGCGTCGAAGGAGCAGGCGTATGACCAGCTTTTGAAGACCACCAGGGCTGTGTGCGGCTACGCGGCGGGCAAGAACATGAACGTGGAGCTGGAGGTCTTTGACTTTGACATGGACAAGGCGGCTCTGATCGGTCCGGCGCCGCTGGCGGCGCGCTTTGCCGCGGATATGCGCGCCACCCACCCGAACTTCGGCCTTCTGGTGGATCTGAGCCACTTCCCCACCACCTATGAGACGAGCAGGTTCGTGATCCGCACCCTGAGACCCTACATCACCCATCTGCATTTTGGAAACGCGGTGGTCAAGAAGGGCTGCGACGGCTTCGGCGACCTCCATCCCCGCATGGGGTACCCCAACAGCGCCAACGACACGGCCGAGCTGCTGGATTACCTGCGGGTGCTGAAGGAGGAAGGGTTTTTCTGCCCGGAGGACCCCTATGTGCTGTCCATGGAGGTCACGCCCCGCCCCGGAGAGGACGAGGAGATCATTCTGGCCAACACCAAGCGGGTGCTCAACCGGGCCTGGGCGCTGCTGGAAGATTAAAAGGAGGATCCGATGAAAATCGTTGTGTTAGACGGCTTTGTGGAGAACCCCGGCGACCTGAGCTGGGAGGGACTGGAGAAGCTGGGAGAGCTGACGGTCTACGACCGGACCAGCCTGACGGATGAGCAGGAGAGCATCGAGCGCATCGGGGACGCGGAGGTGGCGCTGACCAACAAGACTCCCATCACAAAGCGGGTGATGGACGGCTGCCCCAACCTCAAATTCATCGGGGTGCTGGCCACGGGGTATAACGTGGTGGACTGCGCCTGCGCGAAGGAAAAGGGGATCGCCGTGTCCAATGTTCCGGCCTATGGGACTGCGTCCGTGGGGCAATTTGCCATCGGGCTGCTGCTGGAAATCTGCCACCATATCGGGCATCACGACGCGTCCGTCCACGCCGGGAGCTGGGAGCGCAGCGTCGATTGGTGCTATTGGGACTACCCCCTGATCGAGTTGGACGGGAAGACCCTGGGCGTCATCGGCTTTGGGCGGATCGGCCAGACGACGGGACGGATCGCCAAGGCGATGGGGATGCGGGTGATCGCCTATGACAGCCGCCCCAGCGACGCGGGGCGCGGGATCGGGACCTATGTGGAGCTGGACGAGCTGCTGCGTACATCCGACGTCATCGCGCTGCACTGCCCGCTGTTCCCGGATACGGCGGGGATCATCAACAAGGACAGCATCGCGAAAATGAAGGACGGGGTTATCCTGCTCAACAACAGCAGGGGGCCGCTGATCGTGGAGCAGGACCTGGCGGACGCGCTCAACGCGGGCAAGGTGGCCGCAGCGGGGCTGGACGTGGTCTCCACAGAGCCGATCAGGGGAGATAATCCGCTTCTGAGGGCGAAAAACTGCATCATCACGCCGCACATCTCCTGGGCGCCCAAGGAGAGCCGGCAGCGCATCATGGACTGCAGCGTCGAAAATGTGCGCGCTTATTTGGAAGGACATCCCATCAATGTGGTAAATGTGTGAGGGCAGAGGGATGAATTTAACAAGGCAAGAGATCGGGGCGCTGAACGAGCTGTGCCGGCAGTGCCGGAGGGATGTGCTGACCGTGCTCCATGAAAAGCAGAGCGGCCATCCCGGAGGCTCTCTGTCGGTGTGCGAGATTCTGGTCACCCTTTTGATGAAGCGGATGCGCGTCGATACAGCCCGGCCGGGATGGGCCGGACGGGACCGGCTGGTGCTGAGCAAGGGGCACGCCGCGCCCATGCTGTACCGCGTTTTGGCCGAAAGGGGCTTTTTCCCGAAGGACGAGCTGCATACGCTGCGCGATTTTGGGAGCAGGCTGCAGGGGCATCCCTGCATGCGGCACACACCCGGGGTGGATTTGAGCAGCGGCCCGCTGGGCATGGGGCTTTCGGCGGCGCTGGGACTGGCGCTGGGCCTGCGGCTGGACGGGTCGGATGCGAGGGTCTACGCGGTCCTGGGCGACGGTGAGCTGGACGAGGGCGCCGTGTGGGAGGCTTGCATGTCCGGCGCCAAGTTTAAGGCGGACAACCTGTGCATGATCGTGGATCTAAACGGCGTCCAGCTGGACGGCCCGGTGGAGCAGGTGATGCCCCAGGGGGACCTGCGGGAAAAATTCTCCGCCTTTGGCTGGCACTGCGTTGAGTGCGACGGCCATGACGTGGCCGCGCTGTGCGGCGCGTACGAGCAGGCGGAGGCGGTGAAGGGCAGACCCACCGTGATCCTGGCCCATACGGTGAAGGGTAAGGGCGTCTCCTTCATGGAAAACAAGAACACATGGCATGGGAAGGCGGTCGACGATGAGAGCTATGCCGCCGCAATGAGAGAATTGGAGGGGGTGAGCTGATGGCAAAGGCGATTCGGGACGCCTATGGCGAGGCCCTAGCGGCCTACGGGGCGCAGGATCCCCGGGTGGTAGTGCTTGACGCCGACGTCAGCTGCTCCACGAAGTCGGCGGTGTTTGGGGCGGTCTGCCCGGAGCGCTTTTTCAACGTGGGAATTGCCGAGGCGAATATGACCGCGATGGCGGCGGGCTTTGCCGCGGCGGGAAAAATCCCCTTTGTCAATACCTTCGCCGTGTTTCTGACCAGCATGGGTCTGGCTCCGGCCAGGCTCTACGGATCCTACGCCGGGCTGCCCATCAAGCTGGCCGGCGCCTACGGGGGCCTTTCCGACGCGCTGGACGGCCCGAGCCACCACTCGCTGGAGGACGTGGCAGTCATGCGGACGCTGCCGAATTTCAAGGTGTTTGTGGCCAGCGATGAGGTCCAGGCGGCTTGGCTGGTGAAAAACGCCATAGAGGACGCCGCCCCGATGTATCTGCGCCTGTCCAGAGATGTGTTCCCCCGGATTTACAGTCAGGATGAGTCCTTCCGGGAGGGCGAGGGTAAAATCCTACGGGACGGGGCGGACGCGTCGGTGCTGGCCTGCGGGCTGATGGTGTCCAACGCGCTGCGGGCGGCGGAGGAGCTGGCGAAGGAGGGAATTTCCCTGCGCGTGGTGGACCTGTTCAGCGTCAAGCCCTTGGATGAGGAGCTGGTGGTCCGCTGCGCGCGGGAGACCGGGGCCATCATCACCGCGGAGGAGCATGGGCTGTACGGCGGCCTGGGCGGCGCCGTGTGCGAGGTGTTGTGCAGGGAGGCGGTCTGCGTCCCGATGGGCGCGGTGGCCATCCGGGATACCCACGCAGAGTGCGGAAGCTATCAGAGGCTCCAGAAAGAGTACAGTCTGGACGCCGATGGGATCGCCCGGGTGGTGCGCGATACGCTGCGGAAAAAACGCTGAACAAAAAAGACCGGCGGCTGAGACGGCGGGCCGGAGCATAGGCTGCGGCCGGAGACCATCCCGACCAGAGAGACGAAAAGCTAAGGCAGCCTGCCTGATCGAAGATCAGACAGGCTGCCTATTGTTCTTAAGAGAGTGCTGCGGTGTCATTGGACGGGGCCGCCTTCTGCGCGGCAATGAGCAGGACGCCGATGCAGATGCTGGCGCATCCGGCCAGCTTCAGCCAGGTCATCCCCTCGTGGAGAAACAGGCATCCCACCACCACGCTGGTGATGGGTTCCAGGGTGGACAGAATGGCCGTGACGGAGGGGCCGGCGTAACGGACGCCGAGCTGGAACAGGCAGTTGGCCGCCACGCCGATGAAAAGCGCCACAAAGAGGGAAAACAGCCAGGCCATGGGCGTAAGGGCCAGCGCCAGCTGTCCCGACGCCAGCCCGAACAGGCCCGAGAAGACCGAGACCACGAGGCAGGTGTAAAAGGCCAGCTTGAAGTGGTGGTAGCGCTTCAGGTCGGAGGCGGACATGTACACGGCGTAAAAGGCGTAGCACAGGCCGGAGAGCAGCGCCAGCGCGATCCCGGCGGGGTGCAGGGAGACGTCGTCCGGGCCGAGGAAACAGACGATGCCGGCGGTGCTGAGGATCAGGGCGGCCGTTTTGGGGATGGTGAACCTCTCGTGGAAGATCAGGGCGCATCCGACGGCCACCAGCAGGGGATAGATAAAGTGCAGCGTTGTGGCCACGCCGGTGGGGATGAAAGAGTAGGAGCTGTACAGCAGGATGGAGGTGAGCGCAGAACCCAGCACGCTCAGAATCACGATCCGGCGGAAATCGCCGCGCTCCAGCCGAAGGTCCCCGCCCTGCAGGCGGAGGAGCAGATACAGGGCGGGAAGGGCCAGCGTGGAGCGCAGAAAAACCATGGTGATCCCATTGGAGCCGCCGGCGTAGGTGAAGCTGATCGGGATGGGCTGAAGGCCGAACAGGACGGCGGAGGCGGCGGCAAACAAGAGGCCCCGGAAGTTTGTCTTTTCCATTGCAGGCGGCCCGCCTCGCTATTTGAACAGGGGAAGAACGGAGACGGTCTGAACCTGGAGGAAGCCGCTGACCGCGTCGACGACGGCCTGATGGTCCTCCTGCTGCTCCATCCCGGACACGGCGATGGTGCCCACAAAGCCGCAGCCCTTCACGACCACCGGGAAGCATCCGCCCACCCCTGCGTACTGCGCCGGGTCAAGCCCGGCGTCGGCGAAGGTGCCGCCGGAACAGCGCTGGCGCAGGCCGACGGAAAATGAGCTGCAATGATACAAATCGGTGGTGCGGATTTTCCGGTTCAGCCAATTCAGATTGATGGGCTTGATGGAATCCATGGCGTGGAAGAACAGGAGCATACCGCCCTTCGAAATGGAGACCACGACCTTGCGGCCGGCCGCGTCGGCGGCCTGCTTGATGGATCGGCCGATCTCATAGGCGTCCTCGCTGGAAAAGGAGGGGAAGACAAGGTCCGATTCCTGGCGGGCGACGGTGTCGAGCAGTGCGTGGATGGTATTCATTTCCATTGTCATTTTCCCTCATAAGCGTCCATAATAGCAGACAGGTGGCGCAGACCGCGCAGCGCGGCGGTGGGGCCGTCCGGTACGGGGTAGCATTCGATTGTCAGGCTGCGGCTATATCCGATCTCCAGAAGATAGGATAGGATGGGGCGGAAATCGATGAGTCCCCAGCCGGGATAATTCCTGGAGTTGTCCGCCACATGAACGTGCCCCAGGCGTTTGCCGCAGCGCAGGATGGGGGAGCGCCAGTCCTGCTCCTCCAAGTTCATATGGTAGGTGTCCAGGTGGACCAGGACCCGGTCGCTGCCCACCTTGTCGATGAGCTCGAGCACATCGGCGGCGGTTTTCAGATAGTTGGTCTCAAAGCGGTCGATGGCCTCGATGACGATCTCGCCGCCCACTTTTTCCGCGTGCTCGGCCAGCTCACGCATGGATTCCACCATGCGCCGGTCCACCTGCTGGAAGGTCTGCCCCTCCTCAATCACGCCGCGCATGGAGCCGATGACGATGGGGCAGTTCATCTGCACGCCCAGGTCGAGCTGGTCCTTCAGCCGCTGGACGGCACGGGCGCGCACCGACTGGTCGGGGCTGGTGATGCTCAGCCCCTCCATCCCATAGGCCATCCCGGTGCCGATGGAGGAGATCTCCAGTCCCTGGTTCCGGCAGTATTCAAACAGGCGGGGGCCGTCCACCATCTCGGGGGCGCGGATATGGACCTCCATGCTGTCAAAGCCGTACTGGCTGAGCCAGCGGGCGGTGGCGTAGAAGTCGTCCGTCATGATGGGGAAGGGGGAGTTGGCCGGTGCGCCCATGGCGCAGGTCGCGCCGATTTTGATCAAATGAGGCATAGGGACCTCCTGGGATCAGACCAGGATCTCAAGAACCTGGCCGTCGGGGAACTTGCGGACGTCGCAGTCCTGCGCGGAGGTGTTCTCGGCAAAGATGCAGATGATGCGGGAGTCGCCGCCCACGGCAAAGGGAGTCCAGTGCCAGACACCGGTGTTGACCACCACGCCCTGGGTGGGATTGATCAAAAAGGCCTCAACCTGCTCAATGTCGGGCTCCTCGCTGGGGTCCAGCCCCTGATTTTTGGCAAAAATCAGGATGATGGGGTTGGTCAGCGGGACCATCAGCTCCTCGGTGTGATAGTGCCGCTCCATGTTGACGGTGCGGTAGGGGCGCTTGTAGTGGGTGGCGATGCCCACCTGCATGGAGCCGTGGTCACAGGCGAGGGAACCCAGCTTGGGGAAGAAATCGAACCGGTCGCTGCTGCGCAGCTCGTAAGACCCGGTTTCCTCAGCCGAAGGCCAATCAACAACTGTTCCGTAGGGCTTGAATGCTTCGCGGGTGAGCGGCTGGACTTTGATCTGACGGATAGACATAGGGATCCCTCCATTACAAAGAATAAAAATGATAATAAATAAATCATTATCTATGGAGAAAACAATAGCATTTCGATGGATGAAAGTCAAGGAGAGAAAAAATTTTATGTTTATATGACAAATAAATCTATGATATAGAGTCGAAAATTGGCGTATATGACATATTAACAAAAAATTAGGCTGATTTTTAGTGATGATGCCAATTGAAATGATTTGAAATATTCTATATCATAAAACTTGCACAGCGATATCCGGCTGCGCGGCAGCGATGATCTGCATTTTGCATATAAGGAGTGGAGTGCCATGAGTGAGAAGCGTCCTGCGAGTACGATGAATTACAGGGAGGTTCGGGACGAGCTGGCTGGCGTAATGGACCATGCCCGGGAGTATATGAAGCCAAAGTGCCATGCCTGCAAGATCTGCAACAGCGTGACATGCGGCGCGGCGGGCGGGATCGGCGGTACGGAGCGCCGGGGGACCGCCATCCGCAACTATGAAAAGCTGCAGCAGATTCATCTGGCATATGACACCCTATATGAGGGGGGCGACGGCAGCGAGATTGATTCCAGCATTGAGCTGTTCGGCCACAAGTTCCGTGCGCCCATCATGTCCGGCCCCTTCGGCCATGTGGCGAGCTTCAACCCCTCCACCCATTTCAAAGACGACTATGAGTTTACCAAGGCGCTGCTGGACGGGACCATGGCCGCGGGCTGCTTCGGCTGGACGCCGGATACGGTGGGAGAGGATGTGTTTGAGGGTCCGCTGCGCTGCCTGAAGGAGCATGGAGGGATCGGCATCCCGGCCATCAAGGCGTGGGGCGCCGACGAGATTCGGATGAAGATCCGGATGTCCGACGCCGCCGGCGTGATGGCCATCGGCCATGATATAGACTGCGTGGGTCTGACCTACCTGTCGGTCAACGGAAAGACGAAGACTTATCCCAAATCCGCCGCTCAGCTGAAGGAAATCTTTTCGATCACCAAGACGCCCTACATACTAAAAGGCATCATGACCGCCGCCGGCGCCAGAAAGTCGGTGGAGGCGGGGGCCTCGGCCATCGTGATCTCCAACCACGGCGGCAACACCATGGATCAGGCGCTGGCCTCCATTGAGGTGCTGGAGGAGATCCGCGCCGCAGTGGGCGATAAGCTGACCATCATCATCGACGGCGGCTTCCGCCATGGAGAGGACATCTTCAAGGCCCTGGCCCTGGGCGCGGACGCGGTGCTGGTGGGCCGCCCCTATATCATCGCCGCGGAGGGCGGCGAGGCCCGGGGCGTGGAGCTGTACACCCAGAAGCTGGTCTGGGAGCTGCAGAACGCCATGCGGATGACGGGCTGCCGCACCTTGGCCGACATCACCCGCGACAAGGTGATCGTCTCCAAAGAGTTCTAAGGGACCTGGCCGCTCGGGCGGTCCCGAAAAGGGATGTTCGGCAGGCTGCTGCCAAGCATAGACCAGTGAGAAGGAGAAAAAATATGATTATTCAAATTCCTGTAAAACCGTTGACCAAGGAGGGCTTTGCCCCTTACGGAAGCGCGGTCCTGATCCCCAGGGACGGAAATCCCGACCGCCCCACGGACCGCTTCAACTTCTGGCCCAAGCTGTGCCTGTATCAGTGCGACTCCGGGGTGTTCCAGATCGGCGTGTCCACCTTCTTCAAGCGCCCCTTCCGTCTGGCCAGCATGGAGCGGCACTTCAAGACCGAGGAGTTCATGACCCCGCTGACCGGGCAGATTATCATCGTGTTCGCGCCCAACAAGGTGGTGGACGGGAAGGACCAGCCGGACATTGAGCGGGCGGAGGCCTTCCTGATCGACACGACGCAGTCCGTGGTGGTGGGAAAGAACGTGTGGCACTGGACGCCCATGCCGCTGCAGGAGGAGGTCTCCATCATCTGCAGCTTCGCGGAGGACACTCAGAAAAATGATTTGGATGTACAGGCGCTGCCTCCCGGCACGATCATCCAGGTTACCGTGTAAATTGAGGGCAAAACATGGAGCAAAAGGAAAAGGATTATCTGGTCATTGAGGATATACATAAGAGCTTCTACGGCGTGGAGGTGCTGAAGGGCGTCAGCTTTTCGGCGGCGGCCGGGGAGGTCCACGGCCTGCTGGGCGGCAACGGCGCCGGCAAGTCCACCCTGATGAATATCTTGGGCGGCATCTATTCCAAGGATTCGGGCCGGATCTTCATTGACGGGAAGGAAGCGAACATCACGGACTCCAAGGCGGCGGAACGGGCCGGCATCGCGTTCATCCACCAGGAGCTGAAGCTGTTCGGCCTGCGCAGCGTGGCGGAGAACATCATGATCTCTAACCTCCCCACCAAGGGTCCGTTCCACTTTGTGGACGACAAGAAGAAAAATGAGATCGCCAAACAGTATCTGGACGAGGTGGGCCTGCAGGTCTCGCCGACCACCCGGCTGGACGAGCTGAGCATCGCGGAGCAGCAGCAGGTGGAGATCGCCAAGGCGCTGTCTCTGAACGCGAAGGTGCTGATCTTTGACGAGCCCACGTCCTCCCTGACCAGCCGCGAGACGAACATCCTGTTTGGAATCATCCGCCAGCTGAAGAAAAACGGCGCCTGCATCATCTACATCTCCCACAAGTCGGACGAGATTTTTGAAATCTGCGACAAGGTGTCGGTGCTGCGCAACGGCGAAAACGTGGGCACGCGGGACACCGCCAATACCACCAACGACGAGCTGGTGAGCCTGATCATCGGGCGGAAGCTGGACCAGTATTTCCCGGAGCTGCCCCCCGCGCCGGGACCTGAGGCGGAGACCGTTTTGGAGGTCAAGGGACTGGTCAACAAAAAGCTCAACGGGGTCTCGTTCGCCCTGCGCAAGGGGGAGATCCTGGGCCTGTTCGGCCTGATGGGCGCCGGCCGCTCCGAGACGGCGCGGGCCATCTTCGGCCTGGACCATCTGTTCTCCGGCGAGATCTATATGGAGGGCAGCCAGGTGAAGATCAGCTCTCCCCGCAAGGCGATGAAAACCGGGATCAGCTTTTTGACGGAAAACCGGCGTGAGGAGGGGCTGGTGCTCAATGCGGACATCCGCAAGAACCTGACCTTCCCCATCCTGTCCCGCGTCAGCGTGCCCGGGATCGGCTGCATCCGGGCCAAGACGGAGATGTCCCTGGTGAAAGAGGCCTTTAAGCGCTTCCTGATCAAAGCGACCGGGCCGGAGCAGCGGGCCGCGACCCTTTCCGGCGGAAACCAGCAGAAGGTGGTTTTGTCCAAATGGTTTATGACCGATTCGAAGGTCCTGATCCTGGACGAGCCCACCAGAGGTGTGGACATCGGCGCCAAGGCGGAGATCTACCAGCTGATTACCGAGATGGTGGAAAAGGGCCTGTCCGTTATTCTGATCTCCTGTGAAGAGTCTGAGATGATGGGGATGTGCCACCGCATCCTGGTGATGCGGGACGGCGAGATCATCGGAGAATTCCAGCGTGACGAGACCACCCAGGAGGAGCTGGTGGGGCTGTGCATAGGAGGGAAAGCGGTATGAGCGGATTGAGCAAGGTCCGGAGCGTCGTGTTTAAAAACGCGACGCCGATTCTCCTGGCCATCTTCGCGATCTTTGTCGTGGTAAAGATGCCTGTGTTCTTCACACCGGACAACCTGATCTCCCTCAGCTCCCAGGGGGCGATTTGGGGCCTGGCCGCCATCGGCATGACGATGCTGATCATCACCGGCGTGACCGACGTGTCCGTGGGTTCTCAAATTTATTTGGGCGGCGTGATCACGGTGCGCGTGTTCCAGGCCACCGAGAGCATGGTTCTGGGGCTGCTGTGCTCGATCCTGGTGTGCATGGCGGTCAGCGCGTTCAACGGCTTCGCCATTGTCAAGGTGGGCCTGCCGTCCATGATCACGACGCTGGCCGTCCAGCAGGTGTGCAACGGTACCGCCTCTTTGATCATCGGCAAGGATTCCGTCATCACGATGCCGGATGAGTTCTCGGTGTGGGGCCAGACCCGGGTGCTGGGGCTTCCCATCAGCGCGGTGCTCTTCCTGGCGCTGTTTGTGGTGGGCTGCGTGGTGATGAACTGCACGAAGTTCGGCCGGTATGTCTACGCCATCGGCAACAACTCCGACGCGATGGCGGCCTCCGGCGTAAACGTATTCCGCATCCGTGAGATCACGTTTATCATTACGGGCATTTTGTGCGGAATCGCGGGTACCTTCAACGTCTCCCGCATCGGCGGCGCCCAGTTCAATATGGGCATTCAGATGGAATTTTCCTGCATGGCGGCGGTGGTGGTCGGCGGCACCAGCATGCTGGGCGGCAGCGGCAATATGATCGGCACGCTGCTGGGCGTGTTTGTGATCGCGGCGCTGGACCAGCTGCTGCGCATGTTCAGCGTGTCGGTCTACCTGTACAACGTGTTCTGGGGCGGCATCGTGCTGTTCACGGTGTCCATGGACCTGCTGAAGAAGTATCAGGAGCGGCATGAGCGCGAGCTGAAAAATCTGGCCGCCCAAGAGGACGAGCAATCGTAACAAAGGCTGTGCGCTAATCGGGAGAAATCCTGTTAGTGATATTAAAAAATCAGGAGGGAAACACGAATGAAACAGAGAATGTCCAAGATCCTTGCGGTGGTCCTGGCCGCAGTTATGCTGTTGGCGCTGGCTGCCTGCAGCAGCGGAACCCCCGCGGGCAGCGGCAGCCCCGACGGGGGCCCCGTAAAGAACCCCAACCTGGATGACGGCGTCAACCGTGTGGGCATCTGCTGGTCCAGCTTCTCCGCCGAGGCCACGCAGATCCTGATGGCCAACTATGAGGCCCACTACAAAGAGTATGGAATCGACGAGATCATCATGCTGGAGGCCGAGGGCAACCTGGAGCGCCAGATCGACGAGATGCAGGACCTGGCCAACCAGGGCTGCGACATCATCATCTGCAATTCCGTGGACCCGGACGGCATCGCTCCGGTGGTGGACAGCATCCAGGCGCAGGGCATCCCCGTCATCGCCGTTGACCGGCGCATCAGCACCGACGTCTACTACACCTTGGAGACCGACAACGTCTGCTGCGGCCGTGACGTGGCCCGCACCATCGCGCAGATGACCATGCTGGACGAGGACGGCAACCTGGCCGCAGACGGCTCCGTCGAGGTTCTCAAGTGCGTGGGCAACATGACCTCCTCCGCAGTGCGCGACCGCTTCTCCGGCCTGAACGACGAGCTGCAGTACTGGCCCCACCTGAATGTGGTCGGCGAGCCCAGCGTTGAGTCCAATATTGAGAAGGTCTACAACGCGGTGCTGGACGGCTTCAAGACCAACCCGAACATCAAGGCCATCTTCGTGGTCGGCGATAACCAGGTCGCCCCCGTGGTCTCCGCGCTGAAGGAGCTGGGCAGGCTGGTGCCTCCCGATGATCCCAACCACGTGATCGTCGCTTCCGTGGACGGCATCTCCAGCGTTGTGAAGGGCATCCAGGCCGGCGAAAACGACATCGTGGCCAACCAGCGCTTCGACCTGTTCTGCACCGACGCCCTCAAGGTCATTCAGGACTACTTCAACGGCGACACTTCCATCCAGGGCGTCAACAACAAGCTGCCCACCATGATCGTCACCCGCCACAATGTGGATTACCTGCAGAAGAACAACTATCTGTGGGCGCTGCCCGCGAACGGCTGATTTGGAGCACGCGCCGAGGTTTTGAGACCGGGCAGGCGCCCGCGGACCATCCGTGGGCGCCCGCCCAGGGCGATGCTTTCTCGCGGTACACGTAACACGTCGGAGGTTTTGCAATGGGAAAAGATACTGCTAAATTGGCAAGGGGACCCCTCTCGCTGAAAAAAGAGCTTACATTTCAGTCGGTGATGCTGAATTACGGCTTGTACATCGCCATGCTGGCGACATTTGCCACATTCGCGATTATTAACGACAAGTTTTTATCTCTCAATAATGTGGTGAATGTGTTTGAGCAAGCCGCATACTATTTGGTCTGCGCGGTCGGGATCACGTTCGTCCTGGTCAGCGGGAACAATGATATGTCGGTCGGGTCCCAGATCGCCTTCTCCAGTGTGATTGCGACGATCTTTCTTGCCCAGGGCGGCAGTATTCCGCTCTCCATGGGGATGATGCTGGTCTTTGCCCTGGTCATCGGCCTGTGCAACGGGTTGTTTGTCGTCATAATCGGCCTGCCTCCGTTTATCGGAACAATCGCCACCGGATACGTGGTGCGCGGTATCGCGGCAAATATGACAAAGCAGGAGACGCAGTACGGCCTGCCCGCGGCATACACCCAGTTCGCGTGGAACAAGACGCTGGGCCTGTCCAACCTGACCTGGATCGCCATCGCGATCACGCTGCTGGGACTTTACATCCTCCACTTCACCTCCTTTGGGCGCAAGGTGTTCGCCTGCGGCGGCAACGCCAAGGCGGCGGAGGTGATGGGCATCAACGTAAAGCGCGTTAAGATCGCCTGCTATATGATCTCCGCCCTCAGCGCGGCGATCGCGGCGATGATGCTCATGTCCCGTCTGGGCGCGGCCCGCTCCGGCACCGCGGAGACGCTGCACACCGAGTGCGTGGCGGCGGCGGTCATCGGCGGCACGAGCTTGAAGGGCGGCCAGGGCAGCGTGCTGGGTACCCTGCTGGGCGTGTTCTTCATCGCCATGATCCGCAACGGCCTGAACAGCCAGGGCGTCAACGCCTACTGGCAGCTGGTGTTCACCGGCGGCATCACGCTGCTGGGCGCGATTTTGGACAGCTACAAGTCCCGGGCCAATGCCGCCGTGTAAAGCGGCGAAACGGTCGGCGGGGACAGATAGGGGAGGCCGGCGCCATGGGCGCCGGCCTCCCCTGTTTCGGTTGAATGGTAGGATGGTGCTGAGCCTGGACTCAGCCCTTCTTGAACTTCTCCAGGACGGAGCGCTGGACCATGCAGACGGCGGAGGAGCCGTTGCCGATCTGCACCTTGCCGCACAGGCACAGGAGCATATAGGCGTCGGACTCGCTGATGCCGTACTCGGCGTTGATGCGGCGGACCAGGTCCACGTAGCCCCTGCTGATGGCCCAGGTCAGGTTCTTGCCGCTCCACACACCGACGGAGCCCATCATCTCGGGGGTGTTCACCTGCGGGCAGCCGTAATACTTCATGTCCGCCTTCTTGATCACCGTGACCCGCACGGTGGTACGGCCCTGGCACTCGATGGCGCAGCCGGTGATCTCGCCGTCGCCCTGGGCCGCGTGGACGTCGCCGATGGACAGCAGGCCGCCGTCCACGTTGCAGCGCAGGACCACGGTGGCACCCTCCTTAAACTGGGGGATGTCCACGTTGCCGCAGTACTCCTCCTTCAGACTGTCGGAGCACACCCGGTCCCGCTTGGGGGCCACGCCGATGCAGCCCACGAAGGGGTTGAGGGGGATCTTGATGTATTCCTTGCCGCCCTCCAGGTTCATCATGGCGTGACCCTCGCCGTCGAAGGTCAGGATGCGGGAGGTGGGGACCAGCGGCTGCTGAAGATTGAACGCGGTGGCCTCCATCCAGCCGCAGCCGCCCTGAATGGAGGTGTACCCGCCGTTGCGCCAGATACCCGGCTCCACCTTCAGAATCTCAATGGCCAGGAAATCCCCCGCTTCGGCGCCATCCACATAGACGGGACCGCAGACCGGGTCGCTGCCGCCGCCGGCGATCTCGCGCAGGTCCTGGAAATTGTGCCAGACGTGGCTCTCGTCGGTGATATAGCTGCAGTTGGCATCCTCGGACTCGCAGATCAGGGTGTCGCCGGACTCGATGTGGGCCTCGGGGGGGACCAGGGGATCGTAGACCAGCTTTTTGGTGCTCATGTCGAGCAGCACGGTTTTGCTCATGGAATATACCTCCTAAAAAATAATAGACGTTAATGATTGGCGCCGCGCCGTCTTACTGCGGAATGGGGGGCGCGAGGTCGTCCGGCATCATGCAGTGATAGACCCGGCCGCCCATGCTGGCCTTCCACTCCTCGGCCGCCTTCGCCACGAGCTCCGGCTCGGTCAGCAGCCGCAGGGCGGCCAGCGCGGTCACGCGGCTTCCGTACAGCATGCCCTTCTGCCCGATGGACCGGCCCAGGCAGGCGGCCACCAGCCAGCTGTGCCCGGGCGCGCCGATGCTGTAGCAGGCGGTCTTGTAGAAGGTGGTGGGGACAATGTGGCCCACGTCGCCCACGTCGGTGGAGCCGTAGTCCGCGTCGTGGTCGATGGGCATGACGCCGGTGTGCAGCTGGGTGTCCGGATCCTCCGACAGAGAAAACCGGACGCTCTCCTCCCACATCTCCGGGACGTTTTGGTTGATCTCCCGCGCGTATTGAACCTCCTCCGGCGTCCAGGGTTCCTGGGGAATAGCGCGCATGCACTCGTCCACCAGATCGCCCAGGACGTGGTTGGGCAGGGTGGGGTAGCAGCCGCCCAGCGCCTCCACTTCCAGCTCGGTCTCGGTCATGAGGGCGGCGCCCTGGGCCGCCTTCAGCATCCTGGCCTCCACCTGCTCCATGGTGGAGCGGGTCAGGGCCCGGTCGTAATACCACACGGTGGCCCGGTCCGGAACGATGTTGGGGGCGCTGCCGCCCTCGGTGATGACGTAGTGGATTCTGACGTCCATGGGAACGTGCTCGCGCAGATAATTGACGCCCACGTTCATCAGCTCCACGGCGTCCAGTGCGCTGCGGCCCTTCTCCGGGTCGCAGGCGGCGTGGGCCGTCTTCCCCTTGAAGTGGTACTTGACGGAGTTGACGCCGGTGCAGACGCTGTAGGACGCCCGGTTGTACCGGCCGGGGTGCCACGCCAGCGCACAGTCCAGCTCACGGAAGGCTCCGGCGCGGGCCATAAAGCCCTTGCCGGTCAGGACCTCCTCCGCCGGGCAGCCGTAGAACACCAGCGTGCCGGTGAGGTGATTGGCCTCCATCTCCCGCTTGATCGCGGCCGCGCTGCCCGCCATGCCGACGGCCAGCAGGTTGTGGCCGCATCCGTGGCCGTAGGCGCCCTCCTCCACCGGCTCTTTGTGGGAGACGTCCTTTTGGCTCTGGCCCGGCAGCGCGTCGTACTCGCCCAAAAAACCGATCACCGGATGGCCGCTGCCCCATTCCGCCCGCAGCGCGGTGGGCAGGCCGAAGCACCCCCGTTCCACGCGGAAGCCCTCCTGCTCCAGAAAATCGGCGCACGCACCGCTCGCGATGGTTTCGCGGTATGGACCCTCGGGATTTTCCCAAATCTTTCGGCTCAGGTGACACAATTCGCCGGATAAGGCGTCGATTGTGTCGAATGCGATTTTCCCTAACATGTGATCCCCCCATTCAGCAAAATGTAGTTGGAAATTGATCATGATTTCTCATCATTTCCTGACAATTATAGTATCACATTATATCATAAGGTGTCAATACAAAATGAAGGTTTTTTCTTTTAAAAATTGTATAAATTGACAATATTGAGACCTGACATTTGTGAATTAAGACAATTTCAAACAAATTATATATGATTTTATTTTGCAGCATTGACATTTGATGAAATAAGATATAAAATGATGTCAAATCATATCATGAAAGGGATGATATAAAATGAAAAAAACAATTGGCGTCATTGGGTTGGGGGCGATGGGGTTCGGCATTGCCAGCAATCTTCTCTCCCGGG
Organism: uncultured Oscillospiraceae bacterium; assembly: GCA_949948775.1. Taxonomy (GTDB): domain Bacteria; phylum Bacillota; class Clostridia; order Oscillospirales; family Oscillospiraceae; genus Enterenecus. The sequence continues at coordinate 74,999 of CATLHC010000001.1, forward strand.
GCTATGCGGTCAAGGGGTTCGACATCGCCGCGCCCTGCATGGACCGCTTCGCGAAGGCGGGCGGCATCTGCGCGGGGAGTCCGGCTGAGGCCGGGGAAGATGTGGAGGCTCTGATCCTTATGGTCTTCAGCCCCGATCAGGTCCGCAGCGTGCTGTTCGGTGACGACGGCGCTGCGGCGCACATGAAGCCCGGCAGCGCTGTTATCATCACGGCCTCCGTGGGGTATCAGATCTGCGAGGAGATGGAGAAACAGCTGTCCCCTCTGCAAATCCATCTCATCGACAGCCCCGTCCGCGGCACCGCTGCGACCGCCTCCACCGGTGAGCTGTATCTGATGGTGGGCGCTTCGGACGAGGCATACGCCGGCTATGAAGACCTGATCCACGATATGGGCTCAGAGATCGTCTATGTGGGAAAGCAGGCCGGTATGGGGCAGAAGGCTAAGACCTGCATGCAGGCGTTTTTCAGCCTCATGTTCGAGGGCACCTGTGAGCTGCTCGCCCTGGGGGCCGCTTCCGGCCTGGACCCGGCCGTGGCATATGGCGTCCTCAACGGCACCAGCGCGGCCAACGGAATTTTCCGCGCCACCGCCCAAAATGTGGCCCAGCGGAGATTTACCGGCACAAACAATCCGCTGTCGATTTTGGACAAGGATATGAAGATCGCCTGCGCCACCGCCCGGGATTTCGGCCTTACGCTGCCTGCGCTGGAGGGAATCAGCGCCGCCTTTGCCAAGAGCATGGAGAAGTACGCGGACGAGGACGTCTGGGCCGCGATGAAGGGGATCGAGGATCAAACGGGCCTGTGCGTATCCTTTGATTTTCCGCAATAGGACATAAAAATACCAGTTCAATTTGCCTGTCAAATTGAACTGGTTTAGATATTGTGGAATTTTGGGTTTTCCGCCGGTTTAGGCGTGCTGCGAGAGATCCAATACGGTGCCGCCCTCGAAGACCTGGGGCTCCAGCACGACTTTTTTGACGGTTTTGATGGGTTTGTTGGGCTGGGTCTGCTCACGCATCCGCTCCATGAGAATTTGGGCCGCCGCGATGCCCGCGTCCAAATAGTTTGCTCCGACGGTGGTGAAATTGTGCATCCCGTCCGCGGCGTTGTCAATGGTGAAGGGGATCACGCTGATGTCCTCCGGAACCCGCTTTCCCATGTTTTTCAGCTCCGGGAGCATCCCCTGCGCCATTTCCAGGTTGGCGGTCAAAACGGCGGTGACCTCCGGCATGGTCCGCATGATCTTGTGGATCAGCTTCGCCCCGTCGGAACGGTGCAGGTCTGTGGGAAGGATGTACTTTTCGTCCGCCTCCAGGCCGTGCTTGCGCATGGTGTCCAAATAGCCCTCCCGCTCCTCGTAGGCGCCTGAACTCTCTTTCGGAGAGTTCAGCAGCGCGATGTGCTGATGGCCGTGGGCCACCAAGTAATCGACCGCGCAGACCGCGCTGTGGTAGCTGTCCAAAATAACGGAGTCGACCTTGGACCAGGCGGAGCACCAGTGGGTGGCGACAATGGGGAAATTGGGGTATTCCTCCGCGATTTTGGCCAGCTCCACCCGGGAACCGCGGCTGGAAATGACGATGGCGCCCTTGACCGAATGGATGTTGGACATCGTGGAAACGTATTCCTGCAGATTCCGCGCCTTCAATCCGGTCTCACAGATTATGGACAGGCAGCCGTTTGCCTTCAGGTAATCAGCGGCGGACTGCAGGATATATCGTGAGTTCTGCGTGATATCCTCGACCATAAGCGCGGCGATCTGCGGCGAGTCGCTCAGGACGGGGGCCTCGATGTCCTTCTGCCAATATCCCAGCTCATAAATGGCCTTCAGTACCATATTCCTGGTCTTTTCACTGACGTTCTGCGACTGGGCAATGACACGCGATACCGTAATAGGCGCGACTCCACATTTTTCCGCGATTGTTTTTATCGTAACTCGCATTTTCACCCATATCCTTCTTCTGGATTTGCATTGAACTGCACCTATGTATATCTTACCATTTGATTTCATGATTCGCAACTTAAAATTTATAATAAATGGGGGTCCGACGGTAAAATGCGGGATTCTTCGCGCCGTTTCAAATGCGGACCGCGATCTGCTGCCTGCTTTTTCCTTTTACGCCGGTTTTTCCCAGTACGATTTTAATCAAGAAAGGCGGCCGCCCGCCTGCGGCGGCCGGCAGGGTGATTTGTATGAAATATGGTTCCTGCCTGCTTCTTCTGGCCACGCCGGAAGATCCCCTTGCCGTCACAAAGATTCCCATGATCGCGGAGGCCGGCTATGACTATGCCGAGGTCTCGCTTGCCCGCATCTACTCTTTGCCTGAGCGGGAGGTGGGGGAATACCGCGACGCTTTTGACCGGCATGGGCTTCCCGTAGAGGTGTTCAACAACGCCATGCCCCGCGGCCTGACCCTGATCGGCCCGAATTCTGATCAAACAGCCAATGCCGCCTACATCAGCCGGGCGGTGCTGCTCGCGCAGAGGATGGGGGTGCGCCTGATCACGATGAGCGGTCCCAATCAGCGCAGCGTGCCGCCGGAGTTTTTGTGGCGGGAGGGATTTCCCCAGTATGTGGAATTCCTGAAACGGTTCTCCGACGCGGCCGGGGTTGCGGGCATTGAGCTGGCCATTGAACCGATCAATGACGAGGAGCACGGGTTTATCGCGACGGTGTCCGAGGCCCGCCGGGCCGTGGACGCGGCGGATTGTAAAAATGTCAATCTCATTGTCGATACCTACCATTTCCGCAAGCAGAACGACAGTATGGAGGACGCCGTCAAGGCCGTAAGGGATGGAAAGTTGGTCCACATCCACCATGCCACGCGGGAAAAGCGCGTCTATCCGCAGGAATGGGACAGGGAAGAGTCCAAAGCCGTCCTTCTGCCGCTCCTGGACGCCGGGTACTGCGGCAGGATCAGCGTGGAGGCGTATGCCGGCGCGGCGGCCCAGGAGCTGCCTGCGGCAAACCGGCTGCTGCGCGCGCTGGCGTCCGTTTGAGCGCACCCTTGTTCCCGGACCGTGGAGATGGTCCGCCCGAAGACGAGAAGCGGCTCCGGGTCCCCCATCGGGGACCCGGAGCCGGATTGCTTTTTGCGGGGGAACGGGATATAATGAGGGACACGCGGTCAAGCGGAAAAAGGAGGGGGACGCCGTGAAGGCGGAGGATTACCTGGCCCGGGTGGACCGGGCTTACGAGGACTGCCGGGACAGCGCGGCCCTGGAGGCGCGGCTCACCGCGCTGCTGGAGCAGTGTGGGGAAGAGCATGGGCGGGACAGCGCCGCCTACGCCTCCCTGCTGGGGGAGCTGGGGGGATTTTACCGGGGGCAAGGGCGGTACGACGCGTCGGAGGCGCGATTTGTCCAGGCTCTGGCGCTGCTGGAGGCCGCCCTGGGCCGGGACAGCGCCGGATACGCCACCGCCCTGAACAACCTGGCCGGAACACATCGGCTGATGGGGCGGCAGGAGGAGGCGCTGGCGGAATTCCACGCCTGCCTGGAGCTGTACGAGGCGGCGGTGGGGCGGGACCACGTGCTCTATGCCGCCGGGCTGAACAATTTGAGCCTGGTCCATCTGGACCGGGGGGAGTGGGAGGAGGCGCTGGCGCTCCAGGAGCAGGCGGCGGACATCCTGGCCGCTCTGCCCGAGGCCAGGGACGAGCTGGCCTCCGCCCTGTGCAACCAGGGGGCGCTGTGCCAGCGGCTGGGGCGGCTGGAGGAGGCGGAGGAAAAGCTGAACGCGGCCCTTGCCCTCTTCCGGGACGAGCTGGGCGCAGACACCCCCCATTATCACGCCGCGCTCAACGCCCTGGGGGCGGTGCACTACGCCGCGGGGCGGTTTGAGGCGGCGCGGGAATATTTTGACCAGGCGGCCCAGGCGGCCCGGTCGCTCTATGGCCCGGACCACCGGGAGACGAAGGCCGCGCTGGCCCACCGGGCGCTGGCGGAGCGGAAGCTGGAGGGAACCCTGTGAAGGGCCTGGAGCTGGCGCGGCGGTATTGGCTGGAGGTGGGCGCCGCCGCCATGGAGCGGGCGTGCCCGGCGCTGCGGGGCCGCATGGCCGCGGGGCTGGCGGGGGAGGGGTCGGAGTGCCTGGGCTTTGACGACGAGATCTCCCGTGACCACGACTGGGGTCCCGGCTTCTGCCTGTGGCTGACGCAGGAGGACTTCTCCGCCCACGGCGAGGCCCTCCGGGCGGCCTATGCCGCCCTGCCCCGGGAGTTTCTGGGCTTCCGCCGCCTGCGGGAGAGCGAACACAGCCAGGGCCGGGTCGGGGTGTTCTCCATCCCCGGGTTCTACGCCCGCTTTTTGGGGCCGAAGGGCCCGCCGGGGACGCCGGCGCAGTGGCTGACGGTCTCGGACCAGGCGCTGTCGGTGTGCACCAATGGGGAGGTGTTCGCCGACGGGCTGGGGGAGTTCACCCGCGTCCGGGAGGAGCTGCTGGCCTATTATCCCGAGGACGTGCGCCGCAAGCGGCTGGCCGCCCGGTGCGCCGGGGCCGCCCAGGCGGGGCAGTATAACCACAGCCGGTGCCTGGCCAGAGGAGACAGGGTGGCCGCCCTGCGTGCGCTGGGGGAGTTTGTGGACCACGCCCAGGCGGTGGTGTTTCTCCTCAACCGCCGTTACCGGCCCTATTATAAGTGGGCCCACCGGGCGCTGGGGGAGCTGCCCCTGCTGGGGCGGGAGGCGGCTGCGGCCTGCGAGGGGCTGGCCGCCTGCCCGCAGGAGGAGCGGCAGGACCGCATCGAGGGGCTGTGCGCCCTGCTCATCCAAGGACTGCAGGAGCAGGGGCTGACGGACAGCGCGGACGATTTCCTCCTGCGCCACGGGGAGCGCATCCAGGGGTCCATTCGGGATCAGACGTTGCGCTCCCTGCCCTTGATGATGGGATCAATATGAAAGGACAGGGGGCGGGAGCCGTATGGCTCCCGCCCGCGCTTTTGCGGAGGAGGGAATCAGGGGCGGAACTCCTGCTCCATCACCCGCTCATAGTAGCGGATCATCTGGCAGGAAAAGATCAGCCGCTGGCGCAGGTGGGGGTCCTCTAAATCCAGCTTCAGCAGCTCCTGAATTTTGTTCACCTTGTTGATGACGGTGTTCCGATGCATGTACACGGCGGCGGCAGTCTTAACCAGGTTGCGGTCGTTCATCAGGTAGTAAAACAGCACGTCCCGCAGGTTGTTGTGGTGCTCCCGGTCGTATCTAGTGAGGTGAATCACCGCCGGGTGCATCAGATACAGCGGGTCGTCGTTGCCCTCCACCTCCAGATACCGCTTGACGCACAGGTCGATGACGCAGTACATGCTGTAATCCTCGTGGAAAAAAATCCGCTCCGACGGATCGGTCCGCAGCGCCCGGGCCAGCACCACTGTGCGCCGGGTGAGGTGGAAGATGCTGCGCAGGGAATCCAGGCGGCGGGTGCCGTTGCTGATGGCCATAAAGCCGTTGTACCGCTCCAGCAGCCCGATCAGCCGCTGGTCCTGGTCCAAATCCAGCCGAAACACCCGCTCGTCCTGGCTGAGCAGTACCAGAATGCTGCCCTGATACACCGTCATGCCGCTGCCCGGCACGATCTCCCGCAGCCGGGTGAGCAGATAGCGGTAGGGCACGCCCTTCTCCCCCTCAAAGGAGATCACCGCCACCCGCACAAAGGTGCGCACCGGATCGGGCAGCCGGGTCAGCGCCTCCTGAATCTCCCCGGAGCTGGTAAGCCGGCCCTCCATGATATCCTGCCAGCAGTCCCGCAGTTCCCGGGCGGCGGTATCCTCCTCCAGTCCGCCGCAGAATAGCCGCCGGTCCAGGTGGGCGGCGGCGCGGTCGCACAGGGCGTGGACGTCCACGTCCGTCCGATCTCTGCGCCCCGCCGCCAGCAGCATCCCGTAGGACTCCTCCTCCCCGTGGGCCAGCCGCCGTCCATAGATCACCACGTCGGTGTTGGGCACGGCGTAGGACCCGTGCGAAGCCGACGCCCTGGGCAGCACCCGCCGCATGGTCTCCAGGGGGATCACTCCCACCGCCGCCTGGCCGTTGAGATAAGGGGAGCGCTCCAGGCCGGCGGCGGCGATGACCTGCCCGTTGGGGTCCAGCAGCAGCACGGCGTCGTCCGCCAGCCGGGCGGTGAGGGCCATGGCGTCCTGAAGACCCCCGCCCCGGCCTTCCAGCGCCTGGAAATCCCGTTCCCACTGGGCGGTCTGGGCCGCGGCGGCGGCCAAGGCGTTGTGGACGACCGCCGCGGGGCAGGTGAAAAATACCCCGGCGCACCCGTCGGGCAGTTTGGGAAGAGGCCCGTCCGGCTCCAGTCCGCCCACCAGCGCCACCGCTCCCGGAGATGCCTGCGCCCCGGCCAGCAGCTCCAGCTCCCGGCTGGACAGCAGGTATACCCGGTCCGCCTCCAGGCGGGCCAGCGGAGCGGCGGGCAGCTCCAGCCGGTCCGGCGCCAGGTCCTGTCCTGGGGCCAGAGACGCGCCGGCCACATAGGGCTTGAGCTGTTTCATCAGAAAACGCAGGCTTGACAAGGGGCTCCTCCTCTCTCTCGGCGGGGCGCGGGCGTCCCCTGATGGGCAAATGTGCGCATCGCACATATCTGAACACGTTCATTGTACCGTTGAACCAGAAAAAACGCAAGCCCCCTTCCCCGCCTTGCGGGGAGAATTTTTTTGTGCTAATTTGATAATCAGAAGATGTTTTTTCACTGGTTCATCTGCCATATGCCCAATCCCGCCCCGCAGGGCCACAATAAGGAGGAGAAGATCAGCCATGACAGACAGAGTCAAACGCATGAAGGAGAGCCTTCGCGTCAACAAGTATCCCCTGTGCGTGGAGATGTTCCGCCTGGCCAACGAGTCCCTGGACCAGACGGGCGGCGAGCCCATGCTGCTGCGCCGCTCCAAGCTCCACGCCCACATTCTGGACAATATCACCATTTTCATCGAGCCCGACGACCTGCTGTGCGGCTCCGGGGCCAGCAAGCCCTTCGGCCTGGAGATGCAGTATGAGTACGGCGTGTGGACGAAGGACGAGGTGGAGTCCCTCAAGAGCGAAATCTACACCATCACCCCCGAGGACGAGGAGGAGCTGTACCGGCTCAACGAGCGCTTCGCGGGCAACGCCCTCAACGCCAATCTGGTGGAGACCATGGGCAAGAGCCTGGGCCAGAACGAGCGGCTGTGGCCCTTCATGAAGTCCGGCGCTATCCTGCCCCCCTGGAAGGACAAGACCGGCGGCTCCGGCGGCGGCTTTGCCATGTCGGGCTACGGCCTGGGCCCCGGCTTCTCCCTGGTGTGCGTGGACTACGCCCGCATCCTCAACGACGGCGCCCGCGGCGTCATCGAGGAGGCAAAGCGGTGCTTGGCCGACCTGCGCTACGACAGCCCCGACGCCATCGAGAAGCGCAATTTCTGGGAGGGCGTCATCATCGTGTTCGAGGCGTGGGTGCGCTTCGCGGGCCGCTACGCCGACCTGGCCGAGAAAATGGCCGGGGAGGAGAAGGACCCCGCCCGGGCCGCGGAGCTGCTGGAGATGGCCCGCATCTGCCGCAAGGTGCCCTATGAGCCCGCCGGCTCCTTCCGGGAGGCTATGCAGTCCTTCTGGTTTACCTTCCTGATGATCTGCCCCTCCCCCACCTCCACCGCGGGGCGGTTCGACCAGTACATGTACCCCTTCTATAAAGCGGACATCGACGCGGGGAAGATCACCGACGACGAGGTGCTGGAGCTGCTGGAGATCATGCGCTGCAAGGTGATGAAGATCAACCGGGTGTCCGGCAAGGCCAACCGGGCCAAGAACGCGGGCATGGCCAAGTGGTACAACTGGACCATCGGCGGGCAGAAGGCCGACGGCTCCGACGCCACCAACGAGCTGAGCTACCTGCTGCTGGAGGCCGCCAAGGACACCCACCTGCCCCACCACACCGTCACCGTCCGCGTCCACAAGGGCACGCCGGAGAAGCTGATGCTCAAGGCCCTGGAGTGCGTCAAGAGCGGCCTGGGCATGCCCGCCTTCCTGGGCGACGAGTCCTACATCAACTTCTTCGCCAACCAGAGCGAGGCCAACCGCCTGCCCATCGAGGACGCCCGGGACTACTGCGCCACCGGCTGCGTGGACGGCAACGTCCCCGCCATCACCCGCACCCAGGTGGCCTGCTTCTTCATCATCCCCCACGCCATGGACATCGCCATGCACAACGGCTACTGCCGCTACACCAAGGAGGACTTCGCCCTCAAGGTGGGGGACGTGACCAAGATGGCCACCTTTGAGGAGTTCAAAAACGCGGTGTACGAGGAGATCCGCTACCTGATGGGCATGGCCAACGAGCGCATCAACGTGGAGATGATCGCCGAGCGGGAACTGTTCCCCGACGTATTCCGCTCCGCGCTGATGAAGGACGGCGTGAAGGTGGGCAAGGACATGTTCTCCCGCCGCTTCGACTTCGAGAATGGGGCCGTGCTGGGGGCCGTGGGCGGCGTCAACACCGGCAATGCCCTGTACGCCATTAAGAAGCTGGTGTTCGAGCAGAAAAAGTACACCATGGCCCAGCTGCTGGAGGCCCTGGACGCCGACTGGGTGGGCTATGAGGAGATGCAGAAGGACTTCAAGGACCAGCCCAAATACGGCAACGCCGTCAAGGAGGTGGACGACATGGTGGCGGAGATCTACAAGCTCCACGCCGACACCTGCCTGTCCCTGCCCTGCGTCTACGGCGACAGCCTGAAGCCCAACGCCATCTCCATCTCCGCCCACCAGCCCGGCGGCGCCCTCACCGGGGCCACCGCCGACGGGCGCAAGGGCGGCGAGATCCTGGCCGACGCCTCCCTGTCCCCCGACCACGGGCAGGACGTCAACGGCCCGCTGGCGGTGTTCCGCTCCGCCATGGAGGTGAATCAGGACCCCTATCAGGGCACGCTGATGAACATGAAGTTCCACCCCTCCAATATGAAGACGGAGGACGACCTGAAAAAGCTGGGCTCCCTCATCCGCACCTATCTCACCCACGGCGGCAAGCACATCCAGTTCAACGTGGTGGACCGGGCTGAGATGGAGGACGCCAAGGTCCACCCCGAGGAGCACCCCGAGCTGGTGGTCCGGGTGGCGGGGTACAGCGCCTACTTCACCCGCCTGCCCGAGTCCATCCAGAACGAGGTCATCGACCGCACCTCCCAGGAACTGTAAGGCTGTCGGGCGCCCGGCCCCGCCGCCCGGAGCCGGGCCCTCCAGATATCAGCACAGGGACCGTAAGAACAAGAGAAGGAAGAAAGAGAGGTAAGATTCAATGGCACTATTCCTATGTATCGTCGCGATTGTCGTCTCCATCCTGGTGGGCTGGAAGTTCAAGCTGAACACCGGCATCATCGCCATGGGCTTCGCCTTTGTCATCGGCATCTGCGTGATGGGCATGAAGGCGGGCGACATCATCAAGTTCTGGCCCACCACCATCGTGTTCTACCTGCTGTCCATCGCCCTGTTCTTCAACTACGCCACTGAGAACGGCACCATGAACGTGCTGGGCCAAAAGCTGCTGTACGCCATGGGCGGCAACGCCAAGCTGGTGCCCTTCGCCATCGCCGCGGTGTCCGCCATCGTGGGCGGCCTGGGCGCGGGCGCGTCCACCCCCGCCATCGTGGGCCCCTTCGCCTTTGTCATGGCCGCCACCGCCGGGGTCAACCCGGTGCTCACCGCCGTGGCCATCACCTTCGGCAACCTGGTGGGCTCCAACAACCCCTATAACGGCTACGGCGGCAGCATCTCCAAAAACCTCATCATGGACAACGGTGTGGACGAGGCCCTCACCATGGACTGGTCGCTGAAGATCTGGTTCAACTGCTGCATCATCACCATCATTGTCATCGTGCTGTTCTACATCTTCCTGAAGGGCCACAAGGCGGAGAAGGTGGCCATGAACCAGAAGCCCCCCGAGTTCAACCCGGTGCAGAAAAAGACCGTCGTCATCCTGGTGGCCGCCTTCCTGCTCATGGTGGTGCCCCCCATCCTGAACACCTGGATCAAGGGCGTGGCCTTCCTGTCCACCCTGAACCAGCTGTGCCAGCCCCAGGTCATCATGATGCTGGGCGCGCTGCTGTGCGCGGTGCTGAAGCTGGGGGACGAGAAGACCGTCATCCGCAAAATCCCCATCAGCACCATCGTCATGATCGTGGGCGTGTATTCCCTGATCCAGGTGGCCGCCGCGGCCGGTCTGGTGGACTTCATCTCCGGCGTGCTGTCCTCCAGCATCCCCAGGTTCCTGGTGCCCGCCGCCATCGTGCTGTTCGCCGCCTTCCTCAGCTTCTTCTCCAGCTCCACCTCCACCGTCATGCCCCTGATGTACCCCATGGTTCCCGCCCTGGCCGCCAGCCTGAGCCTGAACCCCATCGCCCTGTACACCTGCATCTTCTTCGGCGGCCTGGCCACCGCCTGCTCCCCCTTCTCCACCGGCGGCGCGGTGTGTATCGCCGCCAACCCCTACGAGGACCAGAAGGAGCTGCTGTCCAACAAGATGATCGTGGTGGCCCTCATCATCCCCGTCATCACCATCGTGGCCGCCCTGCTGGGCCTGTTCAACATCTTCCCGGCCTGAAGCGCCGGTCTGCCAAAGCGGCAAGAGGAAGCGATTCCTCTTGCCGCCGCTTTTTTGCCTGGGCGGATCGGGCCGGAAGCCACGCCAAAAATCCGGGCCTCGGCCCCAGGGGGCGCACCGTATTGCGTTCCCGCCGAATTCATGGTAGGATAGAAAAAAGAATTGCCCGCGAAAGCGGGTAAAAACCATGCGATTGCGTGAAAAGCAGGGGGAAGGGGCCTCTGCGCGAGAAAGGACGGGTGGTGCAATGGACACCAGGACGCTGTATACCGTGGTGGTGGCCGATGACGAGGACGAGCTGCGGGAGGCGGTATGCACCATGATCCCCTGGCAGGAGCTGGGGTTCCGCCTGGTGGGGAGCGCCAGCAACGGGCTGGACGCCCTCCAGCTGGTGGAAAAGCATGAGCCGGACCTGCTGCTCACCGACATTCGGATGCCCTTCATCTCGGGGATCGAGCTGGCCCGGCAGGTGCGCGAGATACGGCCCATGACGAACATCGCCTTTCTCAGCGGGTATGACGACTTCGAGTATGCCAAGCAGGCCATCCGGTACAATATCATCAGCTATATGCTCAAGCCGCTGACGGTGAGCGGGCTTGCGGAGGAGCTGAAGATCATTCACCAAAAAATCGACGACGAGTTCGCCGTGTTCCGTCAGGCGCCGCCCCAGGGCGGCGGGCTGGACGCGCGGGCGGCCATGCTGATGCCCCTGGTGCTGGATGATTACGCCGATCCGGAGGGGAGCGCCCAGACGCAGGCATACGCGTGCCAGTGCGGCCTGCTGCGGGACGGGAGCGACAGACCCCACTGTACCGTCATGGTGTCCGTGCTGCTGAACGAGGAGGGCAGTGCGGATACCACGCCGCTCTTTGCCGCGTCGGTGGACCGGCTGGCCGCCAAATATCTGCGCAGCGTCAGTTTTTACGCCCCTGGAAAGATCATATCGGTGCTGCTGGGCGAGCCGTCCGACTTTGAGGAGCATCTGTACATTTTGGCGGACGAGATCCCCCAGATGGCGGGCCGGGTGCTGGGCAGGCGCTGCCGCGTCGGCGTCAGCCGGGTGGTGGACGGCCTGGACGCCCTGCACGACGCCTACCGGGAGGCCATGGAGGCCCTGCGCCAGGAGGACAGGGCGGAGGAGGACGTGCAGTTCATCGGCGATCTGGAGCCGGCGGTCAAGGGCGGCAGCCTGCTGTGTAAGCGGGCGCTGGAGACTCTGGACCAGCACTATATGGACCCGGACCTCTCCCTGGTGTCTCTGAGCGGGATGCTGGACGTGAGCCCCAACCACCTGAGCGCCTGCATCAAAAAATACGCCGGGGAGACCTTCATCAACACCCTGATCCGCAAGCGGATGGAGGCCGCCCAGGAGCTGCTGTCCACCACCAACCTGAAGGTTCGGGACGTGGCCCAGCGGTGCGGCTACACCGACCAGCACTATTTCAGCTACTGTTTCAAAAAATACAGCGGCGAGTCCCCCAACTCCCTGCGCCGGAGGCTGGAGACGGAAAAGGAGGGAGAACAGGGATGAGGGACGGCACGTCCTCCAAAGGTCCGCGCACCACCACCATCCTGCTGACTATGGTGGTGGGGGTGATGACTGTCATTTTGTGCTTCTGCATCTTTGTGTTTTTGAACCGCTACCGCAGCGCCCTGGTGCGCAGCGCCCGCACCAGCAGCGCCCAGGCGGCCCTCCAGGTGTCCAGCACGGTGGGCAATTATCTCCGGGATATGGAGCTGGCCATGGAGCTAGTGGAGCAGTCCATGTGGTCAAGCGCGGACAACAGGGACGAGCTGCTGTCCACCTTTTTGAAGTTCCGCCCCGATGTGGTGGCGGTGACCAGCTATTCCTCCGCCGGGGAGCTGCTGGACTGCTGGTCTCTGGGCCGGGAGCCCAGAGAGAATATCTTCCAAAACCTCTCCTTTGACCTGGAAACAGCCCGCTGCGCCGACGGGGCCTACATGACCGCCCCCCATGTGATGTCCATCTTTAGGAGCCATTACCCCTGGGTGGTCACCATGACCGCGCCTTTGCCGGTCCAGGGGGCCGCCGCCTGGGTGTCGCTGGACCTGAGCTTTTCCGGCATTTCCAGCTATATCAACGGCGTCAGCATCGGGCAGCGGGGCTACTGCTTTTTGATGGACGGGGACGGAAATATCGTCTACCATCCCCAGCAGCAGCTGCTGTATTCGGGGCTGAAATCGGAGGATACCGCCGCTCTGGCGGCGCTGGAGGACGGCACCTATGTGGACGACACCGTGATCCACTGCCTGACCAGCGTGCAGGGCAGCGACTGGCGGGTGGTAGGCGTCAGCTATGTGGACGAGCTGGTGGACCGCAGCGTGCACGAGATGATCCGCCTGTCCGTGTGGCTGGCGGCTCTGGTTTTGGCGGCGGGGCTGCTGACCAGCTGGCTGCTCTCCCGGCAGCTGAGCCGCCCGCTGCGGGGGCTGGCCTCCGCCATGGAGCGGTTTGAGACCGACGCCGACCACTTCACCTACCGCCCGGTAGGCGGCACACGGGAGGTGCGGGAGCTGTCGGATTCCTTTGGGCACATGGTGGTGCGCATCCAGCAGCTCATGTCCACCGTGCGCCAGGAGGAGATCAACCTGCGCAAGACCGAGCTGAAGGCCCTTCAGGCCCAGATTAACCCCCACTTCCTCTATAATACGCTGGACTCCATCGCCTGGATGTGCGAACAGGGGCGCAGCGCCGACGCCGTGAAAATGATCCATGCCCTGGCCCGGCTGTTCCGCATCAGCATCAGCAGGGGCCATGAGCTGATCCCCATCGCCCGGGAGATCGAGCACGCGGAAAACTATCTGGAGATTCAAAAATACCGCTATAAAAATCAGTTCACCTACGCGTTCCATGTGGACCCGGCCTGTCTGGACTACTACTGCAATAAGATCACCCTCCAGCCCATCATCGAAAACGCCATTATGCACGGGCTGGACCTGCTGGTGGAGGAGGGGCGCATCGACGTGTACGTGTGCCGGGACGGGGACGACATCCTGTTCCGCGTCCAGGACAACGGCGTGGGCATGAGCCCCGATCAGGCGGCCTCCATTCTGGACCAGGACACCCAGGACCGCACCGGCATCGGCATCAAGAACGTGAACGACCGGCTCCGGATTTATTTTGGAAAGCAGTATGGGCTGCGCGTCACCAGCGAGCCGGACGTAGGGACCTGTGTGGAGATCCGGATGCCTAAGATAAAGGAGGCGGGAGACTATGAGGCGAAATAGGCTTGCCGCCCTGTGCGCGGCGCTGGCGCTTTTGCTCCTGTGCGGCTGCGGGGAGGACGCGGGAGTCCAAAACCAGCGCCTGGTGGCGCTGATCGTCAAATCCACCGACAGCGAATTTTTCCTCTCTGTCTTTGCCGGGGCCAGGGCCGCGGCCACGGAATACAATCTGGAGCTGACCATCGCCGGTCCGGAGACCGAGGAGGACTACGAGGCGCAGAACCGGATGATCGAGGAGGCGGTGGCGGCCGGGGCGGAGGCCATCGTGCTCTCCGCCATCGACTACGAGAAGAACGCCGCCGCCGTGGACGCCGCCGCCAAGGCCGGGGTGAGGATCGTCTCCATCGACAGCGGCGTGGGCTCCGGCCAGGTGAGCACCTACATCGGGACGGACAACTACGCCGCCGGCCGGATGGCCGCCCAGGCCGCGCTGGAGGGGGTGGAGGGTCCATTGTATGTGGGACTCATCAACTACGACGAGGGCACCGCCAACGGCCAGGAACGGGAGAGCGGCGCGGCGGACGCCTTGGCCCAGAGCGGCCGCGCCCAGATCACAGCCGTGGTCAACACGCTGACGGAGGCCGGACATGCCCAGGCGGATACCGCCGGACTGCTGGCGGCCCACCCGGAGATCAACGTGCTGATGGCCTTCAATGAGCCCACCAGCGTGGGAGCGGCCCGGGCTGTTCGGGAGCTGGCCCTTTCGGACGCCGTCTTTTTTGTGGGGTTTGATTCCAACGTGGTGACCATCGACGGGGTCCAGGACGGCTGCGTGGACGCGCTCATCGTCCAGAACCCCTATGCCATGGGATACCTCGGGGTGGAGAGCGCCTATAAGCTCCTGGCCGGGCAGAGCGGCGGCCTGGCCGCCATGGTGGACACGTCTACCCAAATCGTGAACCGGGAAAATCTGTTTACCATGGACATGCAGAAGGCGCTCTTTGCCTTTGAGCAGTACCAAGATTAGACAATTTGAACAATTCCTCCCCTGGGAATTTTTGCACATTGTTTAGCTTGAATGAAAAATTGCCCCTTTTGCGGTGAAATTTCACCTTGCTTTTTTGGGCGTTTTCCTATAATCTAGAACGTGGATGGAATGGAATGTTGTGCAAAAGGACGTACGTCCTTTTGTTTCCCGGCAAAGCCGGGAAACAAAAGAGGCGCTGCGCCCAAAAGGATGAAGGAGAACATTCCGTTTCAATCATTTAAGGAAAAGGAGAATCGTTATGAAAAAAGCTCTTGCATTGATCCTCGCTCTGGTCATGGTCATGAGCCTGGCCGCCTGTGGCGGCAACCCCAGCAATGAGGCCAGCAAGGCCCCTGAGGGGACCGGCTCCAGCGCTCCCGCCGAGTCCAAGACTCCCGAGCAGCCCACCGGCGGCGACGTGGCCAACAAGGATAAGCCCCTGGTGTGGTTCAACCGCCAGCCCTCCAACAGCTCCACCGGCGAGCTGGACATGACCGCTCTGAACTTCAACAAGGACACCTATTATGTGGGCTTCGACGCCAACCAGGGCGCTGAGCTCCAGGGCCAGATGATCCTGGACTACATCACCGCCCACATCGACGCGATCGACCGCAACGGCGACGGCATCATCGGCTACGTGCTGGCCATCGGCGACATCGGCCACAACGACTCCGTTGCCCGTACCCGCGGCGTGCGCAAGGCCCTGACCACCGGTATTGAAGAGAACGGCGCCATCAAGAGCGACGCCGTGGGCACCAACGTGGACGGCTCCGCCACCGCCGTGCAGGACGGCAAGCTGACCATCAACGGCAAGGACTACACCGTTCGTGAGCTGGCCTCTCAGGAGATGAAGAACTCCGCCGGCGCCACTTGGGACGCCGCCACCGCCGGCAACGCCATCAACACCTGGACCGCCTCCTTCGGCGATCAGATCGACATCGTGGCCTCCAACAACGACGGCATGGGCATGGCCATGTTCAATGCCTGGTCCAAGGCCAACAACGTCCCCACCTTTGGCTATGACGCCAACGCCGACGCGGTGGCCGCCATCGCCGACGGTTACGGCGGGACCATCAGCCAGCACGCCGACGTGCAGGCTTACCTGACCCTGCGCGTGCTGCGCAACGCCCTGGACGGCGTGGACATCGACACCGGCATCGGCACCGCCGACGACGCGGGCAACGTGCTCAGCGACGACGTGTATAGGTACGATGATTCCAAGCGCTCCTACTACGCCCTGAACGTGGCCGTCACCGCGGAGAACTACAACGACTTCATGGACGCCACCAAGCCCTACGCCCCCGTGGCCAACCAGCTGAGCGCCGACAGCCACCCCACCAAGAACGTGTGGCTGAACATCTACAACTCCGCGGATAACTTCCTCAGCGCCACCTACCAGCCCCTGCTCCAGAACTACGACGACCTGCTGAACCTGAAGGTGGAGTACATCGGCGGCGACGGCCAGACCGAGGCCAACATCACCAACCGTCTGAGCAATCCCAGCCAGTACGACGCCTTCGCCATCAACATGGTGAAGACCGACAACGCGGCCTCCTACACCGGCCTGCTGAACCAGTAATCCGCCCCTGGCGTCAGAGGACGCCGCCTGCCCCAACAAGTAAATGACTCGCTATCAGGGAGAGGGAATTCTCCGTTCGGAGGGAATGCTCCTTCGTCCGGCGGAAGGAACTCTCCCTGATACGCATTTTTTTGAGAAAATCCGGCAGGGCCAGCGCTGCTGCTGAAACTGCTAATCTGCAAAACAGGAGTGACGAGTATGGCTGATGGAAAAGGCGATGTCGTCCTGTCGATCCGCGGTATGAGTAAGTCGTTCGGCCGAAACCGGGTGCTTGACCATATCAATCTGGATTTGAAGCGCGGAACGGTCATGGGACTGATGGGCGAGAACGGAGCCGGCAAGTCCACCATGATGAAGTGCCTGTTCGGCACCTACCAGAAGGACGAGGGAAAGATATTCTTGAACGGGAAGGAGATCAGCTTCTCCGGCCCGAAGGACGCCCTGGAGAACGGGATCGCTATGGTTCACCAGGAGCTGAACCAGTGTCTGGAACGCAACGTCATGGACAATCTGTTCCTGGGCCGCTACCCCACCAACAACCTGGGGATCGTGGATGAGGGCAGCATGAAAAAGAAGGCGGCGGAGCTGTTCCGCAAGCTGGGGATGACGGTGAACCTGAGCCAGCCCATGCGGAACATGTCCGTTTCCCAGCGGCAGATGTGCGAGATTGCCAAGGCGATCTCCTACAACGCCCAGGTGATCGTTCTGGACGAGCCCACCTCCTCGCTGACGGTCCAGGAGGTGGATAAGCTCTTTGAGATGATGCGGATGCTGAAGGAGCAGGGGATCGCGCTGGTGTACATCTCCCACAAGATGGACGAGATCTTCGAGATCTGCGACGAGATCTCGGTGCTGCGCGACGGCAACCTGGTCATGACCAAGAGCGCCAAGGACACCAACATGAACGAGCTGATCTCCGCCATGGTGGGCCGCTCCCTGGAGAGCCGCTTCCCGCCGGTGGACAATACGCCGGGGGACACCATTTTGTCGGTGCAGCATCTCTCCACCAAATACGCGCCTCAGCTTCAGGACATCACCTTCGACGTACGGGAGGGGGAGATCTTCGGCCTGTACGGCCTGGTGGGCGCCGGGCGAACCGAGCTGCTGGAGACCATCTTCGGCGTGCGCACCCGGGCGGCGGGCCGTGTCTACTTCAAAAACCGGCTGATGAACTTCAGCAACGCGAAGGAGGCTATTGAGCACGGTTTTGCCATGATCACCGAGGAGCGCAAGGCAAACGGGCTGTTCCTGAAGTGCGATCTGACGTTCAACACCACCATCTCCAATCTGGAGCAGTACAAATCCGGCCCGGCCCTGTCCGACGCCAAGATGGTGAAGGCCACCAGCAAGGAGATCAAAATCATGCGCACCAAGTGCATGGGGCCGGACGACATGATTTCCAGCCTGTCCGGCGGCAACCAGCAGAAGGTCATCTTCGGGAAATGGCTGGAGCGGGAGCCTCAGATCTTCATGATGGATGAGCCCACCCGCGGCATCGACGTGGGCGCGAAGTATGAAATCTATGAGTTGATCATCAAGATGGCCAAGCAGGGCAAGACGATCATCGTCGTCTCCTCTGAGATGCCCGAGATTCTGGGCATCACCAATCGGATCGGCGTGATGTCCAACGGCTATCTCTCCGGCATCGTGAACACTGCGGAGACCGACCAGGAAGAGCTCTTGAGGCTCAGCGCGAAATATCTGTGAGGGGGGAATGGCATATGGCAGACACGATTAAAATTTTGACCGCGGAGCAGGAGAGTGAGCTTCGCAGGCCCATTGACGACTATGTCGGCGGTATCCAGGAGCAGATCAACGCTCTGCGTAAGGACGGCACGGATCGAGTCGTCGAGATTCAGAGCAATCTGGACAACCTAAAGCGTGACCGCATCTATACGCCCCAAGAGAAGGAAGCTCGGCGGGTTCAGCTTAGGACGGAGCTGGAGAAGGCCAAGTCGGTGGAGGCCGGGAACAAGGACCAGATCGCCAAGCTCATCGCCGACGCGGAGAACTATCTCAAGGCCCATTTTAACAGTGATTACTATCAGGTGGTAGCGGCCAGCTGCGCCCAGGAAAAGGTGCAGGCCCAGGAGAAGTACCAGGCCACGGTGGCAAAGCTGGAGAAAGACCACCAGGCCACGGTGGCAAAGCTCACCGACGCCCAGGAGATCAAAGACGAGAAGTACGTCCACAAAAACCGCCTGTTTGACGCGAAAATGCAGCTTGCCAAGGACCTTCAGGACGTGAAGGACCGCCGGCACGCCGCCTTTGACCACCAGTACCACCTGCTCGACCTGCTGCGCATGTCCAAGTTCACCTTCACCGAGTCCATGTCCCAGCGGTGGGAAAACTATCGGTACAGCTTCAACCTTCGGAATTTCCTGCTGCGCAACGGCCTGTATTTGGCCATTGCCGTTATCTTTATCGCCCTGTGCATCATCACCCCGATTGTCAAGAACGTTCACCTTTTGACGGTGAACAACGTGCTGAATATTCTTCAGCAGGCCTCGCCCCGTATGTTCCTGGCGCTGGGCGTGGCGGGCCTGATCCTGCTGGCCGGCACCGATTTGTCCATCGGGCGCATGGTGGGCATGGGTATGACTGCTGCTACCATCGTCATGCACCAGGGCGTCAACACCGGCGGCGTTTTTGGGCACATTTTTGACTTCACCGGCTTGCCGGTGCTTGTGCGGGTGATTCTTGCCCTGGTGGTGTGTATTGTCCTGTGCACCATCTTTACCACCATCGCGGGCTTCTTCACCGCCAAGTTCAAAATGCACCCCTTTATTTCCACCATGGCCAATATGCTGGTCATCTTCGGTATGGTCACTTACGCGACGAAGGGCGTGTCCTTCGGCGCCATTGAGAGCAGCATCCCGAGCATGATCATCCCCAAGATCGGCACGTTCCCCACCATCATCCTCTGGGCGGTGGCGGCCGTGGCCATCGTGTGGTTTATCTGGAACAAGACCACCTTCGGCAAGAATCTGTACGCCGTGGGCGGCAACCCCGAGGCGGCGTCGGTTTCCGGCATTTCCGTGTTCAAGGTCACGGTGGGCGCCTTTATTATGGCCGGTATTCTGTACGGCTTCGGCTCCTGGCTGGAGTGCATCCGGATGTTCGGCTCCGGCTCGGCGGCCTACGGCCAGGGCTGGGAGATGGACGCCATCGCGGCCTGCGTGGTGGGCGGCGTGTCCTTCACCGGCGGTATCGGCAAGATCTCCGGCGTGGTGACGGGCGTGTTTATCTTCACCGCGCTGACCTACTCGCTGACCACCCTGGGTATTGACGCCAACCTGCAGTTTGTGTTCTCCGGAATCATCATCCTGGTGGCCGTTATGCTGGACTGCCTGAAGTACGTCCAGAAGAAGTAATCGTCTCCCCCTGTTTTAAACGACAAAAGCGGCCCCGAAGCCGGCAGGAAAATCCCGCCGGTTCCGGGGCCGCTTTGTGATCGGACGGACAAGGTCCTTTTTTTAGGACGGATACGCTTCTGCGGAACAGCCCAGGAGGGCGGAGATCGCGCGGGCGCTGTCCAGAATCTCTCTGGCGTAGCGCAGCCGGACCTCCTCCCGCATCCTGGCGCTGGGCGCGGACACGCTGACCGCTCCCACCGGGGACCCGTCGAAGCGCAGCAGCGGCGCGGCGATGCACACGACGCCCACCTCGTGCTCCTCGTCGTCCGTCGCCCATCCCCTGGCGCGCACCCGCTCCAGCTCCGCGTACAGACTGTCCGCATCTGTCAGGGTGTGGGGGGTGAATTTCGTGGGCGAGGTGCGCGCCCAGATGGCCTGCACCTCCTCGGTGGGCAGGAAGGCCAGGATGCTCTTTCCCACTCCGGTGCAGTACATGGGGTTGCGCAGCCCCACGAAGGAGGCGGTGCGCAGCACGCTGTCGGCAGGGTCCTGTTTGTATAGGTAGACCACGGCGTCGCCGTCCCGCGCCACCAGGTGGACTGTCTCGCCAGTCGCCTTGGCCAGCCGCTCCAGCTGCGGGCGGGCCGCCGCGGCCAGATCCATGCTTCCGGCCACCCTGCCCCCCAGCTCAAGCAGCCGTAGAGTCAGGCAGTATTTTCCCGTCTCCGGGTCCTTTCTGACGTAGCGGCGCAGAATCAGCGCGGAGAGCATCCGATGCACGGTGCTGATGTTCAGGCCGACGCGGTCGGCCAGTTCCGTCAGCCCCGCGCCGCGGGGATAGTCGGAGAGGGCTTCTATGATGTCCAGCACACGGTCGATGGACTGTACCGGGGATCGTTCCACAAGGCCACGCCTTCCTTCCCTGTTCCTTGTTTTGGCGGTTCTTGCTTTACCGCTTCGCCGCGGCGGTCAGGGCCTGGGCCGTCTGCCTGATCAGGTCAAAGTTTCCCTGCGCGATGGCCTTGCGGTCCACCAGGCGACCACCCACACCGGCGCCTACGGCGCCCGCGGCCAGGAAATCTGCGATGTTGTCGGCGTCGATCCCGCCTACGGCCATCAGCTTGATGTGGCTGAGGGGGCTGAGGATGGCTTTGAGGTATCCCGGACCCAGGACCGAGGCCGGAAACAATTTTACGATGTCGGCGCCCAGCCGGTGGGCGGCGGCGATCTCCGTGGGGGTCATGGCCCCGGGCATGGAGACCATCTCGAGCTCACGGGTGCGGGTGATGACCGCCGGATTGGTGTCGGGGGAGATGATGAACCGCGCGCCGGCGCTGTGGCTCAGCTCCACCAGCTCCGGTGTGGTGACCGTGCCCGCTCCGGCCAGGAGCCGCCCGGCGAAGCGCTCGGAAATGGTGTGGATGACGTCGGCGGTTTCCCGCCAGCTGCCGGGGTTTTGCTGGTCGTAGGTGACCTCCATCAGCCGGATGCCGCCCTCGTACAGCGATTGGGCCAGGTCCAGACAGGCCCGGCCCGTGACGCCGCGCACGATGGCGATGACCTTTTCTTGCAGGGCCGTTTGAATTGTCTCTTCCCGCATTTTTCTCACTATCCTTTTGTAATATGAAAATAGTTTTTTCAATATGAAATATTGATGGAGTTAATTATACATGCTTTCGCTCCCGCTGTCAAGGCGCGAAAAAGATACTTGGCGGCCGGTGGGCCGGATTGGCGCCGCCCCATGGCGGTTTTGAGCTTCTGCGGCCCCGGCAGTTCAGGCGGCCGGCCGTCTCCCGCGTACCGCAGGATTTCCCAGGTCAGTTCGGCGGGATCTGACGATTCGCCGTCGCAGAGCGAGGGCGCTCGTTTTTTATCGGCGGCAGCGCTGGACGGCAATATAAGGTCTTTGAACACAAGAAAAAATTACCGCCCAAAAGACAGCATATCCGTTCCTGTTCGGGTCAAACTATGCTCGGATTCCCGATCCGACAAGAGAAACAAACAACCAAGATTCAAAAAAGGAGAATAAGGATATGTCTAACAGCAATAATTCTAATCGTCTGGTGGTCCCCGGCGCCCGTGAGGCTATGGACAAGTTCAAGATGGAGGCGGCCAACGAGGTGGGCGTCAACCTGAAGCAGGGCTACAACGGCGATCTGACCAGCCGTCAGGCCGGCTCCGTTGGCGGCCAGATGGTCAAGAAGATGATCGAGGCCTACGAGAACGGCCTGAAGTAACAAGCTAAGTATTGCCTGTTTCATGGGAAATAAGCGGCGGCGGGGACAATTCAGCCCCGCCGCTGCGCCTTTTTTGAACATGAGACAAAGGCGACAAAGGCAATTCACGGCGAAAGCGGCGCAACCCCGTAATGGGGATGTGCCGCTCTTTAAATATGGCCATCAGTCCACTGAGTCTGCCGGAAGGCTTTGTGTAAAAGCGGAAAGCGGCGGTCAAGGAACCGAAGCGGATTAAAGGTTCGCTCAAGTTGGTTACGGACACAATGGCTTTGACAAGGTGTATGAGCTCTGGTATACTGGGACGCGTACTGAAGGGAGTGCGGCCGGGACTTCAGGATTTACATCACCGGAATCCTCACCCGGTACACGGAGCACGCCGGGGACGACTGTTTTAAGGCGCCCGGCGGGCTGACCCAGGGTGGCCCGCTGCCGCACTCCGGGGAAATAAGGCCGCCTTCATGGCCTAGCTGGAGGGATAGATATGAGCGCCTTGTGCGATCTTCATACGCATACCGCCGCCTCCGACGGTCAGTATACCCCTGCGGAGCTGGCCAAGCTGGCGAAAAGCCGCGGCCTGTCCATTTTGGCCGTGACGGATCACGACACCATCGCCGGAGTGTACGAGGCCCAGCGGGCCGGAAGTGCGCTGGGCTTGACCGTAATCCGCGGCGTGGAACTGAGCGCCAAGGACCATCCGAACTGCCATATTCTGGGTTATGGCTTTCGGGATGGGGATACGGAGTTGGCCCGTTTGTGCGAAAGGTTCCGGGCGGGCCGCGACGAGCGAAAGTACAGAATTGTGGATTTCCTCCGGGAAAAGGGCGTGGAGATCGACCTTGCCGAGGTGGAGGAACTGGCGGGAGGCGAGGTGATCGCCCGGCCCCACTTCGCCCAGGTGATGGTGCGGCACGGATATGTCTCCACCAACCGGGAGGCCTTTGACCGTTTTTTGGACACTTCCGAATTCCGCGAACGGGTGAAACGCTTCAAGGCGGATGCGCGTACCTGCGTAGAGGCCATCAGGGCCGCGGGCGGAAAAGCTTCCTTGGCCCACCCCTATCAGATGGAACTGCCGGACGACGAGCTGGAGACGTTGGTGGGGCGGCTTAAGTGCTGGGGGCTGGACGCCGTTGAGTGCTATTATCCCAAATACACTCGGGAGCAGCAACGGTTTTATTTTCAGTTGGCGAAAAAATATCAACTCTATCAGACGGGCGGCAGCGATTTCCATGGTGAAAAGGTGAAGCCGGACGTGGAGCTGGCGGCGCTGGAATTGGAGCTGGACTGGCTGATGAACTCGTGACAGGCGAAGATGAATTGTCATGGCCGCTGACCAATATAGGGCGCTTGGCTTGAGGTCCGCTCTGATTTATAGAATGAAGCCGTTCCAAAGTGTACCGGGGAGCTGCGCGGGCCGAATCGGCCCGGCGCGGCCGCGGCGTGGGAGGGGGAGAGCTGGAGTGAAGCCGCAGATCGGATTTTTCTATGACCGCAAGGCCCGTATGGAGCTGGTCCTCTGCCGGCGGTCCGAGCTGTCCTATCCGCTGCACAACCATGTTTCCGTGTTCACGTTGGGCATGGTGCTGGATGGAGCGCTCAAGGTGACCATCGGCAGCGGCGCACAGAGCTGTGGACAGGGAGAGGTGTTCCTGATCCCACCCTATGTGCCCCACAGCATTCAGGCACAGGGCCGCTACAGCATGCTCAGCCTGTGTGTGCACAAGGACCGCGCCGCACAGGGAGGCGCCGGCGGCATGCGCGGAGACGGGGCGGGGCTTCTGCGGGCCTGCGGCCCGGACCTGGAGATGGCCTGCGGCCGGCTTTTGGATTTGCTGGATTGCCTGCCGGTACTGGCCCGGACGGTCCCGGCGGACGGGACCTCCCCGGTAGGACGGATGAGGCGGGTGCTGGAGCTTCACCCGGAGGACAGGCTCAGCGTAGAGGAGATGGCCGCCTCCGCCTTTATCAGTAAGTATGATTTCATCCGCGCGTTCAAGCGGGAGGTGGGACTGACGCCCCACCAATTTCAGCTGCAGAACCGGGTGCGCAAAGCCCAAAGGCTGCTGGCCGGGGCGGGCTCCGTGGCAGAGACGGCGCTGGAGGCCGGCTTTTGTGATCAAAGCCATTTGATCAAGCAGTTCAAACGGATCACCGGCCTGACACCCGCGGATTACAGAGCGGCCTGCAGCTATTCCGCGCCCTGGATCACACGAGGGCGGGGATGAACTTGGCGAACAGATAGAGCCCGTCCGGCCCGGCGCTCACCTCGTGGGGTACGCCCTTGGGCAGAATGGCGATGATCCCAGGCTGATAATCCAGGGCGCCGCCGCCGCTGATGCACCGCCCCGAGCCAGCGATGACCTCATGGGTTTCCAGCTGTTCCTGATGCGTATGGTTTCCGATGGCCCGGTGGGGGGCGATCCGGACCAGGTGATAGCTGAACTGTCCCCCGGTCTGGGCGGAGGTGACGATATGCTTCAGCTCCACGCCGGGAAAAGAGGGATGCTTCGACCAGGGGATGTCCCCAAAGGAAAGCCGGGACTCCGGCAGGAGCAGCGCGCCCTTCAGGCCGAATACGTCAAACAGATTTTTACACATGTTCCAAACACTCCTTTGATGAATTGCGGCAGGCCGCCGCTGGATTCAGCATACGAAAAAGGACGGGTGTTTGGATTGTAAATAATTGCGCTGTTTTGTACAGGGCGCAGATAAAAACAGCACCCACGGGTTTTCCGTGGGTGCTGCCGCATTGTCAGCCTTTATAGCCGTTGGGATTGGAGGACTGCCACTTGTAGGAAGAGGCGCACATCTCGTCGATGCCCAGCTGGGCCTCCCAGCCCAGCTCCTCCCGGGCCTTGGCGGGGTCGGCGTAGCACACGGCGATGTCGCCGGGGCGGCGGGGCTCAATGACGTAGGGCAGGGTTTTGCCGCAGGCCTTCTCGTAGGCGTGGAGCACGTCCAGCACGCTGCAGCCCTTGCCGGTGCCCAAATTGCACACGAACAGGCCGCAGTTGCTCTCCAGCTTTTTCAGCGCCGCCACCTGGCCCTTTGCCAGATCCACCACAGGGATATAGTCCCGCACGCCGGTGCCGTCGGGGGTGGGATAGTCGTTTCCGTAGACGTGGACCTTCTCCAGCTGGCCCACCGCCACCTTGGCAATATAGGGCACCAGGTTGTTGGGGATGCCGTTGG
>CATLHC010000002.1 GCA_949948775.1 uncultured Oscillospiraceae bacterium
GCTGGATCTGCTGATCCAGCTGCGCAACAAGGCCCTGGATGCGTATAACGAACTGAAAAACATGAGCGTGTAAGGAACGCCGAATCAAACCGGAACATGCGCGGAGAGCGGGGTCGATAGCACTTGAACAAGGAAAAGCTGAGAGGTTATCTCGATAAGGTCAAAACGACCCTTGGGAAAGTTTCCAAAAAAATGTGGATTTTGATCGGGATTATCGCCGCCGTCGTCGTGGCGCTGGCGATTGCCGCGATCGTCTACTTTAATACACGGCCGTACGCGGCTCTCATCAGCGGGGCCTCCGACGACGAGACGGCCACGGTGACCAGCTGGCTCCAGGAGCAGGGGGTCACGGACTACAAGACGGATGGGAGCGGTACGATCCTGGTGCCCCAGAGCCAGGTCATGAGCCTGAAAACCCGGCTGCTTCAGGAGCAGTATACCAACACCAACTCCCCCTGGCAGGGTTACTTTGAGCGGGTCAGCGCCCTGTCCACCGTGAAGGACCGGGACAACGCCTGGCAGATCACCCTTGTTGAAGCGCTGGAGAGCACCATCCGCGGGTTCGATAATGTGCGGGACGCGGATGTTTACATCAACTTCGGCCAGGACAACGGCTACGTGCTGGACCCAAACAACAGGGTTAAGGCCTCGGCCAGCGTGCGTCTGACCATGGAGCAGGGCAAGCTGCTCACCGCCGACCAGGCCAACGCCATCCGCTATCTGATCTCCAAGGGCGTGGCGGGGCTGGATGTGTCCGAGGTGAGCATCTGCGATACGAAGGGCAACATCTACGACGGCCTCACCACCGGCGGAAACGCCGACTCGGTGGACGCCACCGCCCTGGCTCTCCAGACCGAGCAGTACTGGAACAATTCCATCCGCGCCCAGATTGAGCAGCTCCTCGAACCCATGTACGGCGAGGGCAACTACAGCGTGGGCGTCCACTCCACCGTGGAGCTGGGCGATAAGACGATCAACGAATATGAGGTCCACCTGCCCGAGTTCGCCCAGGACGGCTCCACCAACGGCGCGGGCATCATCGGAAGCCGGTTCTACTCCTATCAGGTCCGGGTGGGCGACGACGTGGCCGCCGGCGGTCTGGTGGGTACCCCCTCCAACGCCGATCTGCCCACCTACGTGGAGGAGGGCGAGTCCGTGGCCGACGCCCTGGCCCGGCTAGTGGGCGAGGGCAATATTGAGTACGACAACTCCAAGACCCAGACCCAGCTCATCATCACCGCCGCCACCCTGAAGGACGTGACCGTGGCGGTGTCCATCAATACGCTGCCCAACCCCAACGAGCCGCCCAAAACGGTGGACGCGGAGTACATGACCCAGCATGTGGCCAAGGCCGCCGGCATCCAGGCCCCCCTGGAGCTGCCCGACAACACCACCGTGGAGGACTACCTGGGCCGGAAAATCTCCGTGCTGGGCACCGAGTTCTACCGTGCGCCCGAGCCCGAGCCCGAGCTCACCTTCCTGCAGACCCTGGAAACCATGGGCATTCCCAGCTGGGTGGTGTTCGCCGCCGTTGGCGGGCTGCTGCTGTTTGTCATCATCCTGGTGACCGTGATCCTGCTGGTGCGCCGGGGCAAGAAGAAGAAGCTGGAGGCGGAGCAGAAGGCCATCGAGGAGCTGATGGCCACCGCCATGCCGGGCCAGACCGTGATCATAGGGGCGGACGGCCAGCCCGTCACCGTCACGGTCGGTCCGGACGGAGAGGCCGTCGAGACACCTGTGCAGCTGGACGAGAACGGCAACCCGGTGTCCGGCGCCGATGTGATGGACCTGCACACCGAGCGCAGCATGGAGCTGCGCCAGAGCATCCGGGACTTTGTGGACGAGAACATGGAGGTCGCGGCCTTGCTGATCAAGAGCTGGATGAAGGAGGATGGAGACCATGGCTGAGGCCGCAGTGGCTGGACAAAAGGCGCCTGCCGCCGAGGCCGGCGCCCCCGCCAAGGAAAAGAAGCACATTAAGAATGAGGTTCCCCTCACCGGCGCCCAGCGGGCGGCCACCGTCATCATCTCCCTGGGAGTGGAGCGGGCGTCCGCGCTGTATAAGCACATGGAGCCCGAGGACGTGGAGCAGCTCAGCCTGGAAGTCGCCAAGATGGGTTTTTTGGGTTCTGAGCAGACCGAGGAAATCCTATACGAGTTCTACCAGCTGTGCCGCACCAACCGGGCGGTCACCGAGGGCGGTCTGGAATACGCCCGGGCGGTGCTGGAAAAGGCATACGGCGCCCAGGCCGCCGAGGAGCTGCTGGGCAAGGTGACCAAGTCCCTCCAGAACCGCGCTTTCTCCTTTATGGAGAAGGCGGACGAGACCTCGCTGTTCTCCGCTTTGCAGAGCGAGCGGCCCCAGACCATCTCCCTGGTACTGTCCTATGTGGAGCCTGAGAGGGCCGCCGGGGTCATCTCCCGGCTGGATGAGAAGCGTCAGGTCCAAGTGGTGGAGAGCATGGCCAAGATCGAGAGCGTCTCCCCCGTGGCCGTCAAGATCATCGAGGCCGAGATGCGCAAAAAGTTCTCCAACATTGTCACCAGCGCCAATGTGAAGGTGGGCGGCATCGACTACGTGGCCGATGTCATGAACAATTTGGACCGCACCAGCGAGAAGAATATCTTCGACGGCCTGTCCGCCTATGATCAGGAGCTGGCCGACGAAATCCGCAAGCGGATGTTCGTGTTCGAGGATATCATCACCATGGACGACCGGTCCGTGCAGCGCTTTGTCCGAGACTGCGATCCCCGAGATCTGGTGCTGGCCCTCAAGGCCGCCAACGAGGAGGTTTCCAAGAAGCTGCTCAGCAATATGTCCACCCGTATGGCGCAGAACATCAAGGACGATCTGGAGATCACCACCAATGTCCGCATGAAGGACGTGGAGGACGCCCAGCAGCGTATCGTAGACATCATCCGCGATCTGGAGGAGAAGAACGAGATTGTGATCGCCAAGGGTGGAAAGGACGATATCATTGCCTAATATATTCAAAGCGTTCCTCTGGGGGGAGGCTAAGGAGGAATCTGAATCCAAGGCCAAGGTGGAGCCCTATCAGTTCCCCAGCGCGGAGGAGCTGGTGGTGGAGTCTGAGCCGGAGGAGGAGGCCGCCCCTGTTTCTGACCCGCCTCCGGAGGAGGGGGAGGAAGCGGAGGAATTCGACGTCCTGGTGACCGATGAGCCGGCGCCGGAACCGGAGCCGGAGCCGGAGCAGGAGGAGGCCGAACCGGAGCCGGAGGAAAACCCCATCACCTTCGCCCAAATCCAGGCGGAGGCGATCCTGGCCGATGCCCGGCGGGGCGCGGAGGCGATTCTGGCCCAAGCCCGGGCCGACGCTGATCAGGAGGCGGCAGGCGTGTTTGCCAAAGCTCGAGAGGAGGGCTACCAGGAGGGCTACGCGGCGGGCATGGCCCAGGCGTCGGAGGAGTCCAAGCAGTTCCGGGAGGAGCAGGCCAAACGCCAGGAGGAGGAGGTCCACCGCTTCATGGAGCAGGCGGGGGTGGCCCTGGACCGGCAGATGGACCAATGTGTGGACGACCTGCGGGACCTGGCCCTGGCCGTGGCGGAAAAGGTGGTGTGCGTCAGCCTGAAGAGCAGCGCCGACGTCATCAGCCGGATGATCCAGACCGCCATCGACAAGCGCAAGAAAAAAGAGTGGGTACATATCTATATTTCGGAGTGCGACGCCAAGCGGCTGACCCAGATCCCCGCCTCGCTGTCCGCCGCCCTCAGCGCCCTGTCCGACCGGGTGCGCATCATCCCCATGTCCGACGACGAGTCGGGCACCTGCATCATCGAGATGCCCGACGAGATCGTGGACGCCAGCGCGTCCACCCAGTTGGACAACCTGCGGACCATTCTGATGGACACCGCCAACAGCGCGTCGGGCATGAACCTGTTTCACTGATTACCAGACAAGGCCCTTCTTCTCCCAGGCCGGGAACGGGGCCTTTCCACACAGGCCGGTGGAGTGACGTAGAAAATGCCTTCCGTATTTCAACAAATGACCCGTCAGGTCTACAACGCGGAACCCTACAGCCTGACGGGAAAAATCGAGAATATCGTGGGCATGTCCATTGAGGCCAGCGGCGGCCGGGCCGCCGTGGGCGACATCTGCCGCATCTACAACGGCGACTCCGGCGGCCAGGTTACCGCCGAGGTGGTGGGCTTCAAAAACGACCACATCCTGCTCATGCCCTACTCGGACATGAGCGGCATCTCGGCGGGCAACTTTGTGCGCAACACCGGGCGGCAGCTCACCTTGCAGGTGGGCGAGTTCCTCCGGGGGCGCATCATCAACGCCCTGGGCCAGCCCATCGACGGCAAGGGCCCCTTTGAGGGGGGCACCTCTTACTGCGTGGGCGGCGGGTACATAAATCCATTGCAGCGCCCCCCCATCCGGGAGCGCATCCAGTTTGGCGTGAAGGCCATCGACGGCATGATTACCATCGGCAAGGGCCAGCGTATCGGCATATTCGCCGGGTCCGGCGTGGGTAAGTCCACCCTGATGGGCATGATCGCCAAGAACGTCACTGCCGATATCAACGTCATCGCCCTGGTGGGCGAACGTGGCCGCGAGGTGCTGGAGTTCGTGGAGAAGGACCTGGGCCCCGAGGGCATGAAGCGCTCCATCCTGGTGGTGGCCACCTCCGACCAGCCCGCCATGCTGCGCATGCGCTGTCCCAGCGTGGCCACCGGCATCGCGGAATACTTCCGGGACCAGGGCTACGACGTGCTGCTGATGATGGACTCCCTCACCCGTTTCGCCATGGCCCAGCGGGAGATCGGGCTGGCCATCGGCGAGCCGCCGGTATCCCGGGGCTACACCCCCTCCATGTACGCGGAAATGCCCAAGCTGCTGGAGCGCAGCGGCAACTTCAGCAAGGGTTCCATCACCGGGGTGTACACCGTGCTGGTGGAGGGCGACGACACCAACGAGCCCATCGCGGACACGGTCCGCGGCATTCTGGACGGGCACATCGTGCTCTCCCGGCAGCTTGCCAACTCCAACCACTACCCGGCCATCGACGTGAGCGCCAGCATCTCCCGCCTGATGGTGGAGATCGTCCCCCCGGAGCACCGGCAGCTGGCCTCCCGCATCCGGGATATCATGAGCGTCTATGAGAAAAACGCCGATCTGGTGGCCATCGGGGCCTATAAGCCGGGAACCAACCGAAAGCTGGACTTCGCCATGTCCAAGATCGACGCGGTGAACGATTTTCTCACCCAGGACGTGAACGAGTCGTTTTCCTATGACCAGTGCGTGGCCGAAATGGCTAAGATTCTCCAATAAACCGCCAAGGAGCGAAAGATAGATGAAGAAATTCAAATTCTCCCTGGATTCGGTGCTCTCCTATAAAGAACAGGTGCTGGAATCCCTCCAGGGTGAGCACGCCGTCATTCTGGCCCAGGTCCGGGAGCAAGAGGATGTGCTGGAGTGCGCGTGGCAGGAGTACCGTGACTGCGACGCGGAGTACAGCCGGCGCAAGGCCGAGGGCATCGCCATTACCGACGCCATGGTCTATCAGAACGGCCTGCGGGTGCTGGAGCGCAATATTCAGCGGGAGACCGACAAACTGGAGGAGCTGCGCAAGCAGGAGGAGGCCAAGCGCCAAGAGGTGGTGGACGCCAAGATCGACACCTCCTCCATCGAGAAGCTGAAGGAGAAAAAGCTGGAGCTCTACAACAAGGAAGTGGCCAAGAGCGAGGAGGTCCTGATCGACGAGTTTGTCAGTTCCGCCAGGGCTAGGGCCGGCATTGGAGCATAAGGATAGAAGGGTCCCTAAAGGACCCCGCAAAGCCGCCCCTCGGCTTTGTGGGGAGAGGAGGGGCAAGGGCGCGGGCGGAGCTTTCGCCGCAGGCGGAAGCGGAGTTGAGCGGACTTTGCCCCGACGACGTCCAAACCGGCGTGTTCCCGCCGTTTGGAAATAGATATCTCATTTAAGGAGGTGTAAGAGAAATGGAACAGACAAATATGGTCCAGGCGATGTACCGGGTCATGGCCGCCCAGGGTATGGTGCCCAAGACTGGCAAGGCCGGCGACAAAGCCGCCGACAGCTTCCAAAAGCTGCTGGACCAAAAGGCTCAGCCCGCCAAGAGCGACGCCCCTGTGCAGGAGAAACCCAAAACCGACGGCGCAGCTGTCAAGGAGGAGGGCCCCGTCCAGGAAAAGGACGTTCTGGAGCAGGTCGAGCGGCTGGCCGAGCAGGGCTGCGTCATGGTCCAGCCCCCCGTCGCCGTTGTGACGCCGGACGGCCAGGTGTTTCAGCCCGGTGAGTATGTGGTGGCATGGGACGGCGCGAAATGGAACACCATTCCGGTGGCCCAGATGAGTCCCTGGCAGGAGCAGCAGCTTCAACAGCTCACGCACAACATGGAACTGATGGAAAACGCCAAGGACCCCGAGGCCGACGCCATGCTGGAGGCCACCGACTCCAACGCGGACCACGATCCCGCAGCGCTGCTGGGGAAGGCTGTGGACGAACAGGCAGGCAAAGCGGTTCAGCAGACGGCGGAAGAGGCCAAGCCCCAGCGGAAGGACGACGAGCAAGTGCAGGTCGTCGATGTGGACCAGGGCCCCCAGCAGCTTTTCCACGACGTGAAGGCCGCCCCGGTGAAGGTGGGCGACGTAGAGGCGCCCCAGCAGGCTCAGGAACCCGACGTGGCCGGGCAGATCGACGCACAGCTGGCCCAGGCGCTGCAGACCGGCGAGACCATGGTGCGCATTCAGCTGACCCCTGAGAATCTTGGCGAGGTCACCGTGGAGATCACCCAGAGCGTCGACGGCGCCCTTCGGATCGCCCTGAGCGCCCACAACGACGGCACCCGCGGACTGCTGGAGCGCCACGCGGGCGACCTGCAGGGCATGCTCGCCGGCCGCACCGGCCAGAGCGTGGAGGTCAGCGTCCAGCGCCAGGCCGAGAGCCAGCAGAACCAGAACCAGCAGCACAGCTACGACGGCCATAACGGCCACGCGCAGGACGGCCAGGAGCGCCGCCAGCAGCGCCAGCAGCACACCAGCCCCGAGGACTTCATGCAGCAGCTGCGCTTAGGGCTGATCCCCGACGACGGGGGCATCTGACAGGAAAGGAGCGATTACCAGATGAGCGACTATTCAATGGCCGACATCTCCAGCCTGGTGAAATCCATCGGCGCGGGAACCACGGCCTTGAACAGCACCAGCCGAAAGAATAACACCGAGCTGGACATGACCGATTTTCTCCAGCTGATGATTGTGCAGCTCCAGAGCCAGACCCTGGACAACACCATGGACACCAGCGAGATGATGAACCAGATGGTGCAGATGCAGATGATTTCCGCCATCACCAACATGACCGAGACCAACATCATGAGCTACGCCAGCTCCCTGGTGGGCAAAGAGGTTACCATCGGCATTATCAACGGCGACAAGCTGGAGGAGCGGGTCGTCACCGTCACCGGCACGGCCATGTCCGACGGGCAGCAGATCATCTTCGGCACCGACGAGAAGGGACGCACCGAGAGCTACGCCCTGAACCAGATTATGGCCATAGGCAGGCTTCCCGAGCTGGATGAGGACGGCAACGTCGTCAACAAGCCCACCGAACCGGTCGGGTAAGCAAAGTTGAGGTGACTGAATATGATCCAGCGCGTATCAGGACTACAGCGCACGGACGCGCCACAGGCCCGGATACAGCAGCGCAAACCGGCAGGCAGCTTCGGCGCCATGCTCCAGCAGGAGCTGGACAGGACCGAGCAGCCGGGCCAGAGCGTGGCGTTCTCCAAGCACGCTATCAGCCGGGCGCAGGAGCGGGGGATCGAGGTCACGCCGGACTTGATGGACCAGCTGGCGGGCAGCGTTATCCGCGCGCAGGCCAAGGGAGCGACCAACATTTTGGCCATGGACGCCGAAAAGGCGTTTATCATCAATGTGCCCAACGCCAAGGTTATTACCGCAATTACCCAGGAAGAAATGAAGGAAAATATCTTCACCAATATTGACGGCGCCGTGTTCCTGTAATAAAATATTGAGGTTCGAGGCAGGACCGGATTCGGATGCCTTCGGCCTGTGTCCGATTGACACGGGCCGGGCGGCGCCAAATCGAAAGGAGTAATCATCTCACTATGACTGGTGCAATGTATGCGGCCATCGCTGGCCTGCGCACTCATATGCAAAACCTGAACGTCATCGGCAACAACGTGGCAAACGTGAACACCTACGGCTATAAATCCGCCCGCTCTGTGTTCAAGACCTCCCTGTACACCACCCTGAGCGGCGGCTCCGACGGCACCAACACCATGAGCGGCGCCAATCCGTCCCAGATCGGCTACGGCGCCACCATGGGCAGCATCGGCATCGACATGAGCACGGGCAACTACGCCGTGACCGGCCGCCCCATGGACTGGATGCTGGACGGCGACGGCTTCTTCCTCATGGGCGACAAGAGCGTGGCCGAGCAGTTCACCGGCGAGGGCACCGACCAGACCGTGCTCAACGGCATGTACTTGACCCGTGTGGGCAACTTCGAGTTCGGCCCCGACGGCTATCTGGGCAAGGACGACGACGGCAACTGCGTTTACGGCTTCCAGGTCACCGGCGTGGACAAGAACGGCAAGCCCATCTACTCCGACCAGCTGGTGCCCATCCGCCTGCCGTGTATCTCCACCGATGAGACGACGGG
The DNA here is from genome assembly GCA_949948775.1 of uncultured Oscillospiraceae bacterium. Lineage (GTDB taxonomy): Bacteria > Bacillota > Clostridia > Oscillospirales > Oscillospiraceae > Enterenecus. The sequence goes on from CATLHC010000002.1 coordinate 8,662, forward strand.
GAAGGTGACGGTGGTCTATCCCGGCGCCGAGGACGCGACCGGCGGCGCCGGCGGCACACAGACCGGCGGCGGACACATCACGGACCCCGTGGACGAGGACAGCAAAGAGGTGCTGCCCAGGGCGGAGTTCATGGGCATCACCATCGACAAGGTGACCGGCATCATCACCGGCACCTGTAAGGACACCAACGAGCTGGTGACCATCGGCTGCATCGCCGTGGGCCAGGTGAAGAACCCCAACGGCGTCACCAACCTGGGCGACAACTACTACCAGGCGGGCAGCGGCTCCGGCGGCCTGTCCGTGTCCATGCTGGGCGGCGCGGCCCAGAGCATCTTCGCCAACGGGGCCGACAGCGACACGGCCGTCTATATGAACCAATCCCTGAAGGGCAACCAGGGCGGAGGCGGCGCCGGCGGCGGTACCGGCGCCGACGACACCACCGCCGACTGCTGCCGTCTGCGCAGCGCGGGCAAGACCCGCGTGCTGTCCAGCGGCCTGGAGATGTCCAAGACCGATCTGGCCCAGGAGATCTCCCAGATGATCCTCACCCAGCGCGGCTACCAGGCCAACACCCGCATCATCACCGTGACCGACTCCATGCTGGAGGAACTGGTCAATATGAAGCGCTGATAAGCTTTGAAACGGCCCGGGGAGAGCCGATCTCTCCCCGGGCTATCCCCCTGTAGTCCTGTCACTAGGAAAAAGGAGGTTCACGTCATGATCGTCCTGACAAAGCGAAACCATGAAAAATTCCTTGTCAACCACCTGCAGATCGAGTATATTGAGACTATCCCCGAATCCAAGATCGTTATGATGAACCACGACTATTACCTCGTCCGCGAGAGCACCGACGAGATTATCGAGAAGATCGCACGCTACAACGCCAAGGTCATGGACATTCAGCGCGAGATCTGCATCGTAGATAACCGCTAAAGACAGAAAACAGTTGCCCGGGCCGGCACCGCTCCCGCCCGGTTTGGAGGTAGTGCTGTAGTTATGAATATTACATATATCATCGGCCTGGTGGCCGCTCTGGTAGTCTTCTTCCTGGGCTGTATCATGGGCATCAACATCGGCCCCAACGCCCCGGAGGGCGCGGACCTCATCACCATCCAGCTAAAGAATCTGTGGAACTTCTTCGACGCGGCCAGTATCTTTATCGTCATCGGCTGTACCTTCGCCATCGTGGTGGCCAGCTTCCCGCCGTCCACCCTGGGTTCCATCCCAAAGCACTTCGGGGTGATTCTGAACACCGGGAAGTTCAACCCCATGAACATCATCGACCAGCTGGTGGACCTGGCCCAGACCGCCCGGAAAAACGGCCTGCTGGCCCTGGAGGGCAAGGCAAACGAGCAGTCCGACCCCTTCTTCAAGATGGCCATCATGCTCATCGTGGACGCCAACGACCCGGACAAGGTCCGCGCCATCCTGGAGAACGACATCGAGTGCATGTCCGCCCGGCATGAGGACTCGGCCGCCATGTACGACAAGGCGTCCTCCGTGGCCCCGGCCTTCGGCATGGTGGGCACACTGGTGGGTCTGATCAACATGCTGCGGAGCATGGACGTGACCAGCGGCGGCGGCGACCTGGGCGGCAGCATGGCCACCGCCCTGGTGACCACGCTGTACGGCTGTATCCTGGCCCACATGATCTTCGGCCCCATCGGCAACAACCTGCGCATCCGCGACGGAGAGGAAGTGCTGTGCAAGCAGATCATCGTGGAGGGCATCATGTCCATCCAGTCCGGTGAGAACCCCAAGGCGCTGCGGGAAAAGCTGCTGACCTACATTCCCCAGGGACAGCGGGAGGAAAGCGGCAAGGCTTCCGGCGGCGGCGAGTAAACATCCGTTTTTTGCGTGTACAACATAGGGAGTTGAGAATATGCCGAAAAAGAAAAAAGGCGGCGAGGGCGGCGCCAACTGGATGGATACCTACGGCGATATGGTCACCCTGCTGCTGTGCTTCTTCGTACTTTTGTACTCTATGTCCACCATCAGCGAGGACAAGTGGAAGGCCATCGTCCAGTCCTTCAACCCCGGCGGCATCCCCACCGATATGGAGAATATCAAGGGTGGTACCGGCCCCAGCGCCGACGAGGATCTGGGCGGCGGCGTGTTCACCGATCCGAACTCGGTGGAGGCCCAGCAGGCCGACATTGACGCCATGATGGAGCAGCTGGCCCAGGCCATCAAGAACATGGTGTCCGAGGAGGGGCTGGAGAGTACCATCCAGGTGAACTATGAGGGCGGCAAGGTGTACGTCCAGTTCAGCAATTCCGTGTTCTTCCTGGGCGACAGCTCCGTGCTCCAGCCCGCCGGGCAGGAGATTCTGTCCAAGATCTGCGTCCTGCTCAACGACGCGGAGGACGCCATCGACGAGATCCGGGTGCAGGGCCACACCGCCCAGCAGTACGCCAACCAGCGCAACGAGCCCCAAAACGACTACCGCCTGGCGGCCAATCGGGCCATTGAGGTGGTGCTTTTCCTCCAGAACCACAGCACCATCCACCCCGCCCGGATGATTCCCGAGAGCTTCGGCCAGTGGCGGCCCATCGGCAACAACAAGGACGAGGCGGGCCGCGCCCCTAACCGCCGGGTGGAAATGATCATCAGCGGCGTGGACCTGAACGCCGAGGAGTTTAACGAGGCACTCAAGCAGTACATGACCACGTCTGATGAGGCCGTAGGCGGAGGGCAGACCACGACTCCGTAAGAATTAGATTCTGCAGACGCAGACAAGGTGAGGTGATTCGATGGCTGAGGTATTGTCACAAAGTCAAATCGACGCGCTGCTCAACTCCATGCGCAGCGGCGGCGACGAGGCCAAGCAGGAGGAGAAGCAGCCGGAGAAAAAATACCGCAAGTACGACTTCACCACCCCCCGAAAGTTCACCAAGGACCGGATCAAGATGCTCAACGGTATCTTTGAGAACTACACCCGGGTGATCAGCTCCCGGCTCAACGCCCAGCTGCGTACCAACTGCGAAATTACGGTGGAGAGCATCGAGGAGCAGAAGTTCTATGAGTTCAACAACGCGCTCATGGAGGGGGACGTGTTGGCTTTGGTGGACACCACCATCCACCCGCGGGAGGAGGGCGGTCAGGATATCATCGCGGAGGACCCGGTGATGGTGTACCTGTCCACCTCCACGGCGCTGGGGATGATGGACCGGATGATGGGCAGCGATGAGGAGAGCCAGCACGAGGTCCCCATGGGCTACGCCTACACCGATCTTGAGCTGCAGCTCTATGAGCTGCTGCTCAAGGACATCGTCTCGCTCCTGGGCAGCAGCTGGGAAAACTACGTGCCCATCACCTTTGAGTATAACCGCACCCAGGTGAACCCAACCCTGGTGCAGCTGCTCAATTTGGATGAGACCGTGGTGCTGGTGGATATGCGCCTTACCTTCGGCGGCAACGAGGGACGTATGAGCGTGGTGCTTCCCGGTAATATGCTCATGAGCGTCTTCGGCGAGGTGAACCGGGAGACCATGGGGCGTAAGGTCACCAGCGAGGACAACTCGGAGGAGATCTTTGATCAGCTGCGCGATTCCTCCCTGGAGATTATCGCCGCGCTGGGCGACACGCAGCTGTCCCTCAGCGACATCTACCACCTGAACGTGGGCGATGTGGTGGATTTGGGCCGTCCGAAGGACTCCCCCGTGTTCCTCCAGATCGGAGGCTACCAATGGTTCACCGGACGCATGGGCACCCATAAGAAAAACATGGCCATTAAGATAGATGAGGTTTGCTATTCGGCCGAGCAAAGGAGCGAGTAAGCGATGGAGAAACAAATTTTCAGCCCAATGGCGATAGACGCCTTGGGCGAAATGATGAATATCAGCCTGGGCTCCTCGGCCACCGCAGTGTCAAACATGCTGGACCACCGGGTGGATATCACAACGCCCACGGTGTCCGTGGTGGATGTAAAGGACTTTACCCTGGGCAATCTGGAGCCGGCCATCGGCGTGGAGATCAAATACGTCGAGGGCCTGGAGGGCAGCAACATCATGCTGCTCAAGCGCAGCGACATCAAGATCATCGTGGATATTCTCATGGGCATGGAGACCGCCGACGAGGACTTCGAGCTCAATGAGCTGACCATCAGCTGCGTGTGCGAGGTCATGAACCAGATGATGGGCTCAGCCGCCACCGCCATGTCCGACTTTTTGGGTTTCCGGGTGGACATCTCCACCCCCCAGTCCTTCGAGCTGGACGACCTGGAGCAGTTTAAAAAGGATCGGATGCCCTCGGGAGCCGACCAGGTGGTTGTAGTCCGCTTCTTTCTGAAGATCGAAAACGCGCTGGAGAGCGAGTTCATGAACGTCATGTCCGTGGATCTGGCCAAGGAGCTGGTCAAGAATCTGGGACTGGAGGATGAGATCATCTCCGGCGGCAGCGCCGGACCGGCGCCCGCGGCCCAGTCCCAGCCTGAGCCTGAGCCGGAGCCCAGCAATCGCATGATGAGCCAGGCGGAGATCGAGGCGCTCCTGGCCGGCGGCGGGGCCGCCGCGCCCGCGCCGGAACCCGCGCCCGCGCCGCCGTCCGGCGGCGACCGGAAGATGAGCCAGGCGGAGATTGAGGCCATGCTGGCGGGGATGAACAGCGAACCTGCGCCCGCGCCGGAACCCGCGCCCGCGCCGCCGTCCGGTGGCGACCACAAGATGAGCCAGGCGGAAATCGAGGCCATGCTGGCGGGGATGAACAGCGACCCCGCGCCCGCGCCGACCCCGCCCCCAGCTCCGGCGCCCGCGCCTCAGCCCGCGCCCGCCTCCCAGCCTGCGGCACAGGCACCGCAGCAGCCGGCCACCGCCGCCCAGACGGGTCAGCCCGGGCAGATGCCCATGCCCCCGTATCCCTACCCCATGCCCGGCGCGGACGGGCAGATGCAAAACGGCTATATGGGGTACCCGCCCATGTACTATCCGCCGTATCCCTACCCCTATCCCCCCCAGCCGGAGCCGCCGAAGGCCGCTCCCGAGCCCAAGGTCATCGCCACCAAGCCCGTGCATATGGAGCAGATGGACCCCGTGGCCCAGCTGGGCAAGGAGCAGGCGCAGAACCTGGACCTCATCATGGAGGTGCCCCTCCAGGTGACGGTGGAAATCGGACGGGCCCGCCGGAAGGTGCAGGACATTTTGGAGTTTGCCAAGGGCTCGCTGGTGGTGCTGGATAAGCTGGCGGGCGATCAGGTGGACCTATTCGTCAACGGCAAATGCATCGCCCGGGGCGAGGTGGTGGTCATCGAGGACAACTTCGGCGTTCGGATCACGGAAATTGTCCAGACTCCCGGCATCGAGATGCTGGCCACCAACAAATAAGGCCCGGACAGGACTGGCCGCATAAATTTGTGCTCCAGTGAATCTGTGGGGCACACAACATAAAACGAAAAAGGATGGATCAACCATGGCTAAGAAAATTTTGTTAGTGGACGACGCAGCATTCATGCGCAAGATGATCATGGACACGCTGAGCAAGAACGGCTACACCGAGCTGTTCGAGGCCGTCGACGGCGCCGACGCGGTGGAGAAGTTCAGCGAGATCGGGCCCGACCTGGTCATCATGGACATCACCATGCCCAACATGGACGGCCTGGAGGCCCTGAAGGCCATCCGCGCCAAGGACGGCAGCGCCAATGTGGTCATGTGCTCCGCCATGGGCCAGGAGTCCATGGTCATGGACGCCGTGCGCTCCGGCGCCAAGGACTTCATTGTCAAGCCCTTTAAGCCCGACCGGGTGCTGAAGACCGTCACCTCCATTCTGGGCGCGCCCTGATGGCGATTTTCCCCGGCGGATTCAGCCTGGCCCTGGAGGTTACGGCGCTGGACAATATCCTCTCCCTGCTGTGGCTGCTGCTCTGCGTGCTGGTCATCATCGTGTTGGCCTATCTGTTTACCAAGTACGTGGCGGGCCGGAACGGCAGCTTTCTGGGCGCGGGGGGCACAAGCGGCCGGCTCAAGGCGCTTGCCCGCCTGTCCCTGGGACGGGACCAGTCCCTTGTGCTGGTCCAGGCGGGGGAGCGCTATCTCCTCTTGGGCGCGGCCCCCTCGGGGGTGACTCTGGTGGCGGAGCTGACCGAGGAGGAGGCCCGGGCCCTGTGCGCGCGTCCCCTCTCTGACCAGCCGGCGCCCCCCAGCTTTGGGGAGGCGCTGCGCACGGTACTCAAGCAAAAGAAACCGAGGTGAGGACGGGATGCCGACCGACAGCTTGATCAACTTCAACATCAACGGCGACAGCGTGCAGACGCTGGAGATCCTGTTCCTCACCACCATCATCGCCCTGCTGCCCTCCATGCTGGTGATGATGACCTCCTTCGCGCGGTACATCATCTCCCTGTCCTTCCTGCGCACCGCCATGGGTACCCAGCAGACCCCGCCCAACGTGGTGCTGGTGGGCATCGCCATGTTCCTCACCCTCATCACCATGAACCCGGTGATTACCCAGATCGAGACCGACGCCTTGGGACCCTACCGGGAACAGGAGATCAGCGGGGAGGAGTTTTTGGACCGGGCGTCGGTGCCATTGAAGGAGTTCATGATACGCAACACCCAGTACAGCACCATCCGGATGTACTGCGACCTGGCCCATGTGGACCCGCCCGAGGACAACGCGGAGTTTGATGAGGTCGCGCTGGATCTGCCCATGCGGATCATCATCCCCTCGTTCATGACCCAGGAGCTGCAAAAGGCGTTCTATACGGGACTGCTGCTGTACCTCCCGTTCCTGCTCATCGACGTGGTGGTGTCCTCCACGCTGATGTCCATGGGCATGGTCATGCTGCCGCCGGCCATGATCTCCACCCCCTTTAAACTGCTTTTATTCGTGTCCGTCAACGGCTGGAACCTGATGTTCTCCTCTTTGGTGCAGAGCGTCAGGTGACCGGCGGACCCATCCCGGAAGAAAGGAGCGCGCTATGCTGGATACCGGACAAGTGGCGGATCTGCTGCGCGACGCAATTGGCGTGGTTCTGAGAATTTCCACCCCCATGCTGCTGCTGAGTATGATCGTCGGTGTGCTGGTGGCCATTTTCCAGGCCGTCACCCAGATCCACGAGCAGACCATCGGCTTTGTTTTGAAGCTGATCGTGGTCGGCGGCGTGCTTCTCATGGCGGGCGGCTGGATGATGGACAATCTGCTGGATTTTACCCGTCAGGTCTTTGCCCTCATCGCCAGCTGAACGAGGAAATGATCCATGTTTGATTGGCCGCAGCTGACGCTGTTTTTGTTTGTCACCGCCCGGGTCAGCGGATTTGTCCTGTTTAATCCCATCCTGGGCCGAACCAATGTGCCCGCTCCATTTCGCACGGGCATGGTGATTGTGCTGTCCATTTTTGTCGCGTCGATGTCGGAACAGCAGCCCCCCGAGCCGTCGGGTGTCGTGGATTTCGCCGTGTTCATGCTGCTGGAGATCGCCATCGGTTTCCTGCTGGGTATGGCGGTGAATTTTTTCTTCTACATCCCCCAGCTGGCCGGCTCCATCATGGATACCCAGATGGGCATGACCATGAACCAGATGTACGATCCCGGTTCCTCGGCCAATATGTCCACCAGCGGACAGCTTTTGAACATCCTCATGCTCCTGCTGTTTTTCGCGGGGGGCGGGCATCTCACTCTGCTGCGGATGTTTCTCACCTCGGAGGAAATCGTGCCCTTCGGGCAGGTGTCCATCGGGCTGCCTGCCTATCACCTGCTGCTGGAGCTGTTTGTGGAGTGTACGGTGCTGGGGATCAAGCTGGCCATGCCGATCCTGGTGGCAGAGCTCATTGCCCAGATCGGCATGGGTGTGCTGATGAAGGTCATCCCGCAGATCAATGTGTTCGTTATCAACATTGATTTAAAGGTTCTCATCGGCTTTGTGTTGCTGCTGATGCTGATGATCCCGTTCAGCGAATTCCTGATCCAAACGGAAATGGCCATGCTCAACGCGCTGCATGATGTTTTGACGTTGGTCGGGGCCGGATGATGTTTGTTTGGCGGCCGCAGTTCCGGTTTTCCTAATCTCACTTCCCCGGTTCTTCTGAGGAAGGGAACCGCGCCGGACCAAAGGGGGGACAGACGTTGCCCGAGGGAAATAAAACAGAAAAAGCAACCCCTAAAAAGCGGCGGGACGAACGAAAAAAGGGCAACGTCTTCAAAAGTCAGGACGCTGTGGCGGTGGCCAGCCTGCTGGGCACCTTTGGTACGCTGTGGTTGATGACCGGCGCCTTTGCCGAGCAGCTTGGCGGATTCATGACCCTGTGCCTTGCCTCCGTCGGGGAGGAGCCGCAGGACGCGTCCAGCTTGATGGGAGGGATGGCGATCCAAGGCATCGTCATCTTGGCAAAAACAGTGGGGCCGGTGATGCTTGTGGCTATTTTCTGCGCCGTGGCGGCCACCTTCGCTCAGACTCGTTTTTTGGTTTCTACGGAATCTCTGCGGCCGAAATTCAGCAAGCTCAATCCCCTCAACGGCTTCAAGAGGCTGTTCTCCCTGAAAAGCCTTGTTGAGACGCTGAAGAACCTCATCAAAATCAGCATTTTGATGGTGATTGTCTATTTGAGCGTCCGGGATATGTTCCTGGAGAGCTCCAGCTACCTGTACACCGATCTGTCCGCCTCCATCTCCCATCTGGTGGAGGTGGCCACAAGTATGATTGTCCGTATCTGCATCGCTTTTGTGGCGGTGGCCGCCGTAGACTTCTTCTACCAGCGATGGGATTATGAGAAGAATATGATGATGACCAAGCAGGAGGTCAAGGAAGAGTACAAACAGATGGAGGGCGACCCCCAGGTGAAGGGGAAGATCAAGCAGATCCAGCGCCAGCGGGCTCAGCAGCGTATGATGCAGCAGGTGCCCGGGGCGGACGTGGTCATCCGTAACCCCACCCACTTCGCCGTGGCCCTGCGGTATAAGCCGGGTGTCGACGACGCCCCCATTGTGCTGGCCAAGGGCCAGGATTCCGTTGCCCTGCGCATTGTTCAGATCGCGGAGGAGAACAAGGTCGCCGTAGTCGAGAACGTTCCCCTGGCCCGGGCGCTGTACGCCCAAGCCGAGCTGAACCAGCAGATCCCCCCGGACTTATACGACCCGGTGGCCAAGGTGCTGGTGTACATCTTCAAGCTGAACGACAAGCAGCAAATCGTAAAGTAGTGAAACAGGCCCTTTGGGGGTCCCCGCAAAAGCCCGGCGAAGCGGGTTTTGTAGGGAGAGGAGAGGCAGCGAAATGAATTCGCCTTTGCCGCAGGCGAAGACGGATGATAGGAAGCTTGCCTCGACAAAGGAGGTGACCCGCCATGCTCAAACGCATTACCGATAATGCCATAGCGCTGTTTGTGGTGGTTGTGGTTATGTTCCTGTTTATCCCGCTGCCCCCCTGGCTGCTGGACATCCTGCTGATTATCAATCTGGGTTTGTCCATCATGATCCTGATGATTACCATGAACATCTCGGAGGCGCTGGATTTCTCCATCTTTCCCTCCCTGTTGCTCATCACCACCCTGTTCCGGCTGGGCATGAACGTGTCCTCCACCCGGATGATCCTCACCACCGGCAACCCCGGCGTGGTCATCAACAACTTTGGCCGGCTCATCACCCAGGGCAACATTGTGGTGGGCTTCGTGATCTTTTTCATCATCGTGCTGGTCCAGCTCATCGTCATCACCAAGGGCGCGGAGCGCGTGTCCGAGGTGGCCGCCCGCTTCACCCTGGACGCCATGCCCGGCAAGCAGATGGCCATTGACGCGGATTTGTCCTCCGGCCTCATCGACGAGCAGCAGGCCCGGGTACGCCGAGAGAAGATCCAGAAGGAGGCCGACTTCTACGGCGCCATGGACGGCGCCACCAAGATCGTCAAGGGCGACTCCACCATGTCCATCATCATCACGCTGATCAACCTGATCGGCGGCATTATCATCGGCGTGGTGATCAACGGCGGAGAGATCATGGACGTCATGCAGAATTACTGCATTCTCACCATCGGCGACGGCCTGGTGTCCCAGATCCCCTCCCTGATGATCTCCACCGCCACGGGCATGATCGTCACCCGGTCCGTGTCCGACGGCAGCCTGAATGCGGACGTGACGGGGCAGTTCATGGCCCAGCCCCGGGCCTTTACCACCACCGGCGTGATCCTGCTGTTCATGGCGGTGATTCCCGGAACGCCTACCGTCCCTCTGCTGGGCGGCGGTGTGGCATTGGTTGGGGGCGGAATCCTCCTCACCCGGCGGATGAGCGCCCAGCAGCAGGCTGCGGTGGCCGCCGCGCAGGCTCCCGAGGAACCTGCCGAGCTGTCCGCGCCCAGTGAAAGCGATTACTACAAGGACATCAACAACGTGTACACCCTGCTGTCGGTGGAGCCGGTGGAGATGGAGTTCGGCTACAGCCTCATCCCCCTGGTGGACGAGACCCACGGCGGCAAGCTCATCAGCCGCATCGTCATCTTCCGGCGGCAGTACGCCCAGGATATGGGTTTCGTCATCCCCTCCATCCGCCTGCACGACTCCTCCGCGCTGGGCACCAACCAGTACGCCATCCGCATCAAGGGCGAGGTGGTGGCCCAGGGCGAAATCCTGGTGGACTATTACCTGGCCCTGGAGCCGCCCAACCCCCTGGGGGAGATCGACGGCATCGAGACCATCGAGCCCGCCTACGGCATCCCGTCCCGGTGGATTCTGCCGGAGAACAAGGAGATGGCGGAGATTTACGGCTACAACGTCATCGACCCCCTGTCCGTCATGTTGACCCACTTGGCGGAGACGGTGAAAAAGCACGCCTACGAGCTGCTTAACCGGGCCGAGACCATCCGGCTTGTGGAAAACCTGAAGCAGAATTCCCCCGAGCTGGTGGAGGAGGCCATTCCGGCCATCATCCCTTACTCCAAGCTGGAAAAGCTGCTGCGCAATCTTCTCCAGGAGGGTGTGCCCATCAAGGACCTGGCCACCATCGTGGAGACCGCCGCCGATTCCTTCACTCAGGGCAGGGATTTGGACATGACCACCGAGCAGGTCCGCGGCGCGCTGGCCCGCACCATCACCAGAAGGTTCTGCGAGGACGGGCAACTGCGGGTCATCACCCTGGACGCCGAGGTGGAAAAGCGCATTATCTCCTCTCTCACCCGCAACGAGCAGGGGGTCTACCTGGCCATGGGTCCCGAGCTGATGCAGTCCATCATCTCCCAGCTGGCGGAGCATTTGAAGAAGTTCAGCGACCTGTCCCAGACGCCGGTGATCCTGGTCAGTCAGGTAATCCGCGGGTATTTCAGCCGAATGATCACGCAATTCTATCCCCATGTGTATGTGCTCTCCTTTAATGAGATCACCAACACTGTGCAGATCCAAGCTCTGGGCAATATCACCGCTGAGGCGCCCGTCATGGCCCGAAGGGCGGTGAACACATGAGCGCGGGGGCTGTCCAGCGGCGGTACACCGAGGGCGAGATCGAGGCCATGCCCACGCCCGACCTGTTGACGCTCTACAAGCAGACTGGGGACGAGGATCTGAAATGGCCCCTGGTGCTGCGGTACGAGGGCCTCATCAAGAGCGCGGCGCTGCAGATCCGGGGCGTGTACAGCAGCTTCGCCCAGGTGGACGACATCGTCAGCGAAGGCATTCTCACCCTGCTCAGCTCCATCGACAAGTTTGACCCGGACAAGGGCATCAAGTTTGAGACCTACGTGGCCAAGCGCATCCGGGGGATGGTCATCGACTTGGCCCGGAAGCAGGACTGGCTGCCCCGGAACATCCGGCAGCGGGCCAAGGAGATCGACACCGCCGTGTCCCACCTGGCCAACGAGCTGGGGCGCTTCCCCACCGACCAGGAGGTGGCCGCCCACCTGGGCGTTGCCACCGACAAGTACCAGAAGGAGGCCGCCAGGGTGGCGCTGAGCAACACCCTGTCCCTGGACGCGCTGATGGACGCCAGAGACCTGGAGGGCTATCGCTTCGAGGTGTCCACCGAGGATCCCACCGTCCAGCCTGAGACGGTGCTGGAGGATCAGGAACTCCAGGAGACTCTGGCCGCGGGTATCGCCGCGCTGCAGGAAAACGAACAGATTGTGCTGTCCCTCTATTACGAGAAGAACCTTCACATGAAGGAGATCGCCCAGGTGATGGGAGTCAGTGAGCCCCGCATCTCCCAGATCCACTCCCGGGCCATCCAGAAGCTGCGGGAGCACATGGGCACATACATGAACAGCGAAGCCCCCCAAAAACCATCCAAAAAGCGGAAGAAGGCATGATGTAAGATGTTTAAAGGCTTTTATAACCTGACCTCCGGCATGTACACCCAGCAGCAGAATTTAAACGTGGTGGGCAATAACCTGGTCAACGTGTCCACCGCGGGCTTCAAACAGAGCCGGTACACCGCCAGCACCTTTGACGACGTGATGTACACCCGGGTGGGCAACAAGGAGAAGCTGTATACCGACATCGGCCGGCAGAGCTACATCCGGGCCAACAGCGACATCTACGTGGACTACACCCAGGGCGTCCCCGAGCCCACCAACATCCCACTGGATTTCGCCATCATGGGAGACGGCTTCTTTGCCATTCAGCGGGAGGAGGAGGGCGACACCGTCTACACCCGGGCGGGCAGCTTCTCTCTGGACGACGAGGGCTACCTGTGTTTCCCCGGCGTGGGCTATGTGCTGGACCCCGACGGCGAGCGCATCCAGCTGCGCACCGACAAGCTGGATGTGGATCAGAGAGGAAACATTTATCAAAAAGACAACGGCGGTTATCTGGGCACCGTGGGCGTGTATGGCTTTGACGATTTGGAGCAGCTGGAGCACAACGACGCGGGCTTCTTCACCGGCCAGGGCGCCCAGGCCGTGGAAAACCCCTCTGTGATGTGGAAGTACCTGGAGCGGTCCAACGCCGATATGGTCCAGCAGATGACGGAGATGCTCACCTGCCAGCGGGCGCTGCAGAGCTGCGCCACGGTGACCAAGATGTACGATGAAGTCATGGGCCACGCCGTCAGCGACGTGGGCCGGATGGGATGAGGTGAGGCGGCATGAATCAATCCTTTTATACCGGCGCCGTGGGCGCTTCCATGCAGATGAAGCGGATGAATATCATCGGCGACAACGTGGCCAACCTGAACACCTTTGGTTTCAAGGCGAACCGCACCGACTTCAGCGCCCTGCTGTATCAGGATCACCGGGGCATCGAGGACGACCTGCCCATGGGCGTGGGCACCCGGATTCTGATGACCTCCACCAACCACGCGCAGGGTTCGGTGGAGGACTTTGGGCGCACCACAGACTACATGATCGAGGGCGACGGCTTCTTCGCCCTGGTGGACCTGGCCACCGGACAGGTGGACTACACCCGCAACGGCGCGTTTGTCATGGTCAGCCGGGAGCAGCCCACCGGTGAGACCGATGAGAACGGCCAGCCAGTCACCGACCTGGTCTACTATTTGGGCGACAACGAGGGCCGCTTTGTCCTGAGCAACGTGGGCGGGCTGATCCAGGTGGACCAGGACACCGTCAAGGAGGAGCAGCCCATCGGTGTCTTCGACTTCATCAACTATGACGGCATGCAGCAGATTGACGATACCCGCTACCTGCCGATTGACAAAAACGGCAACCTGGTCTATGGCACCGGCAAGCTGGTCCAAGGAGTGGTGGAGGGGTCCAACGCCGATCTGGCAGAGGAGTATACCAAGCTCATCGAATCTCAGCGGGCATACGGCTTGGCGTTGAAGATGGTTCAGACCTCCGATGAGATCGAGAGCACAATCAACGGCCTGCGCAGCTGATTAGAGATAGGAGGAAGTTGAATGGCGATCAAAAACTACGACGAGCTGAACTCGCTGGAGCTGGACACGCTTCGGGAGATCGGCAGCGTCGGCACCGGCAACGCCGCCACCGCCCTTTCCCAGATGCTGGGGCGGACCGTGCGCATCACGCTGCCCGAGGTGCGCATCATGGAGTATAACGAGGCCATTGAGTGGATCGGCGGCCCGGAGGAGATCACCGCCGGTGTGCTGGTGAAGCTCAGCGGGCAAATGAGCGGCATCATGCTGTCGGTGCAGCCTCTGGAATTTGTCAACATCGTACTGGAGAGCATGATGGGGAAATCGGTGACGGATTACAGCCAGCTCACCGAGATGGAGCACTCCGCCTTGGTGGAGGTGGGCAACATCATGATCTCCACCTTCATCAACGCGCTGAGCGGACTGGCCGGTATGGACGTGAACCTTACGGTGCCCGCCTTCACGGTGGATATGCAAGGGGCCATCCTGGCTGTGCCCATGGCGGAGTACGGCGGACAGTCCGACTACATCATGACCATCGGAGGCAATTTTGTGAGCGAGGATAAGCAGGTTCCCTGCCGCCTGCTGATGTCCCCGGACCTCCGGTCTTTGAATGTTTTATTGAGGAAGCTGGGCGTGAGCGATGGCTGAGGACAAGATCACCATCGGCATCGCGGACATGAAGATGGCCAAGGGACAGGGCATGTTGGTCACCTACGCGCTGGGGTCCTGCATTGGTATCTGCCTGCACGATCCGGCCCTCAAGCTGGGGGCTTTGGTGCATATCATGCTGCCGATCAATATGGAGGCGGGCCGTAAAAACCCGATGAAATATGCCGATACGGGGATCAAAGAGACCTTGAAGCAGATGGAGGCCAGAGGCGCCAGCCGCTCCAGAATTACCGCCAAGATCGCCGGCGGGGCTATGATGTTTAAGGACGGCAGCGGCACCATAGGCAATATCGGGCAGAGAAATATCGAAAGTGTCAAGCTCAACCTGAAAAAAGAGGGGATCCGTCTGTTAAAGGAGGATGTGGGCGGCTCGGTGGCCCGGACCCTGCTCTTCGACGTGAACAGCGGCCTGGGCTGCATACGCTGCTACGGCCGGAAAGAACTTATCATTTGAGACCGCGCAAGCGGAAAGGGAGTGTTGGAAATGATGGAAGACAACAAGCAGGGCATTCTGTTGGAGTCCGGTACCAATGAGATCGAAGTGATGAAATTCACCATTGGCGGCAATCTGTACGGCATCAATGTGGCCAAGGTGCTGGAGATCATGATCTCCGCGCCGGTGAAGCCCATGCCCCTGTCCCACCCGGCGGTGGAGGGGATCTTTAAACCCCGGGACACGGTAATCACCGTGGTGGACCTGCCCAAGTACCTGGGAGTGGACAGCCCCAAGGATGAGAAGGACATCTTCATTGTCACCAACTTCAACAAGATGTGCATCGCCTTCCGGGTGCATACTGTGGACCGCATCAGCCGCATTTCCTGGACGGACATTTCCAAGCCGGACAAGACCGTGTCCGGCGGCGCGGAGAGCGTGGCCACCGGCATCGCCCAGTGCGACGGCGAGCTGGTCACCATCCTGGACTTCGAGCGCATCGTGGCCGAGATCGCTCCGGAGACCTCCATCCAGATCTCCGAGGTGGAGCAGATGGGTCCCCGGGCCCGCAATGAAAAGCCCATCTGGATTGCGGAGGATTCGGTCCTGCTCAGCAAGATGATTGAGGACTCTCTGCGCAAGGCCAACTATGTGAACCTGCATATGTTCCCCAACGGTCTGGAGCTGTGGGAGGCTTTGAGCGCCCTGCCCCAGGGGGAGGACCCGGTCCGCGACGTAGCCCTGATTATCACCGACATTGAGATGCCCCAGATGGACGGCCACCGGCTGACGAAGCTGGTCAAGGAGAGCACCAGCCGCTTTAAGGAAGTTCCGCTGATCATTTTCTCCTCCCTCATCAGCGAGGAGATGCGCCTGAAGGGCCGGGACCTGGGGGCGGACGAGCAGCTTACCAAGCCGGAGATCGGACATCTGGTGGACGTGATGGATCGCCTGCTTGCGCGCTACGAACAGACCCACGGCTAAGGACAGACCAGATAGGAGGCAGTTTCTATGAGCGGCAGATATATCGTGCGGCAACCCATTCGCGATGCTGCGGGCAATACTCTCGGGCAAGAGATTCTATACCACGGGGCCAACCAGGCCTTCAGCAGCGACAGCTCCACTTCCAGCGCGGAATTTGCCGCCGCCAACACCATCTACAACTTTTTGACCGACAACAGCCCCAAGGTGCTGAAGGGCACTTTGAATTTCATGACCTTTACCACCATGCTGCTGATGAAAAAAACCCCCCGGCTGTTTGACAAGAGCGATCTGGTGATTCAGATCGACGACGCGGTCATCATTCATCCCCTGTCCATGCACCTGGTGCAGCAGTACGTTAAGGAGGGCTACCGCGTTGCGGTGAACGACTTCCAGTTCACCCCCCGGTATCTCTCCCTGCTGGACGACATCCATTTCATCAAGATCAACGGCAAGACCGCCACCGAGGTCACGATGCGCAATACGGTTGAGATTGCCCACAGCATGAACATCAAGTGCATTGTTACCAACATTGACGACGCCAAGCTTTACCAGCAGGCGGTGACTCTGGGCGCGGATGGCCTGGAGGGCCCCTATGTGGCCGACAAGCTCACCACCAAGGCCCACAGCAGCGCCTACATCCAGAGCAATTTCTTCCAACTGATGGTGGCGGTCACCAAGGATGAGCCCAACGTGGACGAGATTCAGCAGATGATCGCCGCCGACGCCAGCCTGTCCTACGGCCTGCTGAAGATGGTCAACTCCGCTTACTTTGCCCTGCGCCACCGGGCCACCACCATTACTCAGGCCATCATGACCCTGGGTCTGGGGCAGCTGAAGCAGTGGATCTATCTGCTCAGCGCCAGCAACGCGGAAAATGAAATAGAGCCGGAGTCGGAGGAGTTCCTGAAGCGCTCCTTTATGCGGGCCAATTTTTGCAGTGAGCTGATGAACTATGCCAAGAATATGCCCATCTCCAAGTCGGAGGCTTACCTCATGGGCATGTTCTCCACCCTGAACTACCTCATCGACGCCCCTATGGATGAGATTTTGGAGGAGGTTCCGGTGGCCGACGAGATTAAGGCCGCTCTGCTGCGTCACGAGGGGCGCTGCGGCATGCTGTATGACCTGGTGCTCAGCTATGAGTCCGCCGACTGGGAGCGCATCACCAAGCTGGCGGAGGAGCTGGGGATTCCGGACAACATGATGACCAGCGTTTATTTCATTTGCATGGAGAATGTGGACAGTCTCTGGGAGCAGCTCACCAATCCCTATCCCCAGCAGCAGCCCGCCGCCGAAACCGTGCCGCAGGGCGGAGCGGGGACATAAAAGGATAAAAAATCTCTGGCGGACCGATTCGTCCGCCAGAGATTTTGGCTTTTTCAGTCCCGACTGTGGTGGGGGGTGGCATGGACCACCTTGCAGGCCTGGAGCAGCTGGGCCGTGATATCGCTGCTGAACTTGCCCTCGTACACGCTCAGGCGGGGGACCCGGTCGCCCGGCTCCAGCACCACATATTTGGGGGGCAGATGATTCAGAGTATAGGCCTTCACGTCCTCCATGCACCGCCGGCAGGAGCACAGGCCGAACATCTCCACATATTTGGGGGCCTTCTCCTCCACGAGCACCTGCATGACGTTGATGTAGCCGGGGTTTTCCGGCTCAAGCGGTTCCTCCCACCGGGTGGTCGCTTCGGGCACGGGTTCCGCAGCGGGAACGAATTCGGGCTGGGACTCCGGCTCGGGCTGGGGGACGGGCGCGGCGGCTTGAACCGGCTCGGGCTGAGGCGCGGGCGCCGCGGGCTGGACGGGTTCCGGCTGAGGCTCGGGCTGGGGCTGAGGCTGGGACTCGGGCTGCGGCGCTGTGGGCTGCGGGCTGAACTCCCCTTCCAGAGCGTCCTCCAGGGCGTTCTTGATCTGCACCGATACGGCGGCGTCGGGCGCCATGGAGGTGACAATGGGGGGAACGGGGGCCGCGGGGGTGGCAGGACCCCCGGCTGCGGCCTCTTCGGCGGCGGGGTCCGGCTTCTTGCTCAGCAGGCTCATCACCCGCGCGGTTTTACTGGTCTTGTCCTTAGATGCCATGATGCGATGCTCCTTACTCAGTTGAAAAATTTAGAGATATATTTTTGCTTAAAACTCTGTTTTGGCCGGGGGAAGCGCTCGCCGGCCACCGCGTCTACGATCTCTTGAAAGTCCTGGGCCGGTCGGGAGTCGGGCTGATAGGTGAGCACGCTCTGCCCGTGGGCCGGCGCCATAGCCACGCCTACGCCGCGGTGGATTTTGGCCTGGAACACCTGGCTGCCCAGCTGGCTGGCCACCTCCTGAGCCAGCTCCAGGATATCTTTGGAGAGCGTGAGCCGCCCGTTGAATTTGTTGATGAGAATGCCAATGACCTTTAGGTGGGGATTGAAGGCGTCCCGCACGGTCTCAATGGTCTCTTGGAGCTGGGTGACGCCCACCAGGCTGAGCACCTCCGCCTCCATGGGAACAATGAGTCCGTCGGAGGCCACGTAGGCGTTGACGGTGAGGATATTCAGCGCCGGCGGCGTGTCGATGATGATGAAGTCATACTTAGAGCGCACGCCGGTGAGCAGATCGCTGAGCATGAACTCCCGGCGGGGGGCGGTGAACTCCACCTCCGCAGCGGACAGCATGATGTCCGAGGGCAACACGTCGCCGTACTCGGTGGACGCGGTGGCTTCCTCGATGGAGCAATTCCCTTTAAACACGTCGTACACGGTACTGCTGGAGCCGATATCCAGCCCCAGGGTGAAGCCCAGGTTGCCCTGAGGGTCCAGATCGATGCCCAGAACCTTGGCGCCGCGCTGGTGAAGACCGCACACCAGAGCCGAGGCGGTGGTGGTTTTGCCCACGCCTCCTTTTTGATTTGTGACAGTGATGATCTGAGTCAAGGAATATTCCCTTCCTTTCACAAAAACTTGGGGAAAAGTCTTAAGTTTAATATACTACAGGTCGATAAAAAAGAACAGAGGTACGGCGAAAAAACTGTGAAAAAATTTTTAGAAATTTTCCCGTTGATTAGGCTTGGGACGGGGCATTCCGCCCATAAGTTTGGATAGAAAGGAGCGATCCGAGATGGCGTCCATCACCAGTATGAGCAACAGCAGCTACAATACCAGCAGTATTTACGGCAACCGAAATGTACTCAGCGGACTGGCCAGCGGCATGGATACCGAGTCCATGATCGAAAATGCGGTATCCGGCATTAAAATCAAGATACAGAACCTGATTAAGAAGCGCACCAAGGTGGAGTGGCAGCAGGAGGCTTACCGCAGCATTATTGATAAGGCGGTGAACTTCAACCAAAAGTACACCTCTTACTCCTCCAAGACCAACCTGCTCAGCCAGAGCTTTTTCAGCAACGCGGTGAACACCGTCGCCAACGGCACCTATAAGGACAAGGTCACCGCCAGCGGCAAGTCCTCCAGCGACATCAAGATCAACGCGGTGAAGCAGCTGGCCACCAACGCCTCCTATACGGTGTCCGGCCTGAACACCCCCTTGACCGGCACCAACGGCAGCGTCCAGGCCGCTAAGGGCTTTGATATCGCGGGAACAACTCCGGTGAGCACCGTGTCCGGTTCGCTGTCCTTCCAGTACGGCGGCACCAACGGTACGATCTTCGACATCAGGTTCGACGAGCTGGAGAACGTCAACGAAGTCAAGGTGTATAACGAGGACGGCACGGAAAAGACCGACGCCACCAACGCTGAGAAGCTGGCCCAGGCCATCAACAACAAGCTGGGCGAGATCACTTACAGCTACACGAAGAACGGCGTCCAGGAGACCACCACCGCCGACAAGGTCGTCAAGGTGGAAGCCGATCCCATTTTCGGCAGTATCTCGCTCTCCGACGGCCTGGAGGAAGGCAATAAGGTCAATATCTGCTTTGTCTCCGGCGACATTGAGGACACCTTGGGCATCAGCAAGGGGGACACGTCGATCCGGGGGTACCAGGCCTTTACTAAAAATGTCGACACCAGGGATTATCTGGCCGACAAGGAGCTGGGCGTCACCTTCAACGGCGTCACCAAAAAGATCAGCCTGGCCGACGTGGTCAAGAACTCCAAGGTCACAGATGACGATCCCGTCGGTACCGACGAAAACCAGAAGTTTGTGGACGCGCTGCAAAGCGAGCTGGACGACGCCTTCGGCGCGGGCAAGATCAAGGCGTCCTATGAGGACGGCAAGCTGTCCTTTGCGCCCGAAGGCAAGGGCGATACCCTGAGCGTGGGCGGCTCCGTCGTGAAGGCCCTGGGCTTTGAGGACGGGGACAGCAATTACGTCAACGCCACCAAGAAGCTGTCCGACCTGGTGGGCGAGGGCTTTTTCAAGAAAGAGAACCGGCTGATGGGCGAGTTTGACGAGGGCGCCAAGCCCACGCTGAGCAAAAACGGGACCTACTATGTGGACAGCAAGGGCAACAGGGTGGACGAGGAGGGCTACCGCCTTAGCAATGACGACAAGTATCTCTACGACTTCCAGATTAACGACGCCCACATCAACATCACCGAGGACACCACCCTGGAGAATCTGATGAACTCCATCAACTCCAACGCCGAGGCGGGGGTGAAGGTGAGCTACTCCAAGCTGACCAACGAGTTCAAGTTCACCGCCACCGAGACCGGCGCCAACAGCAAAATTGAGTTCGAAGGGCTGGCCAAGGATTTGTTTGCCCCCTCCGGCAAGGAGGTCAACCACAATTTCGCGGACAACTATGGCTTCAACTGGCTGAAGGACGGCGAGACTGAGAGAATAACAGTCCAGTTGGACGGCAGTCATCTCGAATTCAACATCACGAGAGAAACAACCATGCAGGACTTTGCCAAGGCGCTCAATGAGAGTCCGGCGGGGCTGCGCGCCTCCTATAATGAAGAGACGGGCCAGCTTATGGTAACTAATAGGCAGACCGGCGCGAAAGAGGAATTTACGGTTAAGGATCATTGGGGAGATCCCTATGAGCGCGAGGTCGAGCCCCTTGCCACCTATACCGCCGGCCAGGACGCCATCATGGACGTGACCATCAACGGCAAGCGGTTCAAAGACCTGACCCGTTCCAGCAACAGCTTCGACATTGATGGCCTCACCGTCAACGTGAAGGGTGAGTTCAACAAGGATGGCACGGTGGAGGCCGACGGCACCGTGAAGGACGCCGAGGGCAATGTTGTGGACCCCATCACCTTCACCACCACCACCGATTCCGACAAGATCGTTGACACCATCCGGGAGTTCGTCAACGATTACAACGAGATGATCACCGAGATCAAGAACCAGTATTCCACACAGCCCGCCTACAAAAACAAGAACACCCGGTACGAGCCCCTCACCGCCGAACAGGAGGAGCAGTATTCCGAGAGCGAGCTGAAGGCCTACAACGAGAAGGCCAAGCAGGGCATTTTGTTCGGCGACTCCAACCTGTCCAGCATGTACAGCAAGCTGCTCAACGCCATCCAGCCCGGCGGCACCGACGGCCAGACCCTGCGGGAGATCGGCATCGGCACCTCCTATGAGGGCGGCCTGACCACTCTGAGTCTGGATGAGGATAAGCTGCGCGCGGCGCTGGACAGCGACCCGGACAAGGTGAAGAACGCCTTTGCCAAGACGAGGGAGAGCGGCTCCGCTTCCGACGGCCTGATGAAGAACATGCAGAAGACCTTGGACACCTATGTCAAAACCACTGGTGAGCCCAAGGGCGTGCTGATCAACCGGGCCGGCTCCATCAAGGCGTATACCTCGCTGAACAACAACAGCCTGAAGAGCCAGATCGACAACATCGATCAGCAGATCGAGCGCTGGGAGAACAAGATGTCCGACCAGATCGACCGCTATACCACCCAATTCAGCCGCCTGGAGCAGCTGATCGCCGAGATGAACTCCCAGTCCTCCGCCTTCTCGGGCCTGATGGGCGGCTCCTCCGGCTACTAAACCATCTCACCGACTAAGAAGGAGTCAAGAATGGACAGAAAAGGGTTCCAGGGGTATCAGGGTTACAAGGAGCAGGGCATCAATGATATGACCCCTGGGGAGCTGCTCATGCTGCTGTATGATGAGCTGGTTAAGCGCCTGCTGCGCGCGGGCCTTGCGCTGGATAAAACGGATTACGCACTGTTTGAGGCCAGTGTGGACCGCAGCTTGGAGATTATCCGCTACCTGGACGACACCCTGGATATGCAATATCCTATCAGCCGGAATCTGAACCGCCTGTACGATTACTTTGGCTTCGAGCTTAACCGGGTGAAGGCCGGGCGGAACAGAACCGAGCTGGACCGGGTCAAGACCATGGTAAGCGAGCTGCGGGACACCTTCCGGGAGGCGAACAAAAACGCCCTTCAGGAATTGGCCGGCGCCGCGGCCGAAAGCCAGGCTGGGGGCTGATCCCATGGGGGAAAAGGCTGTGATGGATGCTCTGGTGCAGATGAAGCGCACGGGCAACCTGCTCAATGAGCTGTGGGACCTGACGCAGCAGCTGGGTCAGTCCATCGACCGCAACGACCAGGTAAGTATGCAGATGTTGATTGCCATGAGGGAAGAGCCGCTGGGCAAGCTTCAGGCGGCGGACCAGGCCCTGCGGGAGCAGCTGGAAGCCCTTCCCGACAGGGAGGAGGCCCGGCAGCTGGCCGGTATGCTCAACGGCGGCCCCCCTGTGGACCCGGCTCAAAAACCCCCGCAGCTGCTGTGCGAACAAGTGGCTTCCAACAACCGCCGGCTCAAGCAGGTGATCGATCTGGACCGACTGCTGAACCAGCGGTTGGGCCGAGAAAAGTCAGTCTACCAATAAGCGGGAAAAAACAAAATATCGGCCCGGTGAATCACCGGGCCGATATTGCACGAACAAATAAAATATGCTATGATGTAGGGGAGACGGTGAGCGACCACAGGGGCGCGCCGTTGTCCCGGGCGGAGGACAGCTCATCCAAAATGAGCTGGGGGTCCCAGAGTTCCAGGCTGCGCTCCAGGCTGTTGGGGTCGGCCACCAGAACGTCTCCGGTGAGGGTGGTCCCCCGCAGGAGGATGAAGTGGCCGCCGTTGGTGAAATGGCCCTTTCCCATGAGGGCCACCACCATCCCGCCGGCGCTGAGCACGGAACGCACTTCCTGCGGCGTGCGCTCGGTGATGGGGGCCGCCTCCAGGCCAAAGCCGCGGGCCACACCCTGAACGATGGAGTGGTAGGAACCGCTTCCCCGCGCCCAGTAGCCGTGCTCCACGACCCAGTCGGCCATCTTGGCCGGGTCGGTGTCCGTATCCGTCATGCTGGCCACGGCCATGGCCATGGCGGTAGGTCCGCAGCCGTAGGGACCGATGGGGTCCGTGCCGTAGAGCTGATTGGCCCACTCCTCGTCGGCCTGGCAGAAGTAGACCACATCCACGGAGCCGCCGGTGAGGATCTGACGGCCGTCGATCTCCATCACCTCGGTGAGAGGAGGATCGGTGGCCGAAGCCCACGGGTCCTGAGGGGGCGGGGTTTCATCCAGCACCAGGACGATTTCCTCCGGTCCGCTGGTGAGGTCCTCCCAGGCCGCCGCGGCCTGGGACGCCAGTCCCGTGATCTGACGCCCGGTCCAGTTGGCGAATCGGACAACCTGAGTGCCCGCCGCCTGGAGGAAACGCCCGGCGGCGTCCAGCGCGGCCCTCCCCGTATCCGCGGCCACGGCGGCGGCGTAGCGGGCGGGAGCCACAATGCGCTCGTAGGTTTCGGGCGCGAAGTGGCGGCAGGCGGCCAGCTCCACACCGCCGATGCACAGCACCGCCAGCAGCGCCGCGAGGATGATATTCCGCGCCAGATGGCGGGAGCTTTTGCGACCTTTCAACTGTATCCCTCCCCTCAATCGGGATGCTCCTATTATATCAGAAAAAACGTCTTTTTCAATGGAAAGAAATTTGACCCAGCCCGATCCGCTTTGAAAGCCAGGAGACGTCTATGCCCACCATTTATTTGGAACACGTTTCAAAATTCTATAAGCCCAAGCGAAGGCGAAAGGGTCCTGTGCACCAGGATATGGGTGTGGAGGATGTGGACCTAACCATTCACCAGGGAGAGTTTGTTTTCGTGGTGGGAGGCAGCGGCGCGGGAAAGAGCACGTTGCTGCGCCTCATGACCGGCGAAACGAAGCCCAGCCAGGGGGCGGTGTATCTGGGGGACCGGGATCTGAATCGGGCGCTGCTGCTCAGTCGCAACCGGATGTCGACGATGTTCGGCAAAATCTGGCAGGACCCCACTCTGATCCGAAAAAAAACCATTGGGGAAAATTTAGCCCTGGCCTCCCAGATTGCCGTGGGCCGGGAGAGCGCCCGCGTGGTGGACATCCGCATCAAAAAGGTATTGGGCCTGGTGGGAATGAAGGGCGTGGAACGCAAATATCCTGTGGAGCTGTCCATCGGAGAGTGCCGCCGGGTGGAGCTGGCCCGGGCCCTCATTGGAAGTCCGCCGATCCTCGTGCTGGATGAGATCACCGCTAACCTGGATGACGACTGCATCTGGGATACGCTTCATCTACTCAACGACGTGAACCGCCGGGGCACCACCGTCGTCATGGCCACCCATGACAGCCAGTACGTGAACATCCTCCGGCGGCGGGTCATCACCATGTCGGGCGGTCGGATGATCAAGGACGAGCAGAAGGGAAAATACGGCGATGTGCTGGAAAAGGAACGGAAACCCCTGTCCCTCTCCAAGCTCAGAACCGATTTCATATAAATATATCAATCACAGCAAGAAATCGAGGAGGAAGAGTTCATGATCAAAAACATGAAGATCAAAAAAAGCCTGATCCTGGGATTCGGGGTCACCATCGTCGTGTCCGTGATCATCATCATCGCGTCGCTCATCCTGATGAACGTGCAGAAGAACCAGTACAACGATATTTTGGATCGCTATGTAGCGGCCAATAACATGGTGTCCAAGAGCCGTATCGACTATAACATCGCCGCCCGCAACCTGCGGGACGCGGTGCTGTCCAGCCAGACCAGCAGCCTGGACACCACTGCTGCAAAGATCACCGAGCTGGAGCAGGATCTGCAGCAGCTGACCAGTATGTACCCGCTGGAGGACAAGACGGCCCTGGATAAGTTCACCACCCTGGCCAACAGCTGGATTAAGGAGGCGCAGACCATTGCCTCCGTCACCCGCACCGATCAGAAGCAGGCCGCGGTGCTGATCGTGTCCGACTGTACCCCGGTGCTGAACCAGATGGCCGATGCCGGC
Source organism: uncultured Oscillospiraceae bacterium (assembly GCA_949948775.1). Lineage (GTDB taxonomy): Bacteria > Bacillota > Clostridia > Oscillospirales > Oscillospiraceae > Enterenecus. The sequence continues at coordinate 33,711 of CATLHC010000002.1, forward strand.
AACCAGCTGGACCAGGAGATCTCGGACGCCGAGGAAGCTATCATCAAGCAGCAGGACATGGTGTCCAACATCGCCCTGGGTATCATCCTGGCCGTGATGGTGATCGCCACCATCGTGGTGCTGCGCATTGCACTGATTATCATCAAGTCCATCACTGTTCCCGCCCAGCAGGTTCATGAGGCCCTGGAGGGCTTCAGCCAGGGCAAGCTGGACATCCCCGTGGAGTATCACAGCACCAGCGAGCTGGGCGAGATGTGCGACGCCCTGCGCACCAGTCAGAACGTGCTGGGCGAGGTCATCAGCGATACCTGCCGTCTGCTGGAAGAAATGGGCAACGGCAACTTCGATGTACGCTCCAAGGACGCCAATATGTATGTGGGCGCCCTGAGCAGCATTCTCAGCTCCGTGCGGGCCATCAACGGCGGCCTCAGCGACGCCCTGTCCCAGATCAACCAGAGCGCCGAGCAGGTGTCCGCCGGCGCCGAGCAGGTGTCCACCGGCGCCCAGTCCCTGGCCCAGGGCGCTACCGAGCAGGCCAGCGCCGTGGAGGAGCTGTCCGCTACCATCGCAGAGATCGCCAACAACTCCCGCAAGAACGCCGAAAACAGTGAAAAGGCTGCGGCCCACTCCAACGACGCCGGCCAGAGCCTCAGCGAGAGCTCCGAGTACATGCAGCAGATGGTGTCCGCCATGGAGAAGATCTCCGAGTCCTCTTCCGAGATCGGCAAGATCATCGCCACTATTGAGAACATCGCGTTCCAGACCAACATCCTGGCCCTGAACGCCGCCGTGGAGGCCGCCCGGGCGGGCAGCGCCGGTAAGGGCTTCGCCGTGGTGGCCGACGAGGTGCGCAACCTGTCCGCCAAGTCCGACGAGGCTGCCAAGGCTACGAAGGAGCTCATTGACCGGTCCATCGTGTCCGTCAAGGAGGGCAATGAGATCGTCCAGAAGGTTTCCGCCGCCCTGCAGGCCACCAACGAGCGCGCCGGCTTGGTCGTGGCCTCCGTCCAGGAGATCACCAAGGCCGCCGAGGAGGAGTCCGAGGCCATCGCCCAGGTGACCGAGGGTATCGACCAGATCTCCAGCGTGGTGCAGACCAACTCCGCCACCAGCGAGGAGTCCGCCGCCGCCAGCGAGGAGCTGTCCAGCCAGGCCGCCCTGATGAAGGAGCTGCTGGCCCGGTTCAAGCTGCGCCAGGACGGCTTCGCCGCCAAGGCCCAGCCCGCCTACAGCGCCGCTTCCGCCGGCTCTTCCTCTTACGATGACGGTTATGACGCTCCGTCCAGCGGTTCCGCCGCCAGTGTGTTCAGCAAGTATTAAGCAGCTCACAGCTGCCAGGGGGCGGCAGTTATGCCGTCCCCTGGCACTTTTCTATGATGAGATCCCTTGAGAGAGGAGCGGACCTATGGCAGATATGAAGGCCCAGGATAAGGACCTGATCTTTGCGCTAGACATTGGCACGCGCAGCGTGGTAGGTGTGGTGGGCCGGCCGGTAGGAGACCGGCTGAAGGTCATCGACGTGGAGATGGCCGAACACGGCAAAAGAGCCATGATGGACGGTCAGATCGACGATATCCGGCAGGTGGGCGGCCTGGCCAAAACCGTCACTGACCGGCTGGCGGGCCGCCTGGGTGTGCGCCTAGAGCGGGTGTGTGTGGCCGCCGCCGGGCGGGCCCTGCGCACCCAGAAGGGCTCCTTTACCCTGGAGCTGCCCGAGGAGCAGTCCATCGACGCCGAGCAGATCAGCCGGCTGGAGGCCGGGGCGGTGTCCGCCGCCGAGGAAGCGCTCCAGAGCGATGGCAGCGACCGCCGCCAGATGTTCCTGGTGGGCTATACCGTGGCCCAGTACCGGCTGGACAACTACCCTATGACGAATCTTCAGTATCATACCGGGCGTAAGGCGGAGGCCGACGTGGTGGCCACCTTCCTCCCTGGAGAGGTGGTGGAGAGCCTGTACGCCGCCATGCGCGCCGCGGGACTCCAGGTTGCCAGCATGACGCTGGAACCCATCGCTGCCATGAACGCGGCCATTCCGGCTGAGCTGCGGCTGCTGAATTTGGCCATGGTGGACATCGGCGCGGGCACCACGGATATCGCCCTGTGCCGGGACGGCAGCGTGGTGGGCTACACCATGGCCACGGTGGCTGGGGACGAGGTCACGGAGGCCATTATGCGCGCTTTTCTGGTGGACTTTAAGACCGCCGAGGAGATCAAGCGCTCCATTGGAGAGAGCGACGAGCTGATCCGCTGCCGGAATATTCTGGGGCAGGAGGAGCGGGTAGCCGTGTCTGAGGTGATCCAGACCATCCAGGAGCCCATGGATAAGCTGGCGGACGCCATCGCCAAGCAGATTCTAGGGGTCAACGGCACCCCGCCCTCCGCCGTATTTTTGGCGGGAGGGGGCAGTAAGCTGTCCGGTCTGCGGGAAAAAGTTGCCACCCAGCTGGAAATGGACGAGAAGCGGGTGGCCATCGCGGGCAACAATTTTGCCCTCAGTGTGTTCTCCGACAGCCTGGAGCTGGAAAAACCGGAATACGCCACCCCCCTGGGCATTGCCATCTCGGCGGGTCTGGGGCTGCTCAGCGACAGCTATGTGGTGATCCTCAATGGCCAGACCGCCAAGCTGTTTCGCAACGGGGTGCTCACACTGCGGGACATCCTGCTGATGAACGGCTACAGCTATGCCGACATGGTGGGCAAAACGGGCAAGAGCCTGAACGTCAACCTGGACGGCAAGCGGCTGGTGTTCCGGGGTGAACCCGCCGTACCCGCCGTGCTGCGGGTAAACGGTGAGGAGGCCACACTGTCCAGCGTGATCCACGCCGGGGACGAGATCAGCTTTATCCCGGCCCGTCCCGGTGAGGACGCCCACCGAACCCTGGCCGAGCTGCTGGGGGAAAACTTCTATGGCAAGGCTATGGTGAACAACGCGATCGCCCCGATGGATCGGCCGCTGGCGCAGGGAGACGTGGTGCTCACGCTGCGCCAGGCGGCGCCTTCGCCGTCCCGGCCCGGGGCGCCCGCCGCTCCGGCGCAGCCCGTCTATGCGTCCGCTCCGGCGGCGCCCGCCCCCAACCAGCCGGTTCCACGGCCTTCAGAGGTGCACTTTTCCCTCAACGGCAAGTCCTTGGATCTTCCCCGGAAGGAGGACGGCTCTCCCTATTACCTGATGGACCTGCTGGAGTATTCCGGCATCGACTTTGAACATCTGGACCGGACGGTGCGCTTGGAGGTCAACGGCGTGGAGCGGGGCTTCCAGTATGCGCTGAAGGAGCAGGACTCCGTCACCATCACTCTGACCTGATAGACAGACGCAAGAGGTGTTGTAACCCATGGCATTTGGAAAACCGAAAGCGCCCAAGGCGCCCAAAGAAAAGAAGCCCAAGAAACCCAAAAAGGAGAAGCCTCCCAAGGCCAAAAAGCCCCAAAAAGGGAAAAACGCTCCGGAGGCGGTGGAGGGGCAGGAGGAGGAGCAGCCCAAGAAAAAGCTCCCCCTGCCGTTTTTGATCATCTCGCTGGTGGTTATCATCGCCGCCGCAGTCATTGTGTTTCTCTTTGTCATCAAGCCCATGCTCAGTGGCGACGCGGACCCGGACGCCTCCGTCTCCGTGGAACCGGAGCCTCCGGTGCTGCCCACGGAGATCCCCATCGGCGACGACGTGTCCATTAAGGGCCTGCAGCTGGAGGCGGATGAGAGCGGAGCCCAGGCGGTGAAGGCGAAGACCATCACCTATACCTACACCAACCTGGTGGACTCGGGCAAGGCCGCCCAGACCTATGTCGGGCAGCTGGCGGGCGAGGATCCCCGTTTCAATGTGGTGGACGAGGAGTTTGTGATCCAGCGGGAAGCACCGGATTACACCGCCGCCGAGGGCATGGTGCTGCTGGCCCGGAATGTGCCGGTGGAGGAGCCGGAGGCCACGGATCCCCCTGAGACGGAGCCCGCCGAGACGCAGTCCCAGGACCCGGACGCCAGCGCCGAACCCACACCGACTCCCACCCCGGAGCCGGAGCCCGAACCCACGGAGGAACCGGTCACCTATGTGCACACCGTGCGCATCACCTGGTCGCCGGGGGTGTGCGTGGTTACTGCGGATGAACAGGTGGGTAAGGTTACCTCTCCGCCGCCCAGCGTGGTCACCGCCCAGCATCCCGTTACCCAGCGGGGCGCGGTGCAGCAGCTGGAGAAACTGGGTCCGGCGGCGCTGGGTCTGCCCGGAGCGTCCATGGACATGTATGAGATTATCCCTATGGACGCCACTGAGATGGTGAATGGGGCGCCCTGTATCCGGATGCATGTCTTCAACGACGACAACGCGGCCCAGAGCAACGACCTGGTTGGAAGCTACCTCTTAAGCATCGACGCGGAGCACCTTTACCGGGTGGACCCGCTGACCGACGAGATTATAGAGCTGGAGTACGAATACATTCCTTAGAACCGCAAAAGCCGCTGAGAGCGCAAGCTCTCAGCGGCTTTGTTCCGTCATGGGCGTGAGATATGGGCGCTCCGGCGTGCCCGTCAGCCGCAGGGGCGTCTTCGCGTGGGGCAGGGAGGCATGGGCCAGAAACACCGGGGTGAGCAGTCCCTCCAGCATGGGGACGGCGGAGCGGGGGGAGATGGCCTGGGCAGGGGTCAGCGCCTGGGCGATGGCCGGGTCCACCTGAGCCACATCCAGGCCGTACTCCCGGCCCAGGGCTGAGATCTGCTTGGCGGTGACCTGCTGCCTGCCCAAGCCGTCCAGAGGCTGAAAACCGATCAGCCCGCTGAAACGCCCAGCGATCTCCCGCAGAACGCCGGACCGGGCCAGGGCCAGCCGGGCGGATTCATCCGCCCGGTACAGCCGCCGGGCCGGATCAAGATCACGGGCCCCTTCCGCTGCCGGAGGCGATTCCTGCTCCGGCAGGGCAAAGCCCGGCCGCCGCTCCCTGCCTGACAGGTCGGTGTTGGTGGTGAACAGGAAGATGCAGCGGCGAAAGTCCAGCTCTCGGCTTCCCTGCTTTTCCCGGCGGGCGGTGGAGCGGCCCTCATCTAAAATGGACATAAATACTTTGAACACTTCCGGGTGGGCCTTGTCCAGCTCATCAAACATCAATACCGTGTGCGGACAGCGGCGCACCGCTTCCAGGACGGCGTCGTCGTCGTAACCCACGTACCCCGGCGGCGCGCCGGTGAGGCGGTAGACGGAATGGGGCTGCGTAAAGGTGTTCAGCTCCGTCCAAACCAGGTGATAGCGCTCCTCCCCCAAGCAGCGGTTCAGGGCGGGAGCCACCGCCTTGCCCAGCTCCGATTTGCCCACGCCGGTGGGGCCGTAGAAAATGAGCGACAGCGGCCGGAGCGGCTCCCGCTTACAGGTGTGGCACCACAGCTTGAACGCTGCGGCGTCCACCGCGTCCCTTTGGCCTAGCACTCGGCTGCGCAGTTCCTCCCGCAAGGTCTGGAGCAGCCTCGGCTCCGGATGAAGAAACACCCGATCCAATTCCCGCAGGCGGTCCGCCATGGCCTGAAAACCGGCGTAGCGCTGGACCGCGCCCTGCAAAAAGAACTCGTTCAGCCTGGGATCCGTACCCGCGTATGCCACCGCCGGGCGAAAGTACAGCAGATAATCCTCCCCCGTCCTCCAAAAGCCCACCTGGACTTGGGCCGGCGAGCATCCGGCCGGCAGCGTACACCCCGCGAACTCATAGCTGCGTCCCAGGCGGGCGCAGGCGTCCACCTTCTGCTTCAGCAGGGCGTATCCGGACGGGCCGCAGGCACAGAACTGGGAAAACTCCATAAACGGCCTCCTTACGGTTTAAGAGTGCTCTGATTATAGCCATCTGGAGCGAAAATCAACCATAAAAAAACCGGCCCGCAGGCCGGTTTTTTTGTTTACGCATAGACGTCGATGTAATCTCCCTTAGCGGGAGTGGGAACGGCTTCCAGCATCTTCGCGAACTCCTGGCCGGCCAGCTCCTGGCTGTCCATCATCTTCTTGGTCACGGCCAGTGAGTAATTGGTGGCAAAAGACGCGGCGCTCATCCCCATGGCCATTTGAGCAATGGATTCCATCATAGGTCAGTCCTCCTTTCCCTCCGGCGCCGCCGGAGCCTGGGTATCAGGAGGGGTGGATTGCTGTCCCTCCCGCTTATCCAGCACGCCGCCCAGCAAGTCCAGAAGCTCCACAGGGGCGGCTTCCTCCATGGCGGAGTCCCGGTTGGCGCTGGCGGCGACCACCAGCTCACTGCGCAGGATGGAAACATCCTCCGGCGCGGAGATGGCCAGACGCACCCGCGCTCCATCCACCGAGACCACGCGAACCGTGATATCCTCGCCAATCAGCACGGACTCGCCGGCCTTGCGCTGCAGGATCAACATGTGGCGCCCTCCTCCTTGCCAAACTGAGCCAGAGGGTGGCGCATTTCATAGGCGTCCGTCTCCAGGATCACCTGCTTGGCCGTCCGGGTCTCCGGGTGGATGGCTACGGGGCACTTCAGGTTGACCGTGCTGTCGGACACCGGCTTCTTTACCACGCACAGCACATAGAAGCCCAACTCGTGGCTCTCCGCCACGCCCAGTTCCTTCAGTTCCTGGGGCTGAAGGACGGGATCGTAGTCAGGCAGCAGAGAGAAGGGGTTCATGGCCACAAAGGCCAGACTGGGGGTGTGGACGCTCTGGAAGCACAGCAGGGACCCGGCGCTGCCGTCGAAGGGCAGCAGCAAAAATTCCCGCTCCTCCTCAAAACCGAAGGGACCCACGGTGAAGGTGACCACATCCTCCGCCTCATAGTCGATCTGTCCGAAATATTTGGTCTGGAGCTTCAAGCAAACGCCTCCTGTCAGAGTATGCGTCAGGCCTCCACGTCCACCGGCTCATAGCTGGGGTCGGCGGAGGGCGGCACGTACAGCGGCCCGCCCACGTATTTGATAATGACGTCGGGCTGCTGGGTCACGGTCAGCTCAATGTCACCGGGGGTGAACTCAAATTTGGGCTCATTCATCCGCCAGTCGAAATTCAGCTTATCCATCTCATACCGGATGTGCATCTCGCCCGGGTCCCAGGTGATCTCAGGGGGCACGGAGGGCAGGAACTGCAGACCCTCGTTGAGCTTCAGGTCCTTGGTGGCTGCCTCAGCCGCGAATTGACCCAGCACGTCCTCCCCCAGCTTGGCGTTCAGCAGCATCTGCCCGTGCTGGGCATAGGTGGCCGTGGCGGTGTAGGACGCCTCCCGGCCCTTCTGGGCGGCCTGTTCCTGGGAGCGCATAGCGGTGGGGACAACGGAGTTGCGGGCCTCAAAGGTGTCGATATTCAGCTTGATGGGCCGACTCTTGATGCTCAGACCGCCCTCGCCCCGAGAGATTTCCAGATCGGCGGTCCCCCTAGTATATTCCAGCTTGGCGTGGGACACCTTCATTTCAATCTCAATGGGAACCGTTTTAATTTCGATCAAGGGATACATAGTCTCATTTTCCACTCCTCTCTAAGCTCAAATTCCTCATAAACGCCGCAGCGTTTCAACTTATTGCAGGTAATCCATCAAGCTCTGGGAGAGGACGCTGTTACCCACCTTCAACGCGGCGTTATAGCAGTATTCGGCCCAGAGGAAGGAGGAGATGGCATCGGCCATGTTGACATCCTCCAGATTGGAGTATTGTTCCTTCAGGTTGTAGACGTTGTCCTCCAGCAGATCGTAGTTGTTCTTCAGTTTCTCGGTTCCGGCGCTCTGGTTGGTAAACTGGGTCTTGAACTCGGAGGAGGCGTCCTCCAGCTTGCCCACCAGGCGGTCAAACTCATCGTAGGTCGCCTTATCCCATTTGCCCTCCTGGGGGGCGTTGACGGCGATGTCCTTGAGGCGCTGGACAAGGGAATAGATATTCTTGGGGTCGCCCGCCTCGTCCACGCCGTAGCCCAGGAAGGTCAGGCCGCTGAGGCACTCATTAAAGGCGCTGGACTCAATGAGCTTACCGTTCTCATCCTCCTGGAAGCCCAGGCCGATATCCACGAAGCGCTTCTCGTTGGCCAGGTATTCCAGCTTCTCCGCGTCCGAACAGGCCTTGGCGTACTCCGACTCGGTGACAAAGCAATTGTCCGAACCCTTGATGAGATAACTTTTCGTGCCGTCCACGGTGACCGTATAGGCGTTGCCGTTCTCATCCCTCATGATGCTGTCGTCGACGGTGTCAAACTCGTCCTTCAGGACCAGATCCTCTGCCATGTAATAGGTGCGCGGGTTTGCGGGAAGGGGTTCGACAAATTCAAAGGTCTCGGTAAATTTGGCTCTCTCCTCGTCCACCGCGGCCTGGACCTCTTCGTCCGTTGCGGCGGGATTGTTTGCCCTATAGTCCGTCTCGACTTGAGTCATGTAAGCCTCAAAGGCGGCCTCGTCCATGCCGGTGGCCTGCGGAGTCTTTTTCAGCAGATAATAGACGTTTCCATCGGTCCCATACAAGGTCACAGGGACTCCGTTGGTCTCCCGCTCCACCTCCTGCACCTTGGAGGCGTCCAGCAGCTCCACCCCTTGCCGCAGATAGGTTGCCTCATTGGGGTCAAGGGGAGCAACGGCACCGGTATTTTTATCTTCGATCTGGACCTCTACCCTGCTCTGATCCGCGTTCAGCGTCAGCTTCGGCTTCGCCGCGTCCACTGGGATGCCCCGGTAGTACAGCTGCTTTTTGCCGTTCACTTCCTCCACGGTGAAGGGTACGTTATGACCGTCCGCTCCGGCGAAGATAAACTCGTCGCCATAGGTCTGGTTCATGTTTTGGATGATGGTGTCGCTGAGATTGTCCAGCACCTTGTTCAGCTGGGTGCGGGCGTCGCCGGTGGGGTCGTTGAGCATTCTCAAGGCGGCGTCCTTCAGGGTGCTGACATCGCTGCTGCTGTTTTCAGTATCGATCAGCTCGCTGACAGTCTGGAGCGAGGCAAAAGCCCCCTGATACTTGTGGTAGGTGTTGTCGCAGATTTTCAGCTGGCTGCTGGTCATCATGCGGGACTTGCGCAGCCGGAAGCTCTTGGCGGCGGCGGCGGGGTCCTCGGCGTAGGAGTTGAACACCCGCTGGGTGAGCACCGTCTCCCGGGCCTTGTTGTCGGTGATGAATGAGTTCATCAGATTATAGCGGTAGCTTCTCAGCACGCCGCCTGTGGTTGCTCGAATCATAGCGCGAATACCTCCTTACGCTCAGCGTCCGGCAACGCCGGTGTTGTTGATGAGCCGGTCCAGCGCCTCGTCAATGACTGTCATCATGCGCATGGCGGCGTTGAGGGCCTTCTGGAACTGCATCATGTTCATGGCCTCGTCGTTCAGGTCCACGCCGGACACGCCGTCCCGCTGGGTGTCGATTTCCACCAACTGGGTGTAGCTGTTGTTCAGGGCGATATTGTTGGCTCGGATATCCTGGCCGCAGATGGTGTTCATGTTGCTGAACATATCGTTGAAATTGCCCTCAAACAGCTTGGTGCTCACCGAGTCCGGCACCAGGTCCCGAGGGTTGTAGACCAGGTTCTTCTCGATCATGTTGAGCATGTGGCCGGCATTGTCGCTCTGGGTGGTATGGGGGACCTTGACGCCGTTTTCCTCCAGGAAAAGCACCTTGTATGTGGGCACCAGCGACACGCTGCCGTTGGACCAGCTGTGGGACACGGAGATGTTGGCGGCGGTGATGTTGCTGGGGTCGTCGTTATCGTTGCGGTTGCTGAACAGTACGCCGCCCATTTTGACGGCGCCGTCGGGATTTGGAGAGCCGTCGGGCAGTGTGGTTGTTTTTTCCAGCCACTGGGTTATATCAGGATTTCCGTCTTTGTCGACCAGTCCAGCATCTATCAAGGCTTGCTTCTGCGCATCCGTCAGACCATTTACCGCACTGATGGGAACACCCGGGACGCCGCCCAATTCGAGCAGCTCACCCTTTTCGTTGATATAGTTCCCATCCTTGTCCTGCATATAACCCACGTTGATCTTATTGTACTGGGTGGCGAACTGACGGGCCAGCAGGTCCAGGGACAGCTGATAGTAGGGGAGACCCCGCCTCTCGGCGGCGTTCTCGTCGATTTTGACCTCGTCCGGGGTGGTGAACTCGCCCTTCTCGGTCAGCAGCTCCCGGGTGGCCTGGAGGGAGCCGTGCAGGTCGTTATCGTCCAGGTCCACCACTTTTGTGTGCCGGATGATGGTGCTCACCTTGTTCCACTCGCCGTTGATCTGCTGGTAGCTGGTGATGGTTTCCGCGTTTTCCTCCGGCGTATCGGGATCGGTTTTCTCCGCCGGGGGGGTAAGGACGGCGTCCTTGCCCGCCGTGATGACCTGACGGGTGCTGAAGGTGAGCTTGCCTTCGGGGTCCGTTCCGGCTTTCGCCCCCAGCCTGGGACGCTCGCTTACAGGAATCGCGCCGGCGTTTTGCGCCTCGAAAAGAATGGTTGTGGGATTAGCCGGGTCAATCCTCACGTTGTATTTACCCGTATACTCCGGGTCTTGGGCTAACTTGCCGCAGATAAAGGCGGCCAATTTTTCCGGATCGTTGGCATCATCCACGCTGATATCCGCGCCTGCGGCGGTGTCTCCGACGTTATAGTTTGTTCCGGCAATGGTGAACGTATTTCCGTCGACCCATTTCACCCCCGACGGTGTAAAGTTGAAGCCGTAGACGGCCTTGGTAGCTGGTTCCTTAACGGTCCACTGGTCGGGTGCGGTTCCTCCTGTTGCTCCCTGTGTTTCGCTGGTCCGCAAAGCGTCGATAATCGCCTGCGTGGCGGCGTCGACCTTCTCATAGACCGTGGAGATGCCCTTCCATTCCTGGTCCTTGACATCCAGCAGCTTGGAAATGGACAAGTCGAAGTTATCGGTGAACGCGGCGTCCTTAAGCTCTAGCACCGGATTGCCGTCCTTGTCCAGATAGGGCTCGTTGCCTGCGGCGGGGTCCTGGTCGGGGTCAAAGTTTGGATTGGGCACCGGCGTCCGATAGAGCTGCGCCCCGAACACGCCGTCGATGAGCATGGACTCGTCGGTGTGAACTGTTTTATCCGGGTTGTCGTCGTCCAGGTAGATGGACAGCTTCTCCACCGTTTGGCCGCTGCCGATACTCTCCTCAGTGTAGATCACCTTGATGTGGAGGTACTGGGACAGGGTGTCGATCTGGCGGTTGCGCTCGTCCCGCAGCTCCAGGGCGTTGTCACCATAAATCTCGCAGTCCCGGATCTCCCGGTTCAGGTCCCGAATATTGGTGAGGCACTCGTTGATCTCCGTCACCTGATCGTCAAAGTCCTTCAGCGTATCCTGGTACAGTTTATCCAGCTTGCCTGCGTACTCGTTGAACAGCCCGCACAGGATTCCGGCGGAGGTGCGCACCAGGTCGTTGTTGGTCTTGGTGGGCTCCGCCTCATAGGCGCGCAGCTTCTCGGCCAGGTCCTGAATCTGGGCGTGGAGCAAACCGTCGCCCTTTTCGTTATCTTCGGGGTTCTCACCCTTGCCGATCTCATCCAGAATGTCGGCGACCTCCTGCAGACCAGCCAGCATCCGGTCGGTGTAACCCACGTCCGCCCTGGTATTGCGGAAGCGCACGTCCAGATAGGGGTCGCGGATTTGGTTGATGTTCATGACCAGCGCGCCGCTGCCCACGTGATTGTCCATCTGGGAGCGGTATCTGTCATAGGCGCCCGCCTTAAAGCTGACCTGATCCAGCCGCTGGCGGGTATAGCCCTCGGTATTGATGTTGGAGACATTGTTGCCCGTGACCTGCAAACCCAGCTGCGCGGCGTAGATGCCCAGGCGTGCGGTGGTAAAGGCGTCAAAGGTTCCCATGGTAGACATAGCAGTAACTCCTTATCCGTCCCGCGCCCTCAGGCGCGAAAATCTGTCTTCATATTCCTGGGCGGCTCCGTGCCGGGAGGCGCGGTATAACCCGCGCTCACGCTTGCGTCCAAATCCTTGGGGTCCCCGCCGGCGGCGATCACAAGCTTTTCGATTTGGTGCAGGTTCAGCTCCAGTGTGCTGCGGGCCAGCTCCGCGCCGCTTCGATAGATCTTGTAGCTGTTTTGCACCCGGCGCACCGTCTCACGGGTCTCCAGCTCCAGCTCCGCGGGGCATTTGGAGGGCAGCTCGGCCAGAGAGGTGCCCTCCAGCCCCAGCTGGGGCGCCAGCTTCATCCGCTTCAGCTCCAGTCCCCGTACATTGAGGGACAGGGCCTGCTCCTGCTTGAGTACCTCATCCAGAGCCAGCAGGTCATCCTGCCGCACCGCGGCGGCCTTTTGCTCGGACAGGGCGGCCAGCTGCTCCAAAAGACGGCCCACCTCCTGCAGCAAATTTAAATATGCCTCAAAGGGGGTGGTCATCGAGCTCCCTCCCCAAGAAACAGGATACGGGCCGCGATGGCCATGGGGTCGGGCGTGTATTCACCGCAGGCCACCTGCTGGCGCAGGGCGGCAATGTCTCCGGTGGTAGTGGCGGTGCGCACCTCCTGGGACAGCCGGCTGACCAGCCCCATGTGGAAGCGGCTGTCCTGGCTGGCGGTGGAGATGGTCACACTGTCATATTGATTGCTGCCGGAGCTTGCTTTGGTCCGCCCCTTTTGTCCTGCCGTGGTCCGATAGACCTTTGCGGGACCAATGGAAGAGATCGCTCCGTAGCCAGACGAGGTCAACACAGTCACTCACATCCTTCTTGATATTTTTGCTTCTGCATCCATGTTATATATCGGCAAACTTGGCTCGAACATAAGAAAGAGGTGGAAATTTCTTTGTATATACACAACGCCCGGAGCCTTTTCCCATGGGCTCCGGGCGAGATTTCCCTGTGTTGTGCGCTTTTTTCAGCGGTTTTCGTGATTTTGCCAGCTCAGCTCAGGGTCTTCAGATGGCGCAGCAAAACAGTGGAGATGTTATCGCAGGAGGCCTGGATCATCACCGCGCCGATATTTTGGGCTACGCCGGGCATCCCGTAGACCACGGAGGACTCCTTATCCTGACCGATGGTATAGGCGCCCTTTTTCCGCATAGCCAGCAGACCCACCGCGCCGTCCTGGCCCATGCCGGTCATAATGATGCCCACCATTTTGCAGGTGACCACGTCGGCCATGGATTGGAACATGGCGTCCACCGATGGCCGATGGCCGCTGACCTTTTCACCGGGGGTGCAGTTGACGGTGTACCGGTTGCCGATGCGTACCACCCGGCACTGGAGGTCGGCGGGGGCGATGAGGGCCAGGCCCCGGCGCAGCTCGTCGCCGCTTTGGGCCTCCTTTACCTCCATGGCACACAGGCGGTTCAGGCGCTCGGCGTACATCTTGGTGAATCCGGGGGGCATGTGCTGGACAATGACCATGGGGGGGATATCGGCGGGGAGGTACTTCATCACCGCCAGGGTGGCCTCGGTACCGCCGGTGGAGGCGCCCAGACCGATAATGACATGGTCCAGGGCGGGGTTGGCGCCCAGGTTGGGCGGCTTTCCGGCGGCCAGCGCGCTGCTGGCGGACACCACGGGGGTGGGACGGGGCCGGGCGTTGGAGGCGATGATGACCTTTTGGGCGAGGGCGGCAATGAAGGATTCCGTGCTCTGCGGGTCTTCGGGCTTGCGCACAAAATCTACCGCGCCCACGGCCAGGGCGTCAAACACCTTTAAATTCAAGGAGGACACCAGGATGACCGGGATTGGGTTGGCGGGCAGATATTGCTTCAAAAAATCGATCCCGCTCTGACCCGGCATCTCCACGTCCATGGTGACTACGTCCGGCTTATACTGCGGAATCTTGGCCCTGGCATCCAGCGTGTTGATGGCGAAACCCACCACCTCAATTCTGGGGTGGGCGGATAGGCCCCGGATGATCATGCTGCGGGCCACCATGGAGTCGTCCACCACCATGACACGGATCTTCTTGTTTGGGGTCACAGGAATTGCCATAGCGCGAAATGGCCTCCTCTTTTTAAGATATCGGACCGACCAGCGAATGCAGGTCGGTCCGTCTGCATTGACTATTTCTGAAATGTGGATGGAGCCAGCCGGCGATAGGGCATATTGGCGCTGAGGTTCTCCGATTTGCTGATGAGCAGATAGCCCCCGGGGAGGGTGGCGTCGTAGAACCGGCGGACCAGAGCGTCCTTGGTGGGCTGGTCAAAGTAGATCATTACGTTTCGACAGAAGATCACGTCGAACTTCCGCCGGAACCGGATGGGATCCATCAGGTTGAAGGGCTGAAAGATCACATTGTCCCGCACCTGCTTGGACACCTGGTATTGGCCGCCGGACACAGGGGTAAAATACTTTTTCTTCCAGTCCGCCGGAATCGTGTCGGGCAGCTCGTACACGCCCTTTTTTGCGGCGGTCATGGCCCGGTTGGAGATGTCGGTGGCCAGCAGCCGGGTGTCCCACTGGCTGGCCTGCTGTCCCAGATAGTCGAAGAGGAACATGGTGATATTATAAGGTTCTTCCCCGGTGGAGCAGCCCGCGCTCCAGATGGCCAGGGTTTTGTCCTTTTGATGCCGGCGGACAATGTCGGGGATGATCTGCTGGCAGAACAGGTCCAGATGTTCCTTTTCCCGCATGAAAAAGGTGTAGTTCGTGGTCAGCTTATCCAGCAGCAAGGTGATCAGGTCGTTGTCCTTGGTCTGGAGGACATGGTTGACGAAATCGGTAAAATTGGTGTAGCCCCGCTGCTTCAGGGGAGTGGACAGCCGGCCGGTGATCAGCTGTCTTTTCTGGGTCAAGTCGATGCCGTAGTTGGACTGAATAAATTTAACCAGCCGATTGAAGTCGTTGTCTGAAATGGTTAGGGCGGAAAAGGAACTGGAGCCGCCTGCTCCGCTTCCCGCCTTATTCATTGGGCATCAGCTGTTCACAGTCCAGCACCATCATGGTGCCGGAGCCGTCGGGCAGAGAGCACATACCGCTCACCAACATCTGGGTGCTGTTGGCGGGCAGGGGATGGATATTGGACTTGGGTATATCCAGCATCTGGTCCACGGCGTCCACCAGGATGCCCAGCTGGACGTCACCCAGGTTGAGGACCACCACCAGGCTGTCTTCCTCCTGCGGTTCCATGCCCAGGCGGGCCCGGGCGTCCAAAATGGGAACCATCTGGCCGCGCATGTTGATGATGCCCCGAATGTAGTTGGGCACCATGGGCAGGTAGGTGATGACCTGGTTATGGAGGATCTCCACCACGTCCTCGGCCACCACCCCCAGCTTCAAATGGCCGGCCATAAAGATGAGGTACTTTTGGGCGTCCACCGCGTCGTCCGCGGTGTTCAGGGCCACCATCTCGTCCTGGCGGGCGAACATGACTTCGTCGTTCATATATTCCTCTCTCCTTCTCACATGCCCCGGGCGGCGGTGTACAGGCTGGCCACATCCAGAATGATGCTGATGCTGCCGTCACTGCGCAGGGTGCAGCCGTTGATGCCGTAGTTCTTCACATTGAAGCTGTTCACATAGGCGGGCAGCTGCTTGACCACCACCTGCTGCTGGCCCAACAGCTCATCCACGAACAGGCAGTAGGAACGGTCTCCGGCCTCCAGCCAGATGAGCACGCCGTCCTCAATATTGGTGCAGCCGTCCTGAAGCTGGTAGAGCTCCTTGGCCCGGACGATGGGGTAAAAGCTGCCCTGGCACTTGATGATCTCGCCGCTGCTGGAATCGTGAATGACTTCGCTGGAGGACACCTTGATCGTGGACAAAATGTTGTTGATGGGGATGGTGAAGATGGAGCCGCCCACCGAAACCTCCATGGCGTCCATAATGGCCATGGTCAGGGGGATGCGGATGGTGGTGGTCATGCCCTTGCCCAGCTCGCTGGAGATGGACACGGTACCGCCCAGCTCTTCCACGCTGCGCTTTACCACGTCCATACCCACGCCGCGCCCGGAGAACTCGGTGACCTCGGTGTTGGTGGAGAAGCCGGGAGCCAACAGGAAGTTGAGGATCTCCTTGTGGCTGTACTCTGCGTCGGGGGAGGCAATGCCTTGGCGGATGGCCTTGGCCAGCACGGCCTGGTCGTTGACGCCCCGGCCGTCGTCGATGATCTCAATGATGACCTCGCTGCCGGTGTCCCGGGCGGACAGGATAATCTCGCCCACGGGGTCCTTGCCGGCGGCAATGCGCTCCTCCTGGGTCTCCTCAATGCCGTGGTCCATGGAGTTGCGGACCATATGCATAATGGGATCGCCGATGGAGTCCACAATGGTCTTATCCACCTCGGTGTTCTCGCCGATGAGGGTGAGCTTGGCCGGGCGGTTGAGCTTCTTGGTCATATCGCGCACGATACGGGTCATCTTCTGGAACACGCTGGACACGGGCACCATGCGCAGGGACATGGACACGTCCTGCAGCTCGTCGGTGAGCTTGCGCAGCTGGCGGGCGGACTTGGAGAAGGCGTCCAGTGCCAGGCCCTTCAGGTCGGGGGAGGAGGTGACCATGGACTCGGTGATGACGATCTCGCCCACCACGGCGGACAGCTGGTCCAGCTTGGACAGGTTGACGCTGATGAGCGTCTCCTTGGGGTGCTGCTGCTGGGCAGCGGGGGCCGCAGCGGCGGGCGACGCTGCGCTGGCGGCGGGGGCGGGCGACGCCGCGGGGGCGGCGGGCGACGCCGCGCTGACGGCGGGGGCTGCGGCGGCGGGGGCGGCGGGCTTCTCCTCCGGCGGCGCGCAGTCGTAGGGCTGGTAGCCCTGGACGGAACCCACGGTCTTGATGACGCCGATGGCGCTGTCCCGGTCGCCGGTGGTCTTGAACAGCAGATGGAAGCCGTTCTCCACGATGGACTCGGAGGTGGACGGGTCGTTCTCCACACCCTCGGGGGTGAAGGTGAAGTTCCCCTCGTCCACCACGTCCTTCACGGCGGTGACCAGCATGAAGGCCCGCAGGCTCTCCATACCGCAGCCCTCGTCAAAGTTCACCCGCAGCCCGTGGGAGAAGCCGCCGTGGGCGGCGGCCGGCGCGACCGACGCAGGGGCGGCGGTCGGCGCGGAAGCGCTCTTTCCCGCCGGGGACGCTGCGCCGGCCGGGGCGGGCTCCGGCGGTTCCTCCCCCTTGATTTTTGCGATCAAGGTATTAATATTTGCCATGAAGCTGTCGATATTCTTATCAAGAGGTTCGCCCGCTTCCACCTTGTCTACTTCGCCCCGGAAGAAGTCGATAGACTGGAACACCACGTCAAACAGCGCCGGACGGTCCTCCTCCGGAACCACGGACATGGTCCCCTCTCGGATGATGAAGAACATGTCCTCAATCCGGTGGGCCACGGTGGTCAGACTGTCGAACTCCATCATGGCGGAGGAACCCTTGATGGTATGCATGATGCGGAAGATCTCATTTACATTCTCTTGCGAGAAGGTATCCGCCTTTTCCGCCTCTAGGACGATGGTCTCCAACTGTTCCAAAAGCGTACCGGTCTCGTAGATGTACATATCCAGGATTTCGTTTCCGCTGCCCATAAAAAGCACCACCTCGTAAGTATCTTTTATCTTTACTATTATCGGCAGGGAGCAGCTGAAAATTAAGTATGTTTTCCAAGTTTTATCGCAGAGGTGTGAAAAATGCCTGATCTTTTGGGAGCGACCAACCCGGTACCGGGTCATGACAATACGATAACCAACCGCAATATCCCAATTTCCCCCAATAACTCACAGGTCCAGAACGTCCCCGACCTGGACCGGGTGACAAAGACAGACCGCCGCACCGAGCAGCAGGATTCCAGCCAGACCGAGGGGCGGGTGCGGTACGACTCCAACTTTCAGACCTTTATCCAGCAGCTGCGCCGGACCCAGGACCTGAGCTCCACCATGTCCAAGCTGATGATGCGGGAGGGCACCTCGGTCTCCTCCGGCATGAGCGAGGGCATCGCCGAGGAGATGGCCCAGGCCATGGAGATGCTCAAGATGGACCCGTCGGAGCTGCTGAAGTTCCTCTCCGCCCAGATGCGGGCGGGCACGCGGTTCGGCGGGGCGCTGTTCGCCCTGCTGCGCAACGCCTACGCGCGGGCGGACGCGGAGGGAGTCCGGCAGGACATCCTCAACTTTTTAAAAAGTTACAGCGATTTTTCCTCCACCGCCCACATTGAGGGCAATCTGGTGCGCAACCTGACCAACATGGCCAACGCCATGCCCGCCAGCTGGGGCGATCAGCTGCGCCAGCTGCTGGCCCAGCTGGAAAACGGCATCGCCGCCGGGGACCGGCAGGGGAATATCAGCCTGCTGCAGCAGAAGGTGTTCCCCCTCATGTCCGCCTACGTCAGCCAGACCCACGATCTGGGCATCCCCCGGGAGCTGCTGACCCTGCTGGCGCTGGACCTGTCCCGCTATGAGAACGGGGCGGAGGATAAATTGATTGAAACGTTCCATCAACTGGCCGGGTACGGCACTTTAAAAGGGACGCTGGGGGGCATCGACGGACAGTCCCTGATGCAGCTGCTGCAAAACAGCCAGTTCGCGAAAAACACCGCCGCCGCCCAGTTTGCCGACCACCTGGCCGCCGCCGCCGCCCGGGCCCTGCGGGGGGAGGGCAGCGCCGAGGTGCAGGACGTGTTCCGCAACCTGGTGCGCGCCATGCTGGTGAACGAGAGCGTGTACATGCCCCTCAACCACTTTCTGATCCCCATGGAGATGGATGATAGGATGCTCTTCTCCGAGCTGTGGGTGGACCCCGACGCCGAGGAGAAGAACGAGCGGGGTCAGAACGAGAAGTGCATGAAGTTCCTGTTCAAGCTGGACGTGCAGGGCCTGGGTTTCTTCGACGTGGTCCTCTCCGCCAAGGAGCGGGACGTGGGCATTGTGGTGTCCTGCCCCGAGGGGGTGGCCCCCTTTTCCAAGGAGATCGAGCAGAACATCACCAAGATCCTCACCCGCAACGACCTGCGGCCCGCCGCGGTCAGCGTGCGGAAGATGGAGCGCCCGGTGACGCTCACCGAGGTGTTCCCCAAAATTTTTGAAGGGAAGAACAGTGTCAATGTCAAAGTATGACGGCAGGCGCAACCCGTCCAAGAAGGCGGTGGCCCTTCAATACGAGGCGGGGGACAGCGCGCCGGTGATCGTGGCCTCCGGCATGGGCTATATGGCCGAGAAAATCGTGGAGGTGGCCGCCGACAGCGGCGTGCCCGTTTATGAGGACAACTCCCTGGCCACCATCCTCACCCAGCTGAAGTTGGGACAGGAGGTGCCCGAGGAGCTGTACAAGGCCATCGTGGAGATCTATGTGTATTTCCTGCATTTCGACCCCAACCGGGTCAAGGAGGGCTCCGCGCCCAAGGCCGCGGGGAACCATGAGCAGACACAGGCGGAACAGGAGGAGTGAGGATGGAGCAGACTATTTATCTGCTGCTGGACAGCAAGGGCGCCGCCGTCGCCCGGGGCAGAATTCAGGGAAGGACCGACGGCCCGTTTTGGCAGATTCAGGTGGAGGACGGCAAGATCGACGACGTGCTGACCCATAAGAAGCTGAAACTGCTGTCTATTATGGATGCGGGTCCCTCCTACGAGGGAACCATTGTGCGCAGCCGCAACGATATGATCCAGCTGGAGGTCTCCAGGCTGGAGCGGGACGGCGGAGATATGCGCAAAAACCTGCGGGTGCCGGTCCGCTTCAAGAGCTTTATTTATTCGATCACCGGCGGCTGGCGGGGCAGGCGGGAGATCACGTCCAACGATCTGAGCTGCGGCGGCATCGCCTTTTTCACGGAGCACTCCCTCCAGGTGGGGGAGCAGCTGGAGGTGGTGGTGCCCGTCACCACCGAGCCGCTGGTGGTGCGCTGCCAGGTGCTGCGCATGCGCCCCACGGAGGACGCGGCCATCCCCATTATGTACGCCGCCAAGTTTGTGGAGCTTTGCAACGACGAGGAGACGCTGCTGCGGGAGGCGGTGTTCAACCTCCAGCTGCGGGGAAGGCCGAAAACAAGCTGAGCGCCACGCTTAGTTCAATATAAACATGCAAGTACCAAGCACAATGGACAGACGCGGCCGGGCTCTGTGTCCGCCGCGCCGGAAAGGAACGGTCACATTCATGAGCAAGCATCCATCCAACGACACCAAACGAAACCTGCTGCGCCGGGGGCTGGCGGGCGTCCTGACCCTGGCGCTGCTTTTGAGCCTGCTCCCCGGCACACTCGTCACCGCCCACGCGGCCAGCTGGGCCGACCCCTATGTGGAGACCCTGGTGGAATGGGGCGTCATGCGCGGCGATGTGGGCGGTAATATGGCCCCCGACCGGAGCATCACCCGGGCGGAGTTCGTCACCATGATGAACCGCGCCTACGGCTATACCAAGCTGGGCAGCATGCCCTTCACCGATGTGCGTGTCCGCGACTGGTATTACGAGGACATCAATATCGGGTATAATATCGGCTATTTCCAGGGCACCTCGCCCACCACCGCCGAACCCAACTCCTCCCTCACCCGGGAGCAGGCTGCGGTGCTGCTGGCCCGGAACATGGCGCTCCAGGAGACCGTGGGCGAGACCCTGGGCTTCTCCGACACCCGCACCCTCAGCGACTGGAGCCGGGGCCTGGTGGGCGCCGCTGCGGAGAACGGCATCATCAGCGGCTATGAGGACGGCTCCTTCCGTCCCGCCGCCAACATCACCCGGGGCGAGGTGGCCGCCATGCTGGTGCGCGCCATCGGCACCCCCATCCAGGAGGCGGGCGACCACTCTCTGGGCAACGTATACGGCAACGTCACGGTGAACACCTCCGGCGTCAAGCTGCGTGACGGCGTCATCGTGGGCAACCTGTACCTCACCGGCGGCATCGACCTGGGCGACATCCTGCTGGAGAACATCACCGTGCTGGGCGAAATCATCGTCAGCGGCGGCGGCGAGAGCAACTCCAGCCAGAGCAGCATCATCATGCGCAACGTGGTGGCCGACAACATGGTGGTGGACAGCATCGGCGACCAGTTTATCACCATCCGCGCCGAGGGCAACACCGACATCCCCACCACCACCGTGCGCACCAGCGCCTATGTGGACGACTCCTCCCTGCCCGGCTACGGCCTGAGCTTCATCACCCTGGACGGCGAGAACGGCGCGCTGTACCAGCTGGCGGGCAATATCAAGGAGGTCCTCAACAAGACCCCCGGCTCCAGCCTCCAGGTGGTCCAGGGCACCGCCGATAAGGTCACCGTGGACGAGTACGCCACCGGCTCCTCCGTGCTGGTGGACGGCGACGCCGTGGTGGGCGAGCTGGACCTGGACGTGGCCACCAACGTCACCGGCACCGGCGACATCAAGAACCTGAATGTGGGCGCCGCCGGCTCCACCGTGGAGCAGCTGCCCGACAAGATCGACATCCGTCCGGGCATCGACGCCGACATCAACGGCGGCAGCATGAACAGCAGCCAGGCCGCCGAGTCCTCCTCCGATCCCAAGCTGCTGGCGGGCTACCCGGCGGTGAAGAACATCGCGCCCACCTCCGCCACCCTGGTGTTCCAGACCAACAAGTCCGGCACCATCTACTGGGCCGTGTCCGTCGTGGCCGACGGCTCGGTCAGCGAGGCCGACCTGCTGGAGCCCCCCTCCTACGGCAATAAGATCGTGGCCTCCGGCAACCTCCGGGCCGCCTCCGCCAACACCGACTACACGGCCGCGGTGGCCAGGCTCACCTCCGGCGGCTCCTACTACGTCACCGCCATGCTGGTGGACGGGCGGGACCAGCACAGCCCCATCAAGGTCACCTCCTTCACCACGCCGGACAACACCGTCCCGGCCTTTGCCGCGGGCTATCCCGTCATGTCTAAAGTGACCTGCGACGAGGCCCAGGTCACGGTCATGACCACCAAGAGCTGCCTGCTCTACTACGCGCTGCTGCCCGCCGGCGCCGCCGCGCCCACGCCCAATGAGTTCAAAGCCGCTGCCGTTCCCGGTAATTTGGGCTATGGCAGCATGAGCGTGACCAAAAACGTCACCATTCCCTTCCCCGTCAACAGCAGGAGGCTGGACGAAAAGACCAACTATGTGCTCTACCTGTGGCTCACCGACCATGACGGGGCGCAGAGCGCCCGGAGCGTGACCGCCCTGCGCTTCACCACGCCGGACGAGACGCCGCCGGTGGTTACGGACATTATTCAGACCGGTGAGACTGCCAGCTCCATCCGGGCGGAATACACCATCGACGAGCCCGCCAATCTGATCTGGGCCATCGTCACCGAGGCCGAGCATCTGTCCAAGAAGTTCCTTCAGTGGGACGATGAAACCTTTAACAACCCCAACGACGAGGAGCACTCCATCCTGCAGTTCGATGACGAGGCGTCGCTCCTGGCCGCCAAGGTCAAGATGCAGAGCGGCACGGGCGCTCTGCAGAAGGGCGAGCAGCGTACCTCTCCGCTGAACATCAATAACCTGCTGACCCAGAACACCCATACCTCGTCCTACGTGCTGTACTACATGGCGCACGACCATGCCACCGCCACCGGCAACCTGTCCACCCAGATCAAGGCCGTGCGGGTGTACACCGTGGATGAGGTTAACCCCACCGCGAAGCTGCGCTTCACCAATCCCGACAATACGCAGGTCGATGAGGACCCCCAGCTCACCGCCGACATCAGCATCATCTTCTCCGAGAACGTCAGGGGCGGCACAAAGAAGGGCGAGAACGTATTTCTGAGCCTGTACCGCGACATGGAGAAGTTCAGGGAGGAGTGGCAGAAGGACGACCCCAACAGCACGACCTCGCAGCAGTACCAGAACTATGAAAGCGCTAGAAGCAAGCTGGCCACGGCGCTGGCCACCTATATCACCATGTACAGCGGGACTCCCTCCGGGGCGCACACCGAGATAAAGCGGTGCGATGACAAAAACAGCCCCATCACCGACAAGAACACCGCCGCCGGCACCTGGATCGACTGGCGCTGCGCCGTGGTGGAGCCGCTGGACGACGGCAGCGTGGAGGTCCGCCTGCCCGGCCCGAAGGTCAACGACGACGGCACCTACGATTACAGCGAGAGCGGCGTGAAGCTGGACAGCGGGACCTCCTACTACTTCCATCTGACAGGTATTTATGACCTGTCTATGGCCAATAACCCGCTGGATCCCTCCCCCTGCGACCTGCCCTTCACCACCTCCTTCGCCAAGGTGCGGCTGGAGGGCGGCAACACCTGGACCATCACGGCCGCCAAGGACAGCGCGGGCGACATCGATTTTAGCGATGCCACCGCCTTCCCCAACAAGAACCAGAATACCCCCACCCGCATCGACGCCGTCTTCCAGGCCACGCCCGTCGACAACGACCGGGTGAACCACAGTATCCTCTGGGATATGCTGATCTGGACCAATACCACCATGACCTTTACCCTTTACTCCAGGCCGATTGAGTATGACGCCAGCGGTGCGCAGGTTGACCATGTGTGGGAGCTGGAGGGCAAGGAGCTCTCGGTCATCGTGGACCCCAACGACGGTAACGGGGACGGCTACGCCTTCCTCAGCCTGAACCGGATCATCCGCAAGGAGTTGGACCCCGACTTTGATACGCTTTGGAATATGCAGCCCAGGGAATACGCCATCCACGTGGACAGGCTGGGAACCAACCCCGCCTACAGCACCTGGAACGATCAGAACGTGAACTTCCGGATCTCCGTGGTGGCGGATACGGAGAAGGGCTTGCGGGACCTGTCCGCCCTCAGCTTCAAGGACCAGTATGACAAGGCCATCAAGCCCGAAGGCACGGTGACCCCCATCGGCAGTCCCGACTTCTACAACTACGCCACCCCCTTCACCGACACCAGCGCCCCCGGTATCTCCGCCCAGTACCCCAGCGTCAGCCTTACCGACGAGGACGGCGACACCAAGGCGACCATCGGCGTCCGGCTGACCGGCCCCGGCACGCTCTACTACCTGATCTTCCCCCTGACGTCGCTGCAGGACAGCAACGGAACCATCAACACCACCCAGAGAAAGCTGACCGAGGCCTTGATTGATGATATCGACGAGCGCTATGACTGCGCCGTGGGCATCAACAAGGTGGGCGATGCCAAGGCCAAGGTGGAAGAGATCCCAATCATGTACAACGACCCCAATTTCACCTCGGTGGCGGACAGCAAAAAACCGACCACGACTACCGCCAACGGCGTGAGCGCCTCGCAGGGACTGCTGGCCTCCATTCCCATCGTCACCGACGTGACCACGGAGGAGTATGACAGCGGCATCGTGGCCCAGGACTCCATCCGGTACAACACCGGCGGGACCACGCGGTACATCAACCTGGAGGAACTAGACCCCAATACCATCTACGCGGTCTGCCTGGTGACCAGGGGCGTGTCCGCCACCTATTCGTCCAACGTTCAGATCTTCCGTTTCACCACCAAGGAGGCCATCCGGCCCACCATCGACATCAACGGCGCCACCTCCACTTCGGTCAACGTCAACCTGGACCGCCGCAGCGAGCTGTGGTATCGTCTGGCCGACAACGGCTCGGAGGGCACCCGCCTTCAGCAGATGTTTTACAGTCAGGTGGACGCGACAAATACGTCTAATACTTGGGTCGTCAACTCCAGTGGTGCGGTTGATACCTCTAACGCTTGGAAGAAGCCGACGCCGACAGGAAGCGGCTCAGATCTGGTGTACAAGGGAGACTTCAGCAATTCTAACTATTCATTCTCCTTCAGCGAAAAATCAATTGAACGGATGACGATTATAGACGCCATGGCCACCCCCTGCTACCGCACCAATACCAGCGGAAACAACTATGTGGGCAGCGTGTTTGATGTCTTCGCCAGCGAGAACGCGAAGAGCACCTTTGCCGGCATCATCCAGGGCAACGCCATTCAGGGTGAGTCGCTGGCCATGTTTGGCCATAACACCTATCCGGCGGGCGACAACAGCATTGCCTGCACGGGTATGAAGCCTGGTGTCTTCTACACCTTCCTGACCGTGGGCAAAGGCGCCACCGGCTCGGGCTTCTCGTTCCGCGCCTACTACTCCGTCCGGCCCGCGGATAACGACAATCCGACGCTTGAGGGCGTCTCCCGCGGCGGAAGCTGGACGGTGACGGCGGACGACAAGCTGCCGAATACCGCCACGCTGACCCTGAACTTCTCCGAGGGGCTGTGGGCGGCGGACACCGGCTCCGGTTCCTCTCCCTCAACGCAGACCATCTACGCCGTCGATAACTGCGTCGGAAACGCACATACACCCATTAAGACCGGAGATTTCTTCCCGCTAGGCAACATCATCCGCTGTGACAGCGGCATTGAACCGGTCTACACAGCTCACTCGGCCAATACGCCCAGGACCGGTATCAGAGATATTACGCTGAAGCTGAGTGACTTCAAGGTAGATACGATCTATAACGTCAGCTTTAACACCGCGATCTGTGATGAGGCCAAGAACAACATCAACAGGAACCTTCGCATCTCAATCCAGTACGTGAAAATACAGACCAATCCGGGGGCCACTGTGCCCGATCCCCTCCCGGATGATCCTAATCACACCAAGCCCGCCGATCCCACGTACCGCTATGAACTGCGGGTCACCCCGTCCAATACCAACTGGGGCAGCCCAATCGTTCAATAACAGCTGGGCGGTGCGATCATCACCCAACTGCACCACACCCCGGGAGCGGGCGGAACCCCGCCCGCTCCCCGCTTTGAAATGACTTCCCAGCAAAAAAGGAGTATTGAGATATGAAACACAACCTTTTGCGCCGCCTGTCCGCCTTCTCCCTGGCGCTGGTCATGGCGGCGTCCTTGTGCCTCACCCCCGCGTGGGCGGCGCCGGGTGATCCGGATGCGACCAACCCGACGCCGGTTGAGCCCGATCCGAATACGTTCGCGATCAGTACGGAAGTGATTGTCTTTCCGGTACCCGCCACGCCCTACACGCTGACCGCCTCCGGAGTGCCCGAGGACCTTTATGTAAAATGGGAGGCGCCCAGCGGCGTACAGATAAATAATTCTTCGGGCACCGTCATCACGCAGGTGGCGGCGGGCAAGACCACAAGCAGCGTCACCGTCACCGCCACGGGCCGTGTCTCCGCAGCGGATATTAAGGTGACGGCGTGTAAGGATGAGAAGGGCGATGATCCGTATACGAAGACACTGCACTGTTACGCGTACAGCGAGGGGAATTCCCCTTTGAGTATTCCCGACGCGCTCCCTGAGCTGACGGTCGGCGAGGAAAAACGGCCGCTTTTTTCCTATACCGCCGGTACGCCCCAAGCGGTCAAGGACTTTTTTGCCAAGGCGGGCGGCGTAAGCTTCGTGAGCATTCCCTCAACCTTTGCGGATACCAGCGTCGCGGCTGAGGACAGCGGCTACCGCGTAACGATCAATCCAAAGCAAAGCGGAACCGGCTCTTTCCGCATGACTTTGCCGGGCGGGTTCAGCAAGCTGTGGAGCAATGTGACCATCAACCCGGCTCCCGGCACCATCCCCGTCGAAACCGTGACGCTGGAGACCGATTACCTCTCGATGACCGCCAAGGATACCCACGACCCCTTGAAGGTCACCGTCAAGCCGGACGACGCCACCAACAAAACGGTCATCTGGCGCAGCAACGACTCCAATGTCGTTCGGGTGAATACAACCACCGGTGAGATTACCGCCGTGGGGGAGGGCAGGACTTCGATTTATGCAACGGCCGATCGCGTGAGGTCCAACGAGTGCATTGTGGAAGTGAAGGCCGCGCCCAACAGCGTCACACTAGACCACACCACGCTGCAGCTGAATGCCGCCTCCCCCAATATAAATGATAAAAGAGTGCGGCTTAAAGCCACAGGCGATCCCGCGGCGCGCACGACATATGCCTGGCGCACCAGCAACGCGGCCGTCGCCGATTTTAACGGCGCGAGCACCGCGACCGGCCCCAATCCCTTCGTCCTCGGCAAGAAGGAGGGCACCGCCGTCATCATGGTCACGGCGACCTTTGCCGACAAGACGACGGCCACCGCCCAATGCACGGTCACCGTCCTTGACGCCAACTCGAAGCCCGTCAACCGGATCACGCTGAGCGAGGACAGCCACAGCATGCCTGAGGACGGCTCCTTCAATCTGTCCGTGACCTCCTTTGACCCCGCCAACGTCCTTGACAAGTCCGTCGCCTGGACGAACAGCGCCCGCGACGTGGTGGAACTGGAAACCGTGAACCAGACGACCGTCAAGGTCAAGGCCCAAAAGGCGGGCACGGCCCGGATCACCGCCACCGCGAATTTCGGCGGCGCGAACAAAATCTGCGCGGTCACCGTCACCCCCAAGGCCGAGAACATCACCCTCAGCGGCTTTACCTGGGTGAACAACACCCCGGGGACCAACAAATATACCTATACCTTTGGAAACACCGGCAATGACTACATCAACGTCCGCGCCAACCTTGCCCCCACCGGCGCCGCCGATCCCATCCACTGGGCCAGCAAGAACCCCGCCGTGGCCACCGTGTCCAACACCACCGGTACCCAGGCGGCGGTGACGGCGGTGGGTCCGGGCCAGACCACCATCACCGCCGTTCCCATGGACCCCGCCGGGAAGGACCGGGTACTGGAATCCGGCGCCGCTGAGATTACTGTTACCGTCTCCGGCATCAGCATCGTGAACGACGACCTGGCCGCCCTCAGCTCCCTCACGCTGATGGAGAACCAGCGGCGGCAGATTCAGGCCCAGGCCTTCGGCTCCGCCTATACCGGCGACCACTCCGTGGACTGGACCTCCAGCGACCCGTCGGTGGTGACGGTCAGCTCGAAGTCCGGCGCCACCACCACGCTCACCGGCATTAGGGCGGGCAAGGCCACCATCACCGCCCGCAAGGGCTCCTATGTCGCCACCTGCTCCATCACGGTGACGGAGGACACCGCGGGCCTCATCACCGTGTCCACCGCGCCGGGCGTGGCCTATCAGTTCAAAAACATTGCAAGTAGCCTTGATTCCGCCTGCCGAACCAAGACCGGCGCGGGCCTGTCCTACGTCACCAACCTGTCGGTGTCTTCCACCGACCAGGGCATCCTCCACGACCAGCACCATTCCTCCGCCGACACCGGCGCGGGCGTAGGCGTCCAGGACCGGTATTATCCGGACCCCGCCCCCCAGGGACAGCGGGCCTTGAGCGATCTGTCCTTTGTGCCCAGGAATACGTTCAGCGGCACCGCTGAGATCAGCTACACCGCCTGGTCCACCAACAATCAGAGCGTCAACGGCATCATCCATGTCACCGTCAACGGCACGGGCGATGTGTCCTATGCCTCCAATGAGGGTTCCCCCGTCACCTTCCTGGCGGACGACTTCAACATCTATCATCCCAATCTGCGCTCGGTGACCTTTACCCTGCCCCTGGAAAGCCGGGGCACACTGTATTACGGCTATACCAGCGCCAGCCAGCCCGGCACGAAGGTCGCCGCCGGCGCCGCTTACTACCGCACCGGCACCCCCAGCCTGGACCGGGTGTCCTTTGTGCCCGCCAGCGGCTATCAGGGCACCGTCACCATCAGCTACACCGCCACGGATACCTCCGGCCGGACCACGCCCGGCAGGGTGACCATCACCGTCGGCGGCGGAGGTGGAACCAGCGCTCCCGGCGACATCTATTACCCTGTGGCGGAGGACAGCTGGGTCACCTTCAAGCCCTCGGACTTCAGCAATGCCAGCCGTTCCGTCCTGGGCGAGACCTTGTCCTATGTGCGCTTCAGCCTGCCCCCCTCCAGCGACGGCACCCTGTTCTACAATTACCGGGGCTTTGGCAGCTATGACGGCGCCGTGAGTCCCACCACCAGCTATTACTACAGCGGCACGCCCGCCCTGAGCGGCGTTTCCTTCGTGCCCACGACCACCACGCCCAGCCAGGTGGACATTTCCTACACGGGCTACACCGTCCGGGGGAATACCTTCACCGGCACCATTCACATCGGCCAAAGCGGCACGACGCAGCCGGGCGGTCTGCGCTACACCGTGTTCACCGGCAAATCGGTGAGCTTCATCGCCGCCGACTTCAACGCCGCCTGCGTCGCCGCCACCGGGGCCAGCCTGAGCTACGTGCAGTTCTCGCCGCTGCCCGCCGTGGGCAGCGGGACCCTGCGCTACCACTACGCCAACAGCAGCTATAACAACTCCCTGAGCACCAGCACCAGGTGCTATTACAGCTCTGGCTCCGGTACCAATACGGTGCTGCTCAGCAACGTCTCCTTCCTGGCCAACAACAGCTTTACCGGGACGGTGACCATCCCCTTCACAGGCTATAACACCAACAACGTCTCCTTTACCGGCGAGGTGGTCATCGACGTAACGCCGCCCACCTCCGGGGATTCGGTGTATTACGGCACCACGGCCAGGCCCCTCGCGCTGTCCTCCTCCCGGATGCGTTCCGCCTGCAGCGACGTGCTGGACGGCACCTTGTCCTACATCACCTTCACTGGTCTGCCCAGCGCCTCCGCCGGAAAGCTGTACCTGAACTACAGCGGGTTCGGAACCGGCACGCAGGTGAACACCGGCACCCGGTATTACGTCTCCGGCTCTCCCAGCATTGACCAGATCAGCTTTGTCCCCAGGGGCCGGTACACCGGCCAGGTGTCCGTGGGCTACACCGCCACCAACACCAGCGGGAAGAGCGTCAACGGGCTCATCACCTTCAACATTACCAGCAGCGGCAATTCCACCTACTTCAGCGACATGGGCTACCACACCTGGGCCGGTCCGGCGGTGGACTACCTGTATCAGAACGGGGTGACCAACGGCGTCACAGCCTCGACCTATGGCCCTGAGACGCATATTCTGCGCTGCGACTTTGTGCTCATGCTGTGCCGGGCCTTCCACTTCACCGGCGGCAGCGGCTACAGCTTCGCGGACGTGCCTGTCAACGCCTACTATGCCGACGCGGTGGCTACCGCCAAGCAGCTGGGCATTGTCAACGGCGACGGCGTCAACTTCATGCCCAACAGTGAGCTGACCCGTCAGGACGCCATGGTGATGTTCAAAAACGCCCTGGACGCCGCGCACTGGAACGTGGGCAGCGCCTCGACCTCGGTTTTGAGCACCTTCCCCGACGGCGCGTCCGTGGCCGGGTACGCCCGCAGTGCGGTGAGCACCCTGGTACAGCTGGGCGCGGTGAGCGGCGACAACGGAATGCTCTATCCGTATAACCCCATTACCCGGGCTGAGGCGGCGGTGATCCTCCACTTTGTCATGACGATGTGAGCGGCCCTGTGAACATCACAGAAAAAGGAGGTCCTCAATATGAGCGATGTACCGGCGCCCAAACCCGGTGAAACCCAGACCATTGAGCTCTGGCCCGGCATGGTGGCGGAGGTGATGACCCCGGAGAACCGCCTGATCTATGTGGGCAAGGTGGAAAAGATCCAAAACGGGGGCGTGTACATCCGAGAAGCCAGCGGCGACACGCTGCCGATGGTGCTGGTGAACAAGCCGGTCAAGGTGCGCTTTTACCGGGAAGAGGACAATATCGTGCTGCACGGCAAGGTGTGCGGCAGCACAATAAAAATGTGGAAAATCGATCGGCTGGAAAGCGCCTTCGCCAAGGAAAAGCGGGCCTTCTTCCGCCAGAGCATCAGCGTGAACGTCCAGGCCCGCTGCGGCAAGCGCCTCAACCGGGGCGGGCCGCCCAGCGTGTTTTTTCCCTGCCAGGTGCTGGACATCAGCGCGGGCGGCATGCTGATCAGCTGCGCGGAGATCTATATCGAGGGCGAACGGCTGGTGATCACTGAGGTCCCGCTGGTGGCGGAGGCCCCCACCTTCACATTCAACTGCCAGATCCAGCGGGCGGGGGAGTGGCAAAAGGGCGTGAACCGCTACGGCTGCCGCTTTGAGTCCCTGTCCCCTCGGGACCAGGACCGGCTCCTTCAGGCCATCTTCACCATCCAGCGTGAGGAGATCCGCAAGCGCAAGGCGCGCTGAGCCGCTGCAAACCGTCAAAACAGGCGAGAGCCTCGTCCCCCACTGGGGGGCGGGGCTCTCGTCGTTTTCCACAAGGATATTTCGAAAAAATATCGAATTTTGCATATTTTCTTTTTTGATAACTGGTAATCTCCCTATATACTCGGAAAATCAGAAGAAAAACTTGTGAAAAAAACCACTTGTTTTCCGCCGGGAAATGTCTATAATTAAGCAAAAGCTGGGGCCTGGCCCCAGGGAGGCAAATCCATTACCCCGCCTTGGAAGGAGGCAATCACTATGACCAAAGACCTTACCTCGGGCAGCCCGATGCGGCTGATCCTGGGCTTTACCCTGCCCACCCTGTTCGGGTTGCTGTTTCAGCAGTTCTATAACCTGGTGGACGCCATGATCGTAGGTCGGCTGCTGGGCGCGCAGGCCCTGGGCGCCGTGGGCGCCACCGGCTCCATCAACTTCTTCGTCATCGGCTTTTGCCTGGGGGTGTGCTCCGGCTTCGCCATCCCCGTGGCCCAGCGCATGGGCGCGAAAGACTATCCTCAGATGCGCCGGTATGTGGCCAATGCTGCCTATCTGTCCGCCCTGATCGCGCTGGTGCTCACGGTGGCCACCGGCGTTTTCTGCCGGGACATCCTCACCGCCATGAAGACCCCCTCCGACCTCTTTGAAGACGCCAACGCCTATATTTTCATCATCTTCATGGGCATCCCGGTGGTATTCCTCTACAACCTGCTGGCCAGCGTCATCCGCGCCCTGGGCGACAGCCGGACGCCGGTATATTTCCTGGCCCTGTCCGCCGGACTGAACATCGCGCTGGATTTGGTGTTTATCCTCTGCTTCCAGGCCGGGGTGGCCGGGGCCGCCGTTGCCACGGTTCTGTCCCAGGCGGTGTCGGGCATCGCCTGCCTGATCTATATGGTGAAAAAGTTCCCTATCCTCCGGGTCACCCGGGAGGAGCGGCAGCTCGACTGGGCGTCCTGCAAGGGCCTGTGCGCCATGGGCCTGCCCATGGGCCTGCAGTACTCCATCACCGCCATCGGCTCCATCGTGCTGCAGACCTCCGTGAACGCTTTGGGCAGCGTCTATGTCACCGCCATCTCCACCGGCACCAAGGTATACCAGCTGCTGGCCTGCCCCTTTGACGCGATGGGCGCCGCCATGGCAACCTACTGCGGGCAGAACGTGGGGGCCAATCAGCTGGACCGCCTGAACCAAGGGGTGCGGTCCTGCTCCCTGCTGGGGCTGGGCTACTCCGCCGCCGCCCTGGTGGGCATGCTCCTCTTCGCGCCTCAGTGCGTTATGCTGTTTCTCAGCTCCACCGAGCCTCAGCTGGAGCTGCTGCTGGGCCTGACCAACCAGTATATCCTCGTACTCACCGCGTTCTTCTTCCCCCTGGCTCTGGTGAACATCCTGCGCTTTTCCATCCAGGGTATGGGCTTCAGCACCCTGGCCATCCTGGCCGGCGTGCTGGAGATGATCGCACGGACCGTGGTGGGCCACTTCTTCGTCCCCAACCTGGGTTACACCGCCGCCTGCTTTGCCTCTCCCGCGGCTTGGATCTGCGCGGACCTGTTTCTCATCCCCGCCTGCCTGGGCTGCATCGCCCACCTGAAGCGGAGCAATCCCACCGCCGCGCTGGAGACCCTCTCCAGGACGATGGCCAAGATCAAGCCCGCCAAGGCATAACAATAGCGCTTCGGGAAATTCCCGAAGCGCTTTTCACTTGCCGCTCTTTACGCGATCGCCGCGAAGGGTCTGGTGGGGTCCTGCTGGTTCTGACGGACCCGCTGAGCCTGCTCATTCTGCTGCTGGGCCTGCTGGTCGGTGTTGGCCTTGGTCACCGTCTCGGTGGTGCCGCCGGACACGTAAGCCTTGCCGCACTCCGGGCAGATGGCCGTGTGATAGGTGACGGACTGGCTGACCACCTTGCGGTCCTCCCGCTGGGCCTTGCCCTGCTCCCGGACTACGTGCTCGTTCTCATGGCCCCGGACGGCGGCGGCCGCCTGCTCGGGAGCGATGTTGGTGGGGGTCTTAAAGGACACGCCGGGATCGTCGGAGCCGTCCTGGTACTTGCGCTCCTTGCAGGTCTGGCACTCGCCCTCCTCCATGACCTCCTGGGCGCTCTTAGAGCCCTCCAGAGCGGGGTTGGCGGCCTTCCCGTCGCCGGCACCCTTCAGACCGGTCAGCTCGGGGCCGTTAGCCTTCTCCGCGCCGGCGCCCTTCAGGCCGGTCACTTCGGGCGTCTCGGCCTTCTCCGCCCCCGCCTGAACAGCGTTGGACTGCTGGGCGGAGTCACCGGGGTACTGGATGCGCATGCGCACCGCCATCTCCGCCGGGTCGGAGCCGAACCGGAGCAGGCCCGCCTGGGCGGGGTCATCGTTGGCGCTGATGGGCCGGGCCGGGGTGACGGGCTGGACGGGGGTGTCGGGCTGGTGGACCTTCTGCGCGGTCAGCACCATGCCGGACCGGGCGGTCTGGGCCTTGTCGGCATTCTGCGCCTGCGCCGCGCTCTGGGCCTGGGCGGCACCCTTCGCCTGAGCGGAGCGGTTTGCGTAGGACGCGCCGTAGAGGCCGTATGTAGAGTAGGGATTATAACCGGAAACTGCGCTTATCATATCGACCACCTCGCGAATGAGAAAAAATATGGACACTTATAATAATATTATAGCAGATGAGATGGAAAATGCAAGTTATTTTCGGCGGGATTTGGGGTAGGGACCTCTATTTTTTACCCGGCCGAAAAGATAGTCTACGCTGGTCTCATAGAGATCCGCCAGCATAACCACAACTCTAAGAGGCATGTCCCGCTTCCCGCACTCGTATTTTGAATAGGTTGTTCGCTCACAAGACAGGTACTCCGCTATTTCCTTTTGTGTCAAACCCGTTTCCTCTCGCAATTCACGAAGCCTATACTGCATTTTATCACCCAGGCTGAGCATAACACAAAACAATTTTCAGCGTGGGAAAATAGGTTAAATGTGCCTAAAGCAAAACCTTCTCCGGCAATTGCCGGAGAAGGTTTTTTATTGCTCATGTCATTGCGCTTCCAGCAGCCCGGCCCGCTCCAGCCCCCGCCGGACGGGCACGCCTACCACCAGCGCCACAACCATCTTGATGAGGTCGCAGGGGATAAAGGGAATCACGCAGGCCGCCAGGGCTTTTTGCAGGTCCACGCCCGCCTGGACGCAGTACCAGGCCGTGCCGAAGGCGTACAGCACCGCCGTGGCCAGCACCAGCCCCAAAAACTGAAACGCCAGCGCGATGACCGCATCCCTCTTCCCCTTCCCGCCGGATTTGCGCAGGGTGAGCTGTACAATGGACCCCGCCAGCAGCATCATGGGCAGATAACCCACCAGATAGCCCCCCGTGGGACCCGCCAGACGGCTGATGCCGCCCATGTAGTTGCTGAACACGGGCAGGCCCACCATTCCCACCAGCAGGTACACCAGCGTGGCCGCCGTCCCCCAGACGCCGCCCAGCAGATAGGCGGTCAGGTAGATTGCCAGGGTACCGCCGGTGATGGAGATGGGGCCGATGGGGATGGAGATGGGGGCCAGCACACACATCACCGCCGCCATCACAGCGCACAGGGTCAAACGGCGCGTATCGGCCAAGGTTTTCTCCGTCATCAATGATCACCTCAATTGTAAACTTAACTTCGGTTTGGAGTATACAATAGAGGGCGGCCGTTGTCAAGGACTTCTTGCGTTTTTTTCCGGGATGTGTTACCATAGAGCCACCGTTTGCCGCGGGCGGTAACCACTCGGTTTTTGCCTCGACTCGTCAGCGGACAAAAGTTCTTTTTGCTTGCTTTTTCTTGCAGGAAAAGTAAGAGGAGGTTTTCATGGGAAAGATGAAGTTCCTCGTCCAGCGCCTGCTGGACATGAATTATAAGGCCATGCTGGATAAAATCAGCTCCATCCACCAAAAAACGGGCCGCTCCCGATGGGCCGTCTTTCAGGACATGCGGCGGTGCGCGGTCAAGTACGGCGCGGGCTATATGGATTACGACCTGTTTGAGATGTACGACCTGACCGACGAGCAGCGGGACACCTACCTCACCCGGGGCCGCAACAACGAGTTTGTCGTCAAATATAACGACAAGGACTATATGGGCGATTTGGACGACAAGGCCCGGTTCAACGCCCGGTTCCAGTCCTTTCTCCACCGGGAGTGGGTGCCGGTGACGGGGGAGAACAAGGCCGATGTGCTGGCTTTTCTGGAGCGCAACCCGGTGTTCATGGCCAAGCCCACGGTGGGCAGCTGCGGCCGGGGCATTGAAAAGCTGAACACGTCCGATTTTCCCTCCCTGGACGCCCTATACGACCGCCTGGCCGAGCAGGCCCCCCGTCTGGAGCTGGAGGCGCTCATCCGGCAGCACCCGGCGCTGGACGCGCTCTATCCCGGCTCCATCAATACCGCCCGGGTGGTGACCATCCGGGGAAAGAGCGGCCATGTGTACTTTGTGGCGGCCATTCTGCGGGTGGGCAATGGCGGAAAGTTCGTGGACAACTTCAACAACGGCGGTATGATGGCCCCCGTGGATGTGGAGACGGGAGTGGTCCGGATGCCCGCCGTCGATAAGCAGAAAAACCTCTACGAGACCCACCCCGCCACCGGCACCGCGATCCAGGGCTTTGCCCTGCCCGACTGGGAGGCCGCCAAGGAGATGTGCGCCCAGGCGGCTCAGGTGATCCCCCAGGTGGGCTATATCGGCTGGGACGTGTGCTTCACCCCGGAGGGGCCCTGTCTGGTGGAGGGCAACCAGTACCCCGGCAACGATGTCTATCAGATCCCCGTCCATACGCCGGACAAGATCGGCATGATGCCCGTGTTTCGAGCCATCGAAGCGGAAGAGGCGAGAAGAGCTTCGAAATCTTAGGCCCGGCGTACGACGGCTGGAGAAAACAGAGGACGCAGAGGCGTTGAAAGCCTCTGCGTCCCTATTTTGCGACATCGGTTACGGTGAGCACGCCGCCCTGAACCCGGAAACGTACCTCCAGCCCCGCGAAGCCGAAGCCGTATACCCGCTCGGGATCGTCCTGGTAGGAGGGGCGGGGGTCCTGGGCCAGCACGCCGGCCAGCGCGTCCCGGCGGTCCGGCGGCACCCGCTCCAGCAGCTCCGGCGGTATGTCCACTGTCAGCGCTCCCCCCGGCGCGGACGGGGCGAAGCCCGCCGCCGCCTCGGGATGGCTGTCGGCATAGGGGATATAGGGCTTAACGTCCAGGATGGGGGTGCCGTCCACCAGATCCGCTCCGGACACGTGGAGCACCGGGCCGCCGGGGGCGTCCCATTCCACCCTCTCCAGGCGCACGCAGGACAGCCCGATGGGGTTGGGCCGGAAGGGGGAGCGGCTGGCGAACACCCCCACCCGCCGGTTGCCTCCCAGCCGGGGGGGCCGCA
The DNA here is from genome assembly GCA_949948775.1 of uncultured Oscillospiraceae bacterium. Classification (GTDB taxonomy): domain Bacteria; phylum Bacillota; class Clostridia; order Oscillospirales; family Oscillospiraceae; genus Enterenecus. The sequence goes on from CATLHC010000002.1 coordinate 69,875, forward strand.
CGGTGGGGGACCAGCCCTTGCCTTTGTTCTCAGAAAACTCCCAGATGAGCCACAGGTGGGAGAAGCCGTCGATACCCCGCAAAGCCTCGGGGGTGCGGTAGGGCGGCTCGAACACCACCGCGGAGCGCAGCTCCTTCACCACGCCGGCCTGGCGGGGCACGCCGAACTTGGTGGCGAAATCGGAGCGGATATGGGCGACGGGTTCCATCAGTCCACGTTGGAGCTGGCGCGCATGGCCAAGATGGTCTTGCCGATGAGCTCGTCCAGCTCCCAGCCCAGCATGGCCGCGCCCTGCTCAATGACCTCCCGGGAGCACCCGGCGGCGAACTTTTTGTCCTTGTACTTCTTCTTCACCGATTTGACCTCCAGATCGCCGACGCTTCTGGAGGGCCGCATAATGGCCGCCGCGCCGATGAGGCCCGTCAGCTCGTCCACGGCGAAGAGCACCTTTTCCATCTGGTGCTCCGGCCGGATGTCCACGCACTGCCCGTAGCCGTGGCTGGCGGTGGCGTGGATGACGGACTCGTCGATATCCCGCTCCCGCATCAGCTCCTGACTCTTGACGCAGTGCTGGTCGGGCCACTGTTCAAAGTCCAGGTCGTGGAGGACGCCCACGGCCTCCCAGAAGTCGGCGTCCTCGCCGTAGCTCAGCTCCTGGGCGAACCAGCGCAGCACGTCGCCCACGGTGCGGGCGTGCCTGCGGTGGAACTCGCCCTCGTTGAATTCACACAAAAGGTCCCAGGCCTGTTCGGGGGTGGGGATCATGGCAAACAGCTCCTTTGTATTGGTTTGCTGGAATCATATACCTGTTCCCACGGGCTGTCAACTGTTTCTTCCCCTGGGATGATGATGCACAAACAGCGTCCTCACACCTTGAGGCTCAAGCCCCCGCGTACCCCGGCGGCGGTGAGCTCCAGCTCCTGGAGCGTATAAAGCCCGCTGAGCCGGCCCTCCTCATAGCCGGACGAGTCAAAGGTCACGCTGACGCAGAACGCCGCCCCGCCCCGGTAGTGGAAGCCGTTGGCGCCGATCATATTCACGCGCCCGGACGCGGTCTGCGTGACCGTCCCGTCCTCCGCCGCGGCCTCGGCGGTCTCCGCGCCCCACAGCTTCCGCCAGCCGTCCTCATAGGGGATGCGCCCCACATCCAGCCGGACGGCGTTGGAGAAGTCCAGCTCCCGCTTTTCGGGCTCAAATTTGGTCATATAGCCGGCATACGCGCCGGTGAAGCGGGCGGAGGCGGAGTTGATGGAGACGACGGACATGGGAAAATCCCCCTTGGCTTGTATTTATCTGCATTTTATATCGGCAAACGCCGCGAAAACTTAACGCGGCGCGGGATTTTGCGTTGGTATGGGCCTTTCCCGGAAAGTGGCCGATTCCCCGTTGACTTTCTCTCGGGGAAACAGTACAATACAAGGACTGCCGCAAATACGATGGGAGGAGAGCCGCCATGGACCGTCTGATTTATTTTGATTACGCCGCCACTACCCCTGTGAGGCGGGAGGCCGTGGACGCCATGATGGACGCTCTGGGGCGCTTCGGCAACCCCTCCTCCCGCTATGAGTACGCCCGCCAGGCCGCCCAACGGGTGAGGGAGGACCGGGAGGCCGTGGCCAAGGCGTTTGGGTGCTCTCCTGCCGAGCTGTTTTTCACCTCCTGCGGCACCGAGGGGGACAACTGGGCCATCCGCCGGGGGGTGGAGGCCAACCGCCGGAAAGGCAAGCACATCGTCACCACCGCCGTTGAGCACGCCGCCGTGCTGGAAACCTGCAAGGATTTGGAGCGGCAGGGGTATGAGGTCACCTACCTGAAACCCGACCGAGCGGGGCGGGTCACCGTGGAGCAGCTTGCCGCCGCCCTTCGGCCGGACACGGCGCTGGTGTCCATGATGCTGGTGAACAACGAGACGGGGGCTATTCTGCCTGTGGCCGAGTGCGTCAAGGCGGTGAAAGCCTTCGACCCCGCCATCCTGTTCCACTGCGACGCGGTGCAGGGCTTTTTGAAAACCCCCGAGCCGCTGGTAAAGCTGGGCGCGGACCTGGTGGCCATCAGCGGCCACAAAGTCGGCGGGCCCAAGGGCATCGGGGCATTGTACATCAAAAAAGGCGTGCGTCTGCGCCCATTGCTCACCGGGGGCGGTCAGGAGGAGGGCCTGCGCTCCGGCACCGAGGCCACGGCGCAAATCGCGGGCTTTGCCGCCGCCGTCCGGGCCAATGTGGCGGCACCGGGGCGGCTGGAGCGCACGGCGGCTATGAAAGAATATGCTTTGGAGCAGTTGAAGGCCGCCCTGCCCAAGCTGGAGGTCATCTCCGCCGGGGACGTGCCCCACATCTGCGCCATCACCTTGCCCGGCTATAAGAGCGAGGTCATCGTCCGGGTGCTGGGGGATCAGGGCGTGTGCGTCTCCTCCGGCTCCGCCTGTCACAAGGGGAAACCCAGCCACGTGTTCGCCGCCATGGGGCTGCCCAAGCGTTGGCTGGACGGGGCGCTGCGGCTGTCCTTCTCGCCGGACACCACAAGGGAAGAGGCGGACGCGCTGACCCGCGCCCTCAGAGACGCGGCAGGCAGCCTATTCACTACATTATCATAAAAGGAGCTTCCAACCAAAATGCTGAAACTATTCCAGCGGGAGAAGGGCTTTTACCGCAGGCTGCTGGCGCTGGCCATGCCCATCCTGCTTCAAAACCTCATTACCAACTCCCTGGGCCTGGTGGACACCTTCATGGTGGGCACCATGGGCCAGGGTCCTCTGGCCGGGGTGACCCTGGCCAATATCCCGGTGTTCGTGGTCCAGCTCATGATGTTCGGCATCCAGAGCGGCTCCTCCGTGCTCATCAGCCAGTACCGGGGCAAGGGGGATATGGGAGCCATCAACCGGGTCATGGGGATCGGTATGTACGCCGCCGGGTTCATCGGCCTGGCGTTCGCCCTCGTCATGGGTTTCCTCCCCAACCAGTTCATGCGTCTGTTCGGGGAAGATCCCCAGGTGGTGGCCACCGCCGCCCAGTACGCCCGCATCGTGGGCTGGTCCTACTTCTTCGACAGCTTCGTCCAGGTGTACAACGGTGTCCACCGGGCCATGGGCAACCCCAAGCGGGGGCTGTACATCTTGGGGGTCTCCATGGCGTGCAACACCTTTCTCAACTGGGTGCTCATCTTCGGCAACCTGGGGGCCCCCCGGCTGGGGGTGGAGGGCGCCGCTCTGGCCACCCTGCTGGCCAGAGCACTGTCCTGCGCCATTGCCGTGGGCTGGGCCGTTCGGGACAGGAATTTCCGTCTCGACCCCGCCCTGCTGCTGCGCCCCGGCGGGGAGATGGTCCGCCGGTTTGTCCGCTTCGCCACCCCGGTGATGTGCAACGAGACCTTCTGGGGTCTGGGCACCTCTCTGTTTCCCACCATCATGGGCCATATGGAGGGCTCGGAGGAGATCTTGGCCGCCTATGCCATCGCGGGCAACATCACCAATCTGTGTACCGTGGGCGTGTTTGCCATCGCGGGCACCGCCGCTATCCTGGTGGGCCAGGAGATCGGCTCGGGCAACGCGGACAAGGTGTACTCCCTGGGGGCGCTGCTCAACACCCTGGCCTTTCTGTTCGGCCTGGCGTCGGGAGCGGTGTTCCTGGGTCTGCTTCATCTGTTTGTCATCCCGGTGCTCTATCCCCTATTTAGGCTCACCCCCTCGGCGGCGGACATCTGCACCATGATGCTCACCATGATCTTTTTGGTCATGCCCCTGCGGTCCATGGAGTGTACCAACATCGTAGGAGTGCTCCGGGGCGGGGGTGACGTGAAGATGGCCACCCTTATCGATCTGTCCCCGCTGTGGGTGGTGTCCATCCCCATCGCCGCCCTGTCCGGGCTGGTGTTTAAGCTGGGCATCTTCTGGGTGTATCTGGGCATCATCAGTGAGAACATGGTCAAGGCGGTGCTGGGCCTGTGGCGGTTTAAGACGGCCAGATGGATTCGAGACGTCACCCTGCCCGCCCACCAGGGTGCGGAGGGTTAACCTCTGCGGGGAAATTTTCGAAATGGTATTGCTTTCCTCAGTCCGGTATGCTATGATGACGACGGTGGTAGTCATGCTGCCGGCTTTGCTGAAATTTTTTGGAGGTTGAACATCATGTTTGTCAAGCGTTTCCTGCTCTCCGCGCTGACGGCGGTGTGCGCCGTTTCCTTACTGATTCCCGTCGCCTTCGCCCACGGCGGCTGTCACGGCCGCGCTGCCCGCCGGACCGCCCAGCCCTGCGCGGTGGAGGACTGCACCCTCACCGGCTGGCATTCCCATGACCGGACACTGTATTGCGGGCATACCCACGGCGGCTACGGCCTGTGCGACGGCAGCTGCTACCCCTTGTGCCAGGTGGAGGGCTGCACGCTCACCGGCCCTCACACCCACAGCGGCGTGACCTACTGCGGCGCCAATCACGCCGACGGCTACTGCGACGGGAGCTGCCCGCTCTACCAGTCTCCCGACTACTCCGGCATCCGGTACGGCGGGCATCGCGGCTGCTGCCGCTGAGGCGGAGCAATTTCACACGCAAAGGGGCGGGCCCGACGGCCCGCCCTCCTTTTATTCCCCTTTGTACTTTTTTCGGGTGGCGATGCCCCCTCGGATATGGCGTTCCGCTTTATTTTCGTTGAGGATGGCCTTCACCTGCTCGTACAGCCTGCGGTTGATGGCGGGCAGGCGCTCGCTCAGGTCCTTGTGAACGGTGGATTTGCTGATGCCGAAGCGGGTGGCGGCGGCCCGGACGGTGCTCTTATTTTCGATGATGTACAGCGCCAGCTCCTGGGCGCGCTCTTCCATGTTCCCCTTCACAAAACAACACTCCCTGCTGTGGTCTCGTCACAGAGGATGTATATGCGGCGGAAAGGGGCGATATGAGCGCGGGGTCTCCGCAAAGCCGTCAGGCCCTAACCGCTTCGCCGCGCTTCCTAATAAAAATTTAAGGTCCATTGTATTTACACGGACCTGGAAACAGTATATAATGAAATGCGTTCACCATACCTGGAGAGGGGGAGCAACATGGCGGACCAATACGGTCCCGGCGGACCCGACCCGCGGGACGGCCCGGAACAGAACAATACGTATCACTACAATTACAGCTACGGCTCCGGCTCGGGCCGGGGGACCGGCGGGTCCAAGCCGCCCAGACGCTCCGACGACTGGGGGGAGTGGATCGGCATCGGCTTGATGCTGTTCATCCTGCCCTTCTGGTTCTGCAAAGTCATCGGCGTGATTTGGCTGCTGAACAAGCTGGGCAAGATGACCGCCGGCGACAAGCGCCGCTATAAGCAGGAGGCCAAAAACGCCGCCAACCGGGCCAGGAGCACCGCCCAGCACCTGTTCCAGCAGGGGACGGACGCCGCCCGCCAGGCCGCCGACAGCGTCCGCCAGACGGCGGATACCGCCCGTCAGGCTCAGGCCGCGCCCGGCGGCGGGAGCACCTATCACTACCAATACAGCCGGTCCAAGGGGGAGAAAAAGGCGCAGGCCCAGGACGAGCCCTGGGAGCGGAAGGACAAGGCCGGGAGCTGGAACCAGTCGGAGAGCGGTCGGAAGAGGGCCCGGAAAAAGGCGGGCGGCGGCACCGGACTCATTGTGGGAGGCGGCGTTTTGACCGCTATTTTCGGGTTCACCGTGTTTACCCTTGGCATCATCGGGGCGGTGGAGAACGTGGCGGAAATGCTCATCCCCATTGGCATCTGCCTGCCCTTCCTGGCGGGAGGCGTGGGAATGCTGGCCTCCGGCATTGGCCGCAACCGCCGCAGTGAGCGCTACCTGAACTACCTGGCCTATATCGGCGCAAACCGGGAGGTGGCCTTGGCCCCCATGGCCGCCGCCTTCGACGTGTCCGTGGGTAAGCTGTGCAAAGATTTGCGGCGGATGCTGTCCAAGGGCATCCTGCCCACAGGGTATCTGGATTTGGCTGAGGGCAAGCTGTACCTCACCGAGATGGGCTACCACGCCCCCGAACCCAAGCGGGAGGCCCCGCCCGTCCAGGAGGAGACCCCCCAGCAGGCCGCCGCCCGGGAGGACGACATCCTGCGGGAGATCCGACAGGTCAACGACGAGATTCCCGATGAGGTGATGAGCGCCAAAATCGACCGGATCGAGGAGATCACCCGGAAGATCTTAAACTTCCAGAAGGCCCATCCCAATAAGGAAAGCCAGCTGCGCACCTTCCTGAACTATTACCTGCCCACCACCCTGAAAATCCTGCGGGCCTATGCCCAGCTGGACGCCCAGGGCATTGAGGGGGAGAACATCTCCGCCGCCAAAAAGCGCATCGAGGACATGATGGACCAGGTGGTCTCCGGGTTTGAGAAGCAGCTTGACAAGCTGTTCCAGGACGACGCCATGGACATCACCTCGGACGTGGAGGTGCTGGAGAACATGCTCAAGAAGGACGGGCTGTCCGACGAGGGCGGGATCACCATGACATTGTAAAGCGAGGATCAGCTGTTCTTCCTCAGCCGGACAAACTTCAAGCTGGTGTAATGGGGCGCCCTGGCCGCTGTGGATATCAGGACCTGGGTCCGTAAGGACAGGTCATGGCGCTCCATGTTTGTCCGTACGCAGGGGTTTCCAAAACCCCTGTGTACTTTTTTCAGGGGTTTTAAAACCTGAAGTGTCCAATCTTTTGGGTACGGTTGAATAGTAAGCAGCGCCTAAAATTACAAAAGTCATTGCGGCAGTTTGAAGCCAACCATACAAGCATGGTTTCCACTTGAAATCGTCCCGCCCAAAGAGTAAAATGGCGTAGAAATGGCGTAGACGTTTCAGAAACCGTTGAAAACAAAGGAGTTGTGAGGATATATGAAGTTAGGCATCGTGGGACTTCCCAACGTGGGAAAGTCCACTCTGTTCAACGCCATCACCAATGCGGGCGCGGAGAGCGCCAACTACCCCTTCTGCACCATTGAACCCAATGTGGGTATCGTAGCCGTGCCGGACAGCCGCCTGGACTGGCTGAGCGACTTTTACAAGCCCAAGAAGACCACCCCCGCCGTGGTGGAGTTCGTGGACATCGCTGGGTTGGTGAAAGGCGCCTCTAAGGGCGAGGGCCTGGGCAACAAATTTTTGGCCAATATCCGGGAGTGCGCCGCCATTGTCCACGTGGTGCGGTGCTTCGATGACGAGAACGTCATTCACGTGGAGGGCTCCACCGACCCCGTGCGGGACATGGACATCATCGACCTGGAGCTGATCATGGCGGACGTGGAGATGGCGGACCGCCGCATTGATAAGGCCAGAAAGGCCGCCAAGGCGGACAAGAAATTCAACCATGAGGCGGAGGTGTTCGAGGGCCTGCGGGATTGGCTGAACGACGGCAAATCCGCCCGGTCCTATCTCAGTGAGGTGGACGAGGAGGACGGTGAGCTGATCGCCACCAGTGAGCTTTTGTCCCTCAAGCCGGTGATCTACGCCGCCAATCTGGATGAGGACGGGTTTGCAGATCCGGCAGGCGTACCTTATTATAATCAGGTAGCGGAGCGGGCCGCCGCCGAGGGCGCCCAGGTGATTCCGGTGTGCGCCAAGCTGGAGGCAGAGATCGCCGAGCTGCCCGCCGACGAGAAGGCCATGTTCCTGGAGGACCTGGGTATCGCCGAGTCTGGCCTGGACCGGCTCATCCGCGCCAGCTACACGCTGCTGGGGCTCATCTCCTTCCTCACCTCCGGTGAGGACGAGTGCCGGGCCTGGACCATCACCAGGGGTACCCGTGCCCCCCAGGCGGCGGGCAAGATTCACACCGATTTCGAGCGGGGGTTCATCCGGGCGGAGACGGTGGCCTTCGAGGATTTAAAGAACTGCGGCTCCATGTCCGCCGCCAGGGAAAAGGGCCTCATCCGCTCCGAAGGCAAGGAGTATGTGGTGCAGGACGGGGATATCATCCTGTTCCGGTTTAACGTGTAAGGCCGTTTTCATCCATCAAGCCCTTGGAAATACTGGGAGCCGCCGCTTTTATGCGGTGGCTCCTTTTGGCGTTTTGCCCTTACCCTACCCTTACCGGGATTTTCTACTGCATACGACAGATACAGAATCGTCACAAATTGTTGGCTTGGAGTACAGCATGGGAGCGCCATCATCGGATATTGTCCGGTGGTGGCACTCCGTATCTTTTTGTATTAAAAAATTAAAAGCAGATGTATAAAACGCGCTCAATTGAGGAAAAACCTCAAATGGATGTTGATTTTGTTGGGGCTTGCATATATAATAATAATTAGGGGGTAGTTTATATGCTAATACAATTTTGCTTTAAAAATTTCAAATCATTTCGTGATGATACAATTTTAGACTTATCTGCTACTAAAATTACGGAAAACAGCAACCATGTAATCCATATCGGAACAGAAAAAATATTGCCCATAGCGGCTATATATGGTGCAAATGCAAGTGGGAAGTCAAATGCCATTGATGCATTTCGCTTTATGGCAATTTATGTGTTGGATTCTTTTGCCTATGGCGGTGAAAATGATGACAAGAAGTCAAGATCAAAGAGGCTAAAGCAGACACCATTTCTTTTTGATACAACAAGCAAAGAAAATGTTTCGTCCTTTGAAGTACATTTCATTTCTTCCGAAAATGAAGGAAGCAAATGCTATAACTATGGTTTTACTTTAGATCAAAATGGAATTGTAGAAGAGTGGCTCAATTCGAAGGCAAGAACTGCTAGAGAATATAGGAGAGTCTTCTATAGAAACAGATTAGAAAAAGAATTAGACTTGTCTGGATTGTCAGCCAATCGGCAAGAAAATATTAAAATTGCGTTAGAAAATGAAACGTTAATTGTATCTCTTGGAGCCAAATTGAAAATATCTAAACTTAAACTCATTCGCGATTGGTTTTATGATTCAAACATAGCGGATTTTGGCGACCCCATTGAAAATGCATTTTTGTCGAGACTCATTCCACCTGGGTTTGCAGATGATAAGGCAGTTCAAGATAAAGTTGTTAAATATTTTTCTGCTTTCGATTCGTCAATCATTGGATTTAATGTTGAAACTATTGCTTCAGATGATGGCGATGATGATTCCAAGCATATAAAAATTGATGCAGTGCATAGAATTGCGGATTCTAACGAAACTGCGACAATCCCATTGGCAGAAGAATCTGCCGGCACATTAAAAATGTTTGCTCTTTATCCTGCTTTACAAGACACTCTTGAAAACGGAGGAGTATTATTTGTTGACGAGTTAAATGCCCGACTCCATCCTTTGTTAGTGCGAGCGTTCTTGGTTGCATTTCTAAATCCTGAGACTAATCCTAAACATGCTCAACTAGTCTTTACGACCCATGATTCTTGGCAACTTTCGAACAACTTGCTGCGCAGAGACGAAATCTGGTTTACGGATAAAGACTCAAACGGAGTCTCTGTGTTATATTCGTTGGCCGACTTTGTTGATAATGATGGAGTCAAAATCCGTAAAGACGAAAACTATGAAAAGAATTACCTTTTAGGAAAGTATGGCGCAATTCCGGTCTTATCATATTTTGATATGTTTACGGGGGAATAATTGTGGCAGGAGCTGATAGAACTGGAAAGCGCATTCCAAGATCAGCATTAAAAAAGCGAATCCCCGATTTGGGGAGATACTTTATTGATACGAACGCAGATGAAACCGAAGAGAAAATATATGTATGATCTCAGAGATTCGTTGCCCAAAGAGGTTCAGGGATGCAGAAAGATGTGGAATCCATGTGGGATGGTCAAATCCGCGCATTGGGATTTTGTTTGACAAATACTTTGGAACTATGTATGTAGACTGGCTGACCTCCCCAGTTTGCTGCCAAGGATTTCCCATTCCGGGCGTTCCCTTTGCAATGCCGCCGGCTAATTACCTTTGCTTCCTGTCACAGAAAAAATGACCCATTCCGCGATATTGACTGCGTGGTCGCTGATACGTTCCAGATATTTGTCGATCATCAGCAGATCCAGAATGTGCTCCCCCGCTGCGGGATTTTCAACCACCGTCTGAATCAGTACACCCCGTACTTGTGTAAAATATCGGTCGATCACATCATCATGCGCAATGACGGCTCCGGCTTCCGTAATATCTTGTTTTACATAAGAGTCCACGCTTTCGGTGACCATTTTGATGGTTTCCGCCGCCATATCCCGGATGTGGCCCACGTCCTCTGGGCGATAGCCCTCGGACAGCATGGCCAGGATGATCTCCGCAATATCGGCCGCCTGATCGCCGATGCGCTCCATGTCGGTGATAATTTTCAGCGCGGCGGAAATCTGCCGCAGATCCCGAGCCACCGGCTGCTGTTGAAGCAGAAGCTTCAGGCACAGCGACTCAATGTCCCGCTCCATCTGGTCAACCTCGGCTTCCAGCAGCTCTACCTTTTCCGCCAGCGCCTTGTCGCCGTCGCTCAGGGCCTTGGCCGCCAGTGAGATGGCCTCCTCGCACAGCGCGCCCATCTGGATCAGCTCGTTTTTCATCAGGGCAAGCTGCTCATCAAATTTGCTGCGCATTATCCAAACCTCCCTGTGATGTAATCCTCGGTTTCCCGGCGCTCCGGCTGGGAGAACAACCGCTCCGTCCCGCCGAATTCGATCAGTTCGCCCAGCAGGAAAAACGCGGTATAATCCGAAATGCGCACGGCCTGCTGCATATTGTGGGTCACGATGATGATGGTATACTTCTCCTTCAGTCCCATGGCCAGCTCCTCGATTTTGGAGGTGGAGATGGGGTCCAGGGCTGAGGTGGGTTCATCCATCAGCAGCACCTTCGGCCCCACAGCCAGGGCACGAGCAATGCACAGCCGCTGCTGCTGTCCGCCGGACAGACCCAGAGCGTTCTTTTTCAGCCGGTCCTTCACCTCGTCCCATATGGCCGCATCCCGAAGGGAGCGCTCCACGATGTCGTCCAGCTTGGCCTTTCCCTTGACGCCGTGGGTCCGGGGGCCGTAGGCGACATTGTCGTAAATACTCATGGGGAAGGGGTTGGGCTTCTGGAATACCATGCCGATCTCCTTGCGCAGCAGATTTACATCCAGGCCGGGGGCGTAGACGTCCTGCTTCCCGTACCGCACCCTGCCGGTGATCTTCACGCCGGGGACAAGATCGTTCATCCGGTTCAGCGTCTTCAGAAAGGTGGACTTGCCACAGCCGGAGGGGCCAATGAAGGCGGTGATGCTCTGTTCCGGTATGTCAATGTCGATGTTTTTCAGCGCCTGGGCGCTGCCGTACCACAGGCACAGGTCCTTGGCGGTGATGATGCTATTCATAGCGCGCTCCTTTTCTTGAAGTACCGGCCCGCCAGCGCGGCGGCCAGGTTGATGACCAGCGTCAGCGCCATGAGAATGGCGGCGATGGCGAAGGAGGCCTCCGCCGCGCCGGGGCGGGGCTCTCTGGCGTAGAGGTACAGCGCCACCGTGAGGGTGGCCCCCGGGCTGCCCAGGCCGGAGAAAAAGTCGTTGAGGGTGTGGGCAACCCCCGCCGTGAACAACAGCGCCGCGCTCTCCCCCAGAATGCGGCCCGCCGACAGGATGCACCCGGTGACCACCCCATCCACGCAGCCGGGGAGCACCACCGTACGCACCACCCGCCACTTTCCGGCCCCCAGTCCGAAGGCGCCCTCCCGGTAGCTTTGGGGGACGGTTTTCAGGCTCTCCTGGGCGGTGCGCATGACGGTGGGCAGGTTCATGATAACCAGCGTCAGCGCCCCGGCCAGCAGACAGGAGCCGAAGGTGTTGGCGAACAGCAGCATCCCCACCAGGCCGAAGATGATGGACGGGATGCCGGACAGGGTCTCCGCCGCGTACTCGATGACGGCCACCAGCCGCTTGTTCCGGGCGTACTCCGTCAGGTAGATGGCCGCGCCCACCCCCAGGGGGAGGACGATGAGCAGGGTGGCGATGATAATGTACACCGTGTTCAGAATGTCCGGCAGGATGCCGATGGTGCCGTCCAGATAGCTAAGCTTGGTGGAGACCAGCTCCCAGGTGACGTTGGGGACGCCCTTGACCAGCACGTAACCGATGAGGAACAGGGCGACGCCGCAGGTAATGGCCGCCGACAGACAACATAGGCCTTTCATCAGGCGGATATAGAGCTTTCTGCCGGTGGAAATGGAACTGTTTTGCATCTCCTCACCTCTCCTTGTCCCGCTTTAGAAAGAAATTCAGCGCGGCGTTGATGAGCAGGATGAATAGGTACAGCACCAGAGCGATGGAGAACAGCGCCTGGCGCTGTAAGCCGCTGGAGTAGGCCATCTCGCTGGCCACCGCCGTGGTGAGGAACCGGACGCTCTGGAATAGGGAGGGCATATTGGGCACATTACCGGACACCATCATCACCGCCATGGCCTCGCCTATGGCCCGGCCCACCCCCAGCACCACCGCCGCGGCGATGCCGCTTTTGGCCGCCGGGGCGGATACCCGGAAATAGGTCTCGATTGAGGTCGCCCCCAGGGCCAGGGAGGCGTCCTCGTACTCCGAGGGCACCGCCTCCAGGGCGGTGACGGACACCTTGATGATGGAGGGCAGGATCATGATGGCCAGCACCACGATGGCCGAGAGCAGGCTGGCCCCGTCCGGTACATGAAAGAGCCTTCGTATCCCCGGCACCAGCACCAGCATGCCCACCAGGCCGTACACCACCGACGGGATGCCCGCCAGCAGGCTGACGGCGGACTCCACCACCGCTTTCACTCTGGGCGGGGCCAGCTTGGCGAGATAGACCGCCGCCAGGAAGCCCACCGGAACCCCAAATAAAATCGCCCCCGCCGTACCGTAGACACTGGTGAGGATAAAGGGCAGGATGCCGAAGGACGGCTCCGCCGCCGTGGACTCCCAGGTGTCCCCCAGCAGGAAGTCCACGAGGCCGATCTGCCGGATGGCGGGGATGCCGGACAGCACCAGGTACACCGTAATGAGCAGGACGCAGCCCACCGTGACCAGGCCCAGGAGCAGGAAGACTCCGTGGATGATCGTTTCAGCAAGCCGTTGCTGCTTTTGCATAATCGTCGCCTCCTGTCATGGAGAAGCGGCGGCGGTCCATTCCGCTGCCGCTCTCCGGTGGGTTTTAGTTAGCCGCCACCGCGCCGGCCTTGGCAATGAGAGGAGCGGCGTCAGCGGAGGTGGCGAAGTCAAAGAACGCCTGGGCTACCTCAGAGAGAGGGGCATCCGTTTTGGTCACCAGGACGAAGGGCCGCTGGATGGGATAGCTGCCGTCCTTGACCGTCTCCTCGGAGGGGGCCACGCCGCCCACGGACAAGGCCTTCACGCTGTCCGCCACGGAGGCCAGGGAGGCGTAGCCGATGGCGTCCGGGTTCTGGGAGACGGCGGTAACCACATCGCCGGTGGAGGTCAGCTCCTGGCGGTATTGGCACTGTTCGGCGGTGCCGGTGATGGACTCGAAGCCGTCCCGGGTGCCGCTGCCCGCCTCCCGGCCGATGAGGACCACGGTTGCGTCGTTGCCGCCCACGTCCTTCCAGTTGGCGATCTCGCCGGTGTAGAGCTTGGCGATCGTCTCAACGTCCAGGTCGGAGACCGGGTTGTCCGGGTGGACGATCACCGCGATGCCGTCCAGAGCCAGGACGGTGGCGGTCAGCCCGGCTGTCGTCTCCTCGTCCTTCAGGTTACGGCTGGACAGGCCGATGTCGCAGCGGCCCTCCTGGACGGCCTGGATGCCGGAGCCGGAGCCGGTGGGGTTGTAAGTAAAGGTCACGCCGCTGTTCTCGTTTTGGAAGGCCTCGCCCAGCGCCCCGATGACGTTTTCCATGGAGGTAGAGCCGTCGGTGGTCACTGTGCCGGACATCTTCTGCTGCTGGGAACAGCCGGCGAGGGCCGTAACCGCAATAACGGCGCTCAGCGCAAGGCCCATCCATTTTTGAATTTTTTTCATGATCAATTACTCCTTATTCCTGTTTTGATAGTCAGAAGAAGAATTCCTGTTTTCCTCCTCACAAAAACAAGGATACGACCCGTATGTAAAATCCAAAAGAGGACTTTTGTAAAGTGTTTGTATGACTTTGTCAGGGGCATGCGTATTTGCGCTGATATTCCCGGTGCCGTTCCTGAAACTCCCCGCTGCCGTCCCGGATCTTCCGAAGGGAACGGTGCAGATTCAAGTCATCGTGGGCGCAATCCCAAACTGCCCACGACAAAAATAATGCGAAAGCCGGCGCAGCTTAACACTACGCCGACCCTCGCTTAAAATGTTTTGCGTCACCGCCCCGTGGGGCGCGCCTCTTTTTCCGACGCTCTCCCCGCTTCGGCCCAGAAGTTCACTTCAGCTCACTGGTGGGGATGCCGTCCATGTCGTCGAAGTCCTGGTTTTCTCCGCACATGCCCCAGATGAAGGTGTAGTTGGCGGTGCCCACGCCGGAGTGGATGGACCAGGAGGGGGAGATCACCGCCTCCTCGTTGTGCATGACGATGTGCCGGGTCTCGTCGGGCTGGCCCATCATGTGGAACACCGCCTGGTCGGGGGCGATGTCGAAGTAGAAATAGACCTCCATGCGCCGCTCGTGGGTATGGCTGGGCATGGTGTTCCACACATTGCCGGGCAGCAGGGCGGTCATGCCCATGCTGAGCTGGCAGCTCTCGCACACGGCAGGGTGAATATATTGGCGCAGGATGCGCTCGTTCACCGTCTCCTGGGCGCCCAGATGGTTGTAGCGGGCCTTATCCATGGGGATGAGCACCGTGGGGCAGGTGCGGTGGGCGGGGCAGGAGTTGATATAGAACTTGGCGGGGTTGGCCTTATCCACGGAGCGGAACACCAGCTCCTTGGCCCCCATGCCCACATAGATGCCGTCCCGGCTGCCGATCTCATACGCGGCGCCGTCTACGGTCAGGACACCGGGTCCGCCCACGTTGATGGCGCCCAGCTCCCGGCGGGCCAAAAAGTAGGGAGCCGCCAGCTCCTTGCAGCTCTCCAGCTTCAGCTCGCCCTCCACGGGCATAACGCCGCCGGCGATGATGCGGTCCTGGTGGGAGTAGGTCAGGCAGATCTCGTCCGGCTCAAAGATACGGTCGATGTGATAATGCCGGCGCAGCTCCGCGGTGGTGTACAGGGCGGAGTCCTCCGGGTGGTTGGCGTAACGCACGTCAAATTTCATGGCGGGCACCCTCCGTTTTACAAAATTTTGTGCCCGGCCCTCTGGGCCGGGCCGCCTTTATTCCTATTATAACCCGTTCTTCGGAGGAATGCCATAGCCGTTTCCGATCTGGATATTCACGATTCGGACATGTGCCCGGACAGGCGCAGCCCGCGGACCCCCATACAGGCCCGCGGGCTGCTTTGCTTTTTGTGTTTTGCGCTTAGAACTCCAAGTTTTTGCCGTCGCTGCCGAAGACGTGGCACACGTTGCCGTTGAAGGTGAACTTGATCTTCGCGCCGTAGGAGAAGGTATCCTTGTGGTTGCCGGACAGGTCCACGGTGGGCACAATGATGACCACGTCCTTGCCGTTGGCGTTGGCGTGGAGATGGACCTCGCTGCCCATCATCTCGGACACGTCCACGGTGGCGGTGATGGCGTTGTCGCCATCGGTGAGCACCATGTGGCTGGGACGGACGCCCAGCGTGATGTCCTGAGCGGGGACGTTCTTGGCGGCCAGGGCCTTCTGCTTGGCCTCGGACAGCTCAACCTTCATGCCGCCGGTCTCCACACTGTACTTGGCCCCATCCTTCACCAGCTTGGCGTCGAAGTAGTTCATCTGCGGCGTGCCGATGAACCCGGCGACGAACAGGTTGGCGGGGTGGTCGAACACCTCCTGCGGGGTGCCGATCTGCTGGATGAAGCCGTCCTTCATGATGACGATGCGGTCGCCCAGGGTCATGGCCTCGGTCTGGTCATGGGTGACGTACATGAAGGTGGTGTTGATCTTCTGGCGCAGCTTGATGATCTCGGCACGCATCTGGTTGCGGAGCTTGGCGTCCAGGTTGGACAGCGGCTCGTCCATCAGCAGCACCTTGGGCTCGCGCACGATGGCGCGGCCGATGGCCACGCGCTGGCGCTGGCCGCCGGACAGGGCCTTGGGCTTGCGGTCCAGGTACTGGGTGATGTCCAGGATTTCGGCCGCCTCGCGCACCCGCTTGTCGATCTCATCCTTGGGGAGTTTGCGCAGCTTCAGGGGGAAAGCCATGTTCTCATACACGGTCATGTGGGGATACAGGGCGTAGCTCTGGAACACCATGGCGATGTCGCGGTCCTTGGGGGCGACGTCGTTCATCAGCTTGCCGTCGATGTACAGCTCGCCGCCGGAGATCTCCTCCAGGCCGGCCACCATGCGCAGGGTGGTGGACTTGCCGCAGCCGGAGGGGCCGACTAGAACGATGAACTCCTTGTCCGCGATATCCAGACTGAACTTCTGGACGGCGATGACGCCCTCGTCCGTGACCTGCAGGTTGGTCTTTTTCTCGGGCTCGCCCTTTTTCTTCTTGGACTTCTTCTGGTCGCCGCTGTGGGGATAGATCTTCATGATGTTCTTCAGGGTCAAACCGGCCATAGTACCCGACTTTGATGGAGCGGCCTCCGCCATCTCCACCTCGCTGACAGGCGCATACGTCCTGAAAGCATTACGACAGGTCTCCACACTGCCGCACCGCAAGTCGAAGCGGTTGTTTTTCCTCCTTTTTTCAGTACCGCAAACTATTGTAATGGAGTAGTTCACGGCCCGTCAAATTGCGCGCCCTTTGGGGCGCTGGTATGGAAAGGCGGTACTCCACCGCCAATGCCATTGAAACGGGTAAGCAGGAGCAAAGGTCCGCGTGATATCTCTCCGGGGCTTTCGTCCGCCCGGAATTTTTTTCTTAAGAAGACCATAGCATATTTCAGCGGTGGTTGTCAAGCAGAAAAGGGCTGGAAACCCGCCGTTTTTGCCAGGGGAGGGCCATATTTTTCCAAGCAGGGCGGGCCGCCCCGCCCCCGTCCAGCTGCCAAATCCGCCAAAAAGTTTCGACAAAAATCTGTCGGTTTATGCCTTGACGCGGCGCGGCGGACAAGATATAATGCAACTGATGGAATCGACAAATTTTTAACAAATCATACCGATGTGCTATTATATTTCAGAGGAGGAGCCGCCATGCGCCAATACGAAACCAAGGTCCAGCAGCTGAAGGACCAGGTACTTACCGCTGTCGCCCGTCTGGCCTGGAACGAGAAGCTGGACACCAACGAGATCCTGGACATCCCCGAGGAGATCGTCCCCGGCCCCGAGGCCCATATGCGCTGCTGCATCTACAAGGAGCGGGCGGTGGTCACCAGCCGGGTGAAGATGGCCATGGGCGGCGACCGGGCCAACCCCAATCTGGTGGAGGTGCTGCCCATCGCCTGCGATGAGTGCCCCGTCACCGAGATCAGCGTGGGCCCGTCCTGCCGGGGCTGCATCGCCCACCGCTGTGTGGAGGCCTGCCCCAAGGGGGCCATCAGCATCCAGGACCACCGCTCCGTCATCGACCACTCCAAGTGTGTGCTGTGCGGCAAGTGCGTGGCCGCCTGCCCCTACGGCGCCATCACCAAGAACCAGCGCCCCTGCGAGCGGGGCTGCCCCGTCAAGGCCATCTCCATGGGCCCCGACCGCAAGGCCAGCATCGACGCCAAAAAGTGCATCACCTGCGGCGAGTGCGTGGTCCAGTGCCCCTTTGGCGCCATCATGGACAAATCCTACATTGTGGACGTGATCCAGATGCTGCTGGGGGCGGACAAGTGGGGGCTGCACGTGTACGCCATCCTGGCCCCCGCCTTTGTGGGCCAGTTTGAGTGCACCCCCGGTCAGATGGTGTCCGCCCTGAAGGAGATGGGCTTCTACGACGTGCAGGAGGTGGCGCTGGGGGCCGACCTCACCGCAAAGGCCGAGGCCGCCGAGTTCGACGAGCGGGGCGGGGAGGGCATGACCTCCTCCTGCTGCCCGGCCTTCGTGGCCTACGTGGAGCGCCACATGCCGGACATGGTGCCCAAGGTGTCCACCACCCCCTCCCCCATGGTCATGATCGGGCGCAAGATCAAGGACGAGGACCCACTGGCCCGGGTGGTGTTCATCGGCCCCTGCGTGGCTAAGAAGCGGGAGTTCCACCTGGGCCGCACCCGCGCTTCCATCGACCTGGTCATCACCTTTGAGGAGCTGTACTCCATGCTGGCCGCCAAGGACATCGACGTGACCAAGATGCCCGAGGCTCCCTTGGACCAGGCCAGCGGCTTTGGACGCGGCTTCGCCTCCAGCGGCGGCGTGGCGGCGGCGGTGGGCCAGGCCCTCAAGGAGATGGGCAGCAAGGTGGAGGCCAAGACTCTGCCCTGCTCCGGGATTGAGGAGTGTAAGATCGCCCTGCTCAAGATGAACAAGGGCGTGCTGCCCGAGAACTTTATCGAGGGCATGGCCTGTCAGGGCGGCTGTGTCCAGGGTCCGGCGGTCATCATGCGCAGCCCCAAGAACAAGGCCGAGGTGGGCAAGCACGCCAAGCAGGCGGGCGACCGGACCATCAACGGGGCCATCAACGCCGCGGGGGGCAGCTCCGGGGAGCTGTCCGCCAGTGAGCGCAAGCCCGGCGGGGCCGTGGAAAAGAACCGCGGGGAAAAGGCAAAGGTGTAATAAAGCGCGAAGAGGGCTGTCCGGGTGTCCCGGACAGCCCTTCTTTTTCCGTCCAAGCCCTTGCAATCCCGGCGCTTTTCCTATATAATATCAAAATTGATATTGCTTTGATCCAACTTTCGTTGTCGTGCGGAACGTTTGCAGTGTCAACACCGTTCCGAAGCGGATGAAAAGTTCTTTTTGCTTCTTTTTCTTTCAAGAAAAAGAAGGAGAAAACCACCCAAGGGAGTTGTTCACATTGAAATACGATTTCGCCGCCATCGAGCCCAAATGGCAAAAGCGCTGGGAGGAGGCCAAGGTCTACGCCGCCGCCGACCACAGCGACAAGCCCAAATTCTACGGCCTCATCGAGTTCCCCTACCCCTCCGGCCAGGGCCTCCATGTGGGCCATCCCCGGCCCTACACCGCCATGGACATCGTCACCCGCAAAAAGCGCATGGACGGTTACAACGTGCTGTTCCCCATCGGCTTTGACGCCTTCGGCCTGCCCACGGAGAACTACGCCATCAAGAACCACATCCACCCCGCCAAGGTGACAAAGGACAACATCAAGAATTTCACCGCTCAGCTGAAAATGCTGGGCTTCGGCTTCGACTGGGACCGGGTGGTGGACACCACCGACCCCAGCTACTACAAGTGGACCCAGTGGATCTTCCTCCAGCTCTACAAAAAGGGCCTGGCCTACAAGGCCACCATGCCGGTGAACTGGTGCACCTCCTGCAAGTGCGTGCTGGCCAACGAGGAGGTGGTGGAGGGCGTGTGTGAGCGCTGCGGCTCCCCCGTCATCCGCAAGGAGAAATCCCAGTGGATGCTGAAGATCACCGAGTACGCCCAGCGGCTCATCGACGACCTGGACGATCTGGACTTCATCGAGCGGGTCAAAATCCAGCAGCGCAACTGGATCGGCCGCTCCACCGGCGCGGAGGTCACCTTTAAGAGCACCGCCGGGGACGACATCGTGGTGTTCACCACCCGGCCCGACACCCTGTTCGGGGCCACCTACATGGTGCTGTCCCCGGAGCACGAGCTGGTGAAGAACTGGCTGGAGGCCGGAAAGCTGAACAACGCCGACGAGGTGAAGGCGTACCAGAAGGCCGCCGCCTCCAAGTCCGATCTGGAGCGCACCGAGCTGAACAAGGAAAAGACCGGCGTGAAGCTGGACGGCGTGGGGGGCGTCAACCCCGTCAACGGCCGGGAGATCCCCATCTTCATCTCCGACTACGTGCTGTCCACCTACGGCACCGGGGCCATCATGGCCGTCCCCGCCCACGACGACCGGGACTGGGAGTTCGCCAAAAAGTTCGGCTGTGAGATCATTGAGGTGGTGTCCGGCGGGGAGGACGTGCAGAAGGCCGCCTTCACCGCCAAGGACGACACCGGCATCATGGTCAACTCCGACTTCCTCAACGGCCTGACCGTCAAGGCCGCCATCCCCGTTATCACCAAGTGGCTGGAGGAAAAGGGCATCGGCGAGGCCAAGGTGAACTACAAGCTCCGGGACTGGGTGTTCTCCCGCCAGCGCTACTGGGGCGAGCCTATCCCCATGGTCCTGTGTGAGAAGTGCGGCTGGCAGCCCCTGCCCGAGAGTGAGCTGCCCCTGCTGCTGCCCGAGGTGGAGTCCTACGAGCCCACCGACGACGGCGAGTCCCCGCTTTCCAAGATGACCGACTGGGTCAAGACCACCTGTCCCTGCTGCGGCGGACCTGCCAAGCGGGAGACTGACACCATGCCCCAGTGGGCCGGGTCCAGCTGGTACTTCCTGCGGTATATGGACCCCCACAACGACAAGGCCCTGGCCTCCAAGGAGGCGCTGGACTACTGGTCCCCGGTGGACTGGTACAACGGCGGCATGGAGCACACCACCCTCCACCTGCTCTACTCCCGGTTCTGGCACAAGTTCCTGTATGATATCGGCGTGGTGCCCACCAAGGAGCCCTACCAGAAGCGCACCAGCCACGGCATGATCCTGGGCGAGGGCGGGGAGAAGATGTCCAAATCCCGGGGCAACGTGGTCAACCCCAACGACATCGTGGCCGCCTACGGCGCGGACACCCTGCGGCTGTACACCATGTTCATCGGCGACTTCGAGCAGGCCGCTGTGTGGTCGGACAACGCCGTGAAGGGCTGCAAGCGCTTTTTGGACAAGGTGTGGAACCTGGCGGAGAGCTGCACCGACAGCCTGGACTACACCCGTGAAAACGAGGCGGGCATCCACAAGACCATCAAGAAGGTGGCCGACGACATTGAGAGCATGAAGTTCAACACCGCCATCGCCGCCATGATGACCCTGGTGGGCGACTTCCAGAAGAACGGCTGCTCCAAGGGGGATATGAAAACCTTAGTGACCCTGCTGTCCCCCTTCGCCCCCCACGTGGCGGAGGAGCTGTGGGAGATGCTGGGCGGCGAGGGCTTTGTCTGCCGGCAGCCTTGGCCCGCCTACGACGAGAGTAAGACGGTGGCGGACACCGTCCAGATGGCCGTCCAGGTCAACGGCAAGGTGCGGGCCAACATCGTGGTCCCGGCGGACGCGGACAACGACGCCGTCATCGCCGCCGCCCAGGCCGACCCCAAGGTCCAGAAGTTTACCGGCGGCATGGCCCTGGTCAAGACCATCGTGGTGCCGGGCCGCCTGGTAAACCTGATTGTCAAACCGGAGTAAGCGCATGGGCACAAAGTATATGCTGCTGGGTATTGCCCTGATTCTGTGCGGGATCGCATTTGCCTTCAGCAACCCCATCGCCTATGTTCCGGCCGTCGCTGGATTGGTCCTGGCGTTTATCGGCCTGTTCAGGGAGGGCTGAGCCCGCGCCAACAGTATATGCCATGGTTTTTCTCGAAAAGCCCCATATTTTGCGGTTGACATCGGAGCCATTTTCACATATAATAGTCCTGTTAAAGCCATCGCCAATGGCCCCTAAAGCATCCTGGAAAAAGCCGGATGTTTCGGAGGGAGGGAAATATAGATGTCCGAAGTTCATGTCCGTGAGGGCGAGTCTCTGGAGAACGCACTGAAGCGCTTCAAGCGTAGCTGCGCCAAGTCCGGCGTACTGGCCGAGGTGCGTAAACGCGAGTACTATGACAGCCCCAGCGTCAAGCGCCGCAAGAAGAGCGAAGCGGCCCGGAAGAACCGCAACAAGAAGTTCTATTGAGAAATGAAAACCCGCGCTCCGTTTCTGGAGCGCGGGTTTTTTGTCCATTCAAAGGGGCTGTCCCTCCGTGTTGAACAGCGGGAGCTTTTCCAGGAACAGGATATCATTGCGCTTGGCGGCGTCCCCCTCCGCCAGGATGGCCATGCGGCCCGCCACGATGCCCCCCGCCTGGTCCACCAAGCTCTCCACCGCAGCCAGGGAACCGCCGGTGGAAATGACATCGTCCAAAATCAGGATGCGTTTGCCTTTCATCTTTTTGGCGTCCGCCCCGTCCATGTACAGCTTTTGCTCTCCCTGGGTGGTGATGGAGCGGTCCACCGCCTCGAACACCCCGTCCATGTACAGCTTGGGGGCCTTGCGCACCAGGAAGTAGCCGTTCCGGCCGCTCTGGCGGGCCATCTCGTGGACCAGGGGGATGGCCTTGGCCTCGGGGGCCACCATGTAGTCAAAGTCCGGGGCGATCTTCAGCAGCTCCCGGGCGCAGGCACAGGTCAGCTCCACGTCCCCGAAGATGACGAAGGCGCCGATCATCGTGGTGTCGCTGATGGGGCACAGGGGGAGCTGGCGGGTGAGGCCCGCCACGTGCATTTCATAGGTCATGACAGCTCATCTCCAGTTTGAAAAGTATACGAACCATATTATACTATCTTCGCCGCGGGTTGTCAAAATTGAATGAAAGTTTTTGGAAAAGGGAAAAAGTGATAGAATTTTAGGCACGGCTGTGGTATCATAATCGTGCAAGTCAATATCTTTCGGTATAGTCGGGGCGGGATGGGCCCCGAGTCTCTACGGCCAACCTATTTGGCCACTACCGAAAACAGAACAGGTCCGGGAATCCAATTTCCGGGCCAGTGTTGTTTTCCCCCTCCGGCTGTTCCGAAAGAAATTCTGGAGAGGGAGTTTTTTATGGAAAAGATCTTTAAGCTCAAGGAGAACGGCACCACGGTGCGCACCGAGATCGTGGCCGGACTCACCACCTTCATGACGATGGCCTACATCATCGCCCTGAACCCCAACCTGCTCACCGGCTTTGACGTGGGCTCCGCTCTGTGGAACGGCGTGTTCCTGGCCACCTGCATCGCCTCCGCCATCGCCATGTTCGTCATGGCCTTCCTGGCCAACAAGCCCTTCGCCCTGGCCCCCGGCATGGGGCTGAACAGCTTCTTCGCCGTGGTGGTGGCCAACATCGCCGCCCTCACCGGCATGACCTACGTGGCCAGCTTCCAGGCCGCCCTGGTCATTATCCTCATTGAAGGTATCGTGTTCATCGTGCTGTCCCTGCTCAACGTCCGGGAGAAGATCGTGGACGCCATCCCCTTGGGTGTCCGGCTGGGCATCGCCCCCGCCATTAGCCTGATGCTGATGAACATCGGCCTGGGCTCCAATGCGGGCATCTATTCCGAGGAGGGCGGCCCCTTCTACGTGATGCGGGACTTCTTCGGCGCCCTCACCCCCAGCGTGGCGCAGAAGACCATGGGTTCCGGCTATCCCGCCATGGTGCTCACCGTGGTCACCATGTTCCTGGGGCTGTTCGTCATGGTCATCCTGGCCCGGCACGGGGTGAAGGCCGCCGTGCTGCTGGGGATGCTGTGCGCCTCCGTCGTCTACTGGATCGGCTCCTTCGCCTTCCTGCACACCAACCCCTTTGAGTCCCTGTCCACCGCCTCCTTCCTGCCCCCGGTCAAGGACATGGTGGACACCACCCTGTTCAAGTTCAACTTCGCCGGGCTGGCCGAGGTGGGCTGGTTCACCGTCATCACCCTGATTATCACTTTCTGCATGATCGACATGTTCGACACCATCGGCACCCTGGTGGGCACCGCCTCCCAGGTGGGCATGGTGGATGAGAACGGCAACATGGTCAAAATGAAGGAGGCCCTGCTGGCCGACGCCGTGGGCACCGTGGCCGGGGCCTGCACCGGCACCTCCACCGTCACCACCTTCATCGAGTCCACCGCCGGGGTGGAGGCGGGGGGCCGTACCGGCCTCACCGCTCTGACCACTGGTATCCTGTTCCTGGCCTGCATGTTCATCGCCCCGGTGGCCGCCGTCATCCCCGCCGCCGCCACCTCCTCCGCCCTGATCTACGTGGGCGTGCTCATGTTCAAGGGGTTGAGCAAACTCGACTTCAACGACATCGACCAGGTCCTTCCCGCCGCCCTCATGGTCATCGGCATGCCCATCTCCGGCTCCATCGGCCACGCCATCGGCATCGGCATGATCGCCTACACCGTGCTGAAGGTGTTCACCGGCCGGGCCAAGGAGGTTTCCGTCCTCACCTACGTGATCTCCGCGCTGTTCCTGGTGAAGTTCTTCCTCATCGTGTGACGCCGTCCGCCCAGGGCGCGAACGGCCGCAAAAACGCCCGGCCCCCGAAGAAGGGGCCGGGCGTTTCACGTGTG
>CATLHC010000003.1 GCA_949948775.1 uncultured Oscillospiraceae bacterium
CATTACCCTGGCGCTGTACCCGGCGGCGTATATCACCCGGCTCACCCGGTCGTCCATGCTGGACGTGCTGGGTCAGGACTATATCCGCACCGCCCGAGCCAAGGGCGTGTCCGGCTGGCGGGTCATCTTCGGCCACGCGCTGAAGAATTCGCTCATCCCGGTCATCACCTATGTGGGTCCCATGCTGGCCTATATCGTCACCGGTTCTCTGGTGGTGGAGCAGATCTTTGCCGTGCCCGGCATCGGCCGCTATTTCGTCAGCAGCATCACCGGGCGGGATTATCCCCTCATCATGGGCACCACCATTGTGTTGGCCGTGCTCATCGTGGTGATGAACCTGGTGAGCGATATCCTCTATAAAGTGGTCGATCCCAGGATCACGCTGGAATAAGGGGGAAGATCGAGATGAAAAAGCCATTCAGCCTCCACGTAGATGTGGACGCCTTCCTGCCCGCCTCGGAGGAGGAGAAAGCGTATATGGTGCAGATGCGCCCGTCGTCCACCTTCTTCAAGGACGGCGTGAAGCGCCTGCTGAAAAATAAGGTGGCCACGGTCAGCCTGCTGGCCATTCTCTTGATCACCCTGGCCTCCATCCTCCTGCCCTTCTTCTGGCCCTATTCCTATGAGCAGCAGCTGGGTGTGGTCCCCGGCAAGCCGGTGGACTCCTCCTACAACAACCTGGCCCCCTTTGCCTACGGCAAGACGGAGCAGGAGAGGATCGACGCAGGGGAAAAGGTGTTTCCCCACGTGTTCGGCACCGACTCGGCAGGCCGAGACTACTTCATCCGGGTGGTGTACGGCACCCGAATCTCCCTGGCGGTGGGCTTCTTCGCCAGCATCATCGTGCTGGTCATCGGAATTTTGGTGGGTTCAGTGGCAGGCTACTGCGGCGGGAAGGTAGACTTGATTATCATGCGCGTCGTGGACATCATCTACTCCCTGCCCGATATGTTGATGGTCATCCTGCTGGCCACCGTGCTGAAGGCGGCTCTGCCGGATAATATCCTGGATGGGACGATTTTTGAAAAGATCGGCACCAACATCCTCAGCCTGTTCATCGTGTTTGCGCTGCTCTATTGGGTGTCCATGTCCCGGCTGATCCGGGGCCAGATCCTCTCCCTGCGGGAGCAGGAGTATGTGCTGGCCGCCCAGGCCGCCGGGGCCAAGGGCAGCTGGGTGATTTCCAAGCACCTCATCCCCAACTGTATCAGCGTGGTCATCATCTCCACGGCGCTCCAGATCCCCAACGCCATCTTCACAGAGAGCTACCTGTCCTTTCTGGGCCTGGGCGTCAACGCCCCCATGCCGTCGCTGGGCTCCCTGGCCTCCGAGGCGCTCAACGGCATCACGTCCTACGCCTACCGGCTGGTGATCCCGGCCATTGTGATCTCGGTGATCGTGCTGTCCCTAAACCTCTTGGGCGACGGCCTGCGGGACGCCTTCGACCCCAAACTGAACGCTTAAGGAAAGGAGCGTGCGACTATGTCTCTGTTGGAAGTTAAGGACCTGCACACCTCCTTCTTTACCGACGCGGGCGAGGTGAAGGCGGTCAACGGCGTATCCTTTTTCCTGGACCGGGGGAAGGTGCTGGGCATCGTGGGCGAGTCCGGCTCGGGCAAGTCCGTCACCGCCTACTCCATCATGCAGATTCTGGCGGGCACCGGCAAAATCGTGTCCGGTTCCATCAAGCTGGACGGGCAGGAGCTGGTGGGCGCCGGGGAAAAGGTGATGAAGACCGTCCGAGGCAACAGAATCTCCATCATCTTCCAGGACCCCATGACCTCCCTCAACCCCACCTACACCATCGGCAAGCAGCTGATGGAGGCCATCCTGCTCCACACCAACCGGAACAAAAAGGAGGCCTGGGACCGAGCGGTGGAGATGCTCCGCCTGGTGAACGTCAACGAGCCGGAGAAGCGGATGAAGCAGTATCCCTTCGAGTTCTCCGGCGGCATGCGCCAGCGGGTGATGATCGCCATGGCCCTGGCCTGCGAGCCGGACATTCTCATCGCCGACGAGCCCACCACCGCCCTGGACGTGACCATCCAGGCCCAGATTCTGGAGCTGATGGGCACACTGCAAAAGGAGCTGGGCATGGCCATCATCATGATCACCCACGATCTGGGCGTGGTGGCCCAGATGTGCGACGAGGTCATCGTCATGTACGCCGGTTCCATCTGCGAGCAGGGCACCGCCGACGAGATCTTCTACAACCCCTGCCACGAGTACACCAAGGGCCTGATGCGCTCCATCCCCACCGCCAACACGGCGGGGAAGAAGCTCCAGCCCATCACCGGCACCCCCATCGACCTGCTGAACATGCCGGAGGGCTGCCCCTTCGCCCCCCGGTGCGACGCGGCCATGAAGATCTGTATCAAGCAGCGCTGTGAGAATATGCAGCTCAACGACGACCACCGCGCCGCCTGCTGGATGAACGTGAAGCGGGGCGTGGAGGACGGCTCCATCACGCTGGAAGGGGGGGCGGACCATGAGTGAGCAGGGAAACCGGCCCTTGATTGAGGTCAAGAACCTGAAGGAGTACTTCAACATCAACATGGGGATGTTCCGAACCAAGCCGCTGAAGGCGGTGGACGACGTGTCCTTCTCCATCAACAAGGGGGAGACCCTGGGCCTGGTGGGGGAGTCGGGCTGCGGCAAGACCACCGTGGGCCGAACCATCCTCCACCTCTACAAGCCCACCGGCGGGGAGGTCTGGTACGAC
This sequence comes from uncultured Oscillospiraceae bacterium, assembly GCA_949948775.1. GTDB lineage: Bacteria > Bacillota > Clostridia > Oscillospirales > Oscillospiraceae > Enterenecus. Next base: position 2,723 of record CATLHC010000003.1, read on the forward strand.
GGGAAAAAGCTGGAGACCCGCGCGGACATCCAGGAGTTCCGTAAGAAGGCCACCATGGTGTTTCAGGATCCCTACTCCTCCCTAAATCCCCGCATGACGGTGTCCGACATCATCGGTGAGCCGCTGGACATCCACAATCTGTACTCCACCAAGCAGGAGCGGATGGACCGCATCCTGGAGCTGATGGGCCATGTGGGCCTGAACAGCGAGCACGCCTCCCGCTACGCCCACGAGTTCTCCGGCGGCCAGCGACAGCGCATCGGCATCGCCCGCTCACTGGCGGTGAACCCGGACTTCATCGTGTGCGACGAGCCGGTGTCCGCCCTGGACGTGTCCATTCAGGCCCAGGTCATCAATATGTTCGACGAGCTTCAGGATAAGCTGGGGCTGACCTATCTATTCATCGCCCACGACCTGCTGGTGGTGCGCCACATCAGCGACCGCATCGCCGTGATGTACCTGGGCAAGATGGTGGAGCTGGCGGACGCGGCGGAGATCTATGACCGGCCGCTGCACCCCTACTCCAAGTCCCTGCTGTCCGCCGTGCCGGTGCCCGACCCCAAGGCGGCCCGGGCCAATCAGCGCATCGTCCTCACCGGCGACATCCCCAGCCCCCTCAACGCCCCCTCCGGCTGTCCTTTCCGCACCCGCTGCCGGTATGCCACCGAACAGTGCGCCGCGGAGATACCTGAATTCAAGGAGGTGGAGAAAGGCCACTTTGTGGCCTGCCACCGGACGGCTGAGGTGAATTGATCTGTTTCATCATACGCGGCGGGGGAACACCCCCGGCAGGCGCGTATTTTGAAAAATAGCCCTAAAATGAAATAAGGAAGGAAGAAAGTAAATGAAAAAGTTTCTGTCTCTGCTCCTGGCCTCCGCCATGGTGCTGAGCCTGGCCGCCTGTAGCAGCGGTCAGACCAACGAGAGCGCGGCACCCGGTGAGAGCGGCGCGCCCGCCGGCAGCTCCATCGCCGTGTGCATCGCCTCCGAGCCCGACACCATCGACCCCGCCCTGAACTCCGCCGTGGACGGCGCCACCCTGGTGTCCCACCTGTTCTCCGGCCTGGCCAAGTGGGCCCAGGACGACAGCGGCAAGCTGATCATCGTGCCTGACGCCGCCACCGAGCTGCCCGAGGGCGTGGTCAATGCCGACGGCACCGTCACCTACACCTACACCCTGAAGGACAAAGTGACCTGGTCCGATGGCAAGCCTGTCACCGCCGGGGACTTCGTGTTTGCCTGGAACCGCGCCGCTGGCACGGAGCTGGCCGCCGACTATGGCTATATGTTCGAGGTGGTGGACGGCTACGCCGACATTTGGGAGATGGTGAAGGACGAGCAGGGCAACGATACGGATGAGTATGCCAATCCCGACGCCACCCTGAACGTCAAGGCTGTGGACGATAAGACCCTGGAGGTCACCCTGGCCAACGCCGTGGCCTACTGGGACGAGCTGCTGGCCTTCCCCACCTACTTCCCCGTGCGTGAGGACGTGGTGTCCAACGAGGCCTGGGCCACCGAGCCCTCCACCTACGTGTCCAACGGCGCCTACACCATGACCGGCTGGGACCACAACAGCGTCATCACCCTGGAGAAGAATAAGCACTTCCATGACGCCGATGAGATTCTCATGGACAAGATCGAGTTCTACCTGTCCGACGACTCCAACAACATGCTCACCAACTTCCAGAACGGCAGCTGGTTGCTCATCGACGACGTGCCCACCAACGAGATCGCCAACCTGAAGGCCAACGACCCTGATCAGTTTGTGGTGGCCGGCCAGATCGGCACCTACTACGCATGCTGGAACGTGAACGAGGAGCTCCTGCCCGCCTCCAGCACCCTCACCGGCGTGGAGGCCGAGAAGGCCAGGGCCGAGATCCGCAAGGCCCTAGCCCTGCTGCTGGACCGCAACTACCTGGTGGAGAACGTCACCCAGGCCGGCCAGCTGCCCGCCTCCTCCTTTGTGGCCATGGGCATGACCGAGCCCGACGGCACGCAGTTCTACCAGAACACCGGCGTCAGCGATGACTTCGACGGCTACTATGACGTGAGTAAGGATGCCCTGGAGTCCAACTTTGCCTCCGCCGTGGAGACCCTGAAGAAATACTACACCTATGACGAGGCCAGCGGCAAGTTTACCGACTTCCCCAGCATCTCCTACCTGTATAACACCAACGACTCCCATAAGGCCATCGGCGAATACCTGCAGGCGGCGTTCGCGGCCGTGGGCATCAACATGGGCCTGGAGAACCAGGAGTGGAACACCTTCCTGAACACCCGTAAGAACGGCGATTACGCCATGGCCCGCAACGGCTGGCTGGCCGACTACAACGACCCCATCTGCTTCCTGGATATGTGGACCTCCGGCTCCGGCAACAACGACATCCAGTACGGCAAGGGCGCCCACAAGGACCTGGCCATGTACAACCTGGACCTGACCGGCCTGGGCTATGACGACATCAAGGTGGAGAACGGCACCTGGGCCCAGACCTACGACGTGCTCATTTCCACCATCAAGAGCTGCACCGACAACGAGAAGCGCTATCAGCTGATGCACATGGCTGAGGACATGCTCATGGACACCGGCTGCATCGTCCCCCTGTATTTCTACACCGACATCTATATGCTCAACAAGAACGTGGACGGCTTCTTCTCCAATCCCCTGGGCTACAAGTACTTCATGTACTGCACCGTCAACGGCTGAGAGGCGGTCTGAACACAAGACGAACGGAGCGCGCGGCGGGCATCCCGCCGCGCGCCTTTTTTGGGGGCTGTAGATAGCGCCCATTAAATTGGAGAGAACCGGATTGGATTTATGCAAAATGCCGATTGCAATTCCGCCGCCGCTTTGATACCATAAAAATCTAAAGTGTGACAAAATATAAAAAACGCGATGACGGGAAGAGTAGGCCCGCGCCCCGCTTTTCAGAGAGCCCCCACGGTGAGAACGGGCAGGCGGAACGAGCTGAACATGGTCCCTGAGGGTCGCGGGTGAGCCCCGGCGGGTGAGCCTGCGGCGGGTCCGCCCGTTACAGCGGCAGCCGGTGGGCGATGTTTTGCGCCCGGCCGGAAGAGGCGGGCGCTTCGCGCCCGTGAAACAAGGTGGTACCGCGTGGATGCACGCCCTTGCGCAGCTTGCGCTGTGCGAGGGCGTTTTTTGCGCGCTCCATATACTATCGGTCCCCGGCCCGCGCCGGGACGAGAAAAGAGGTCCATGGAAATGAAAAAGAAAGCCCATTTGTTCCGTTCCCTGACGGCGGCCTTGGCCCTGAGCCTGATTCTGGTGGGCTGCGGCGGCAACCCCGGCCCTGCCGCCGACGGCTCCGCCGCCCCCGGTGCCTCCGCCGAGCCCGGCCAGTCCGCCGCCGTCGGAGCCGAAGGCCCCAAGGTGTTCCGCTTCGGCCAGGCCCCCTATGGCGACACCCTAGACATGCAGATCAGCACCGGCAGCCTGTCCGCCTCCATCGCCGACGAGATCACCGAGAGCCTGCTGCGCTTTGACGACGACAACAACGAGGAGCCGGTGCTCATCACCGACTTCCCCACCGTCAGCGAGGACGGCACCGTGTATTCCTTCGAGCTGAAGCAGGGGGTGAAATTCACCAACGGCACCGAGCTCACCGCCAAGGACGTGAAATTCACCTTTGAGCGGATGTTCACCCCCGCCACCGGCGCCAAGAGCTTCAGCTACTTCAGCATGATCGTGGGCGCCAAAGATATGCTGGACGGCAAGGCCACTGAGCTGGCCGGAATCGAGATCCAGGACGACTACCACTTCACCATCACCCTGGAGTACCCCTTCGCCCCCTTCGTGAAGAACCTGGGCACCAGCTACGCCGACATCTTCCCCATGGACGCCTGCACCGAGGCAGGGGCCGACTGGGGCATTGACGACAACCTCATCGGCACCGGCCCCTATAAGTTCCAGTCCAACGACCCCAACACCGAGGCGGTGCTGGTGAAGAACGAGGACTACCACGGCGGCGAGGTGAAGCTGGACGAGATCCACGTGATCTACTACAGCGACACCACCACCAAGCTGCTGGCCTATGAGAACGGCGACATCGACGCCTGCGACCTGATCTCCACCCAGCTGGGCCAGTATAAGGACACCTACGGCGACCAGATCACCGCCTACCACCCCCTGGGCACCTGCTTCCTCAGCCTGAACCTGGACGTGGACGCCCTGAAGGACGTGAAGGTGCGCCAGGCCATCTCCCTGGCCATCAACCGGGAGGAGCTGGTGCAGTACACCCTGGATGGCGCGGGCATCCCCGCCACCACCTATCTGAACCCCGCCATCCCCGGCCACGACGACTCCCTCCCCGTCTATGAGTACAACGTGGACAAGGCCAAACAGCTGCTGGCCGAGGCGGGCTACCCCGACGGGCTGACCATCGACGGCGGCAAGGTCCGCCAGCAGGAGGAGACCCTGGCCACCGCCATCCAGGGCTATCTGGCCGAGGCGGGCATCAACTACGTCTTTGATGTGGTGGACGCCGCTACCTGGTCCAGCGAGCGCTCCAGCGGCAAGCTGGCCACCACCTTCATCACCTGGAACGCTCTGTACGCCGACGCCGATTTCCAGGTCTACAACTACTTCTACAGCGCCAACAGCGGCCGCCAGAGCGTGAACTACAGCAACCCCGCCTTCGACAAGCTGATGGACGACGCCCGCTCCGACACCGATGAGGCCCACCGGGCCGAGCTGTATCAGCAGGCGGACCAGATCCTCTCCCACGAGGACATGGCCTGCATCCCCCTGTACTATCCCCAGTCTCAGTTCTTGGCCAAGCCCTACGTCAAGGATATGAAGGTGGGCAACCTGATCTACCACCTGTGGAACATCGACATCGACCTGGACGCCCAGGCGGCCTTCAACGGCTGACAAGGGCACCCCACAGACACGGCGGCCTGAGAGACTTCTCAGGCCGCCGCGGAAATAGACGCAAACACAGCGAGAAAGGGAGCGGTGCTTCCATGAGACGATACCTGGTCAAACGGGTGCTGCTGGCGCTGGGGATTTTGTTCTCCATCTCCCTCATCACCTTTTTTATCTTGAACATCATGCCCGGCGACGCGGTGGCCCTCATGCTGGGCGACACCGCCGACCCCAACACCATCGAGACCGTCCGCCACAACCTGGGCATGGACCGGCCCATGTGGGAGCAGTATGTCGACTGGATCGTCGGCGTGTTCACCGGCGATCTAGGCACCAGCTACTTCCAGCGCAAGGCGGTGTCCGACCTGCTGCTCACCGCTTTCGGCTATACCGCAAGGTTGGCGGCGGTGTCCTACGTCATCGCCCTGGCGGTGGGGCTGGTGGCGGGCATCGTGTCCGCCCTGAACCGGGGCACCATCCTGGACCGGGGTCTCATGACCCTCACTGTGGTGGGGATCAGCGCCCCCAGCTTCTGGGTGGCCATCATCCTCCAGATTTTCATCGGCCTGCGGTTCAAAGCCATCCCCATCAGCGGGTTGGACACCCCCATCTCCTACCTGCTGCCCTGCATCTCCCTGGGTCTGCGGTACGCCGCCTCCATCGCCCGCATCACCCGCACCAGCATGCTGGAGGTCATGGGCCAGGACTTCATCCGCACCGCCCGGGCCAAGGGGCTGTCCCCTTGGCGCACGGTGATGGTGCATATGTTCCGCAACGCCCTGGTGCCCATCATCACCGTCATCGGCGCCGACATTGGCACCCTGTTCGCCGGGAGCATGCTCACCGAGTCGGTGTTCAACATCCAGGGCGTGGGCAAGCTGCTGGTGGACAACATCACCAAGCGGGATATCCCGGTGGTCCAGGGCTGCGTCATCTGTGTGGCCATCATCTGCGTGGTGGTTTACCTGGCGGTGGACCTGCTGTACGCCGTGGTGGACCCCAACATCCGTCTGGGAGGTGAGGAAGCGTGAAACGAAAGAGAGAGCCCTCCCCCGTGCTCACCTACCGGGGCTATTACCGGGAGAGCTGGGAGCTGCTGAAGCGGGACCCGCTGGCCATGGTCAGCTTGGTCATCGTGATCTTCCTGGTGATCATCGCCGTGTTCGCGCCCCTCATCGCCCCCTATGATCCGGACAAGCAGGTGCTGAGCCAGAAGCTCATGGACCCCTGTCTGGAGCACTGGTTCGGCTGTGATAAGCATGGCCGGGATATCCTGTCCCGGTGCATCTACGGCTGCCGGGTGAGCTTGAGCGTGGGCCTGGTGAGCCAGATCATCGCCACCGTCATCGGCTACTTTATGGGTGTGTGCGCCGGCTACTTCGGCGGTAAGGCGGACGCCGTCATCTCCTTTCTCATCCAGGTGTTTTCCAGCCTGCCCGACCTGCTGCTGGCCATGGCCCTCATGTTCGCCCTGGGCAGCGGCCTGGTGAACCTGTATATCTCGCTGGGGGTGCTGGCCTGGGCCCGCACCGCCCGGCTCATCCGGGGCACCGTGCTCCAATTGAAGGAAAAGGAATACGTCAAGTCCTGCAAGGTGGACGGGGGGAGCGACCTGCGCGTCATCCTGCGCCACCTGCTGCCCAACTGCATCCCCACCCTCATCATCACCGTCACCATGGGCATCCCCTCCGCCATTCTGTCCGAGGCCAGCCTCAGCTTTTTGGGCCTGGGCGTGCGCAGCCCCATGGCCAGCTGGGGGTCCATGATCGCGGAATCCCAGGAGTTTTTCCGCTCCAAGGCGTTTTACAGCCTGTTCCCCGGCCTGTGCATCATCGTGGCCGTCATCGCCTTCAACACCCTGGGGGACGGCCTGCGGGACGCCCTGGACCCCAAATTGAGAAAGTGAGGGAGAGAGATGGCTGAGACTGTGTTGGAGGTCAAGGACCTCTCCATCACCTTTTTCACCAAGCAGGGGGCGCTGCCCACGGTGGACGGCGTGTCCTTCACCCTGGACCGGGGGGAGACCCTGGGCATCGTGGGGGAGTCGGGCTGCGGCAAGAGCATGACCGTCAACGGCATCCTCCAGATGGTGCCCGCCCCCGGCAGGGTCACCGGCGGCAGCGTGAAGCTGGCCGGGGAGGAGCTGGTGGGCATGAGGGAGAAGGAGCTTTGCAAAAAGCGGGGCCAGGACGTGGCCATCATCTTCCAGGAGCCCATGACCAGCCTGAACCCCCTCATGACCTGTGGGCGGCAGATCTCCGAGACCATCCAGGCCCACAAAAAGGTGAGCCGGAGGGAGGCGGACCAGCGCGCCCTGGAACTCATCGAGCTGGTGGGCATCCCCATGCCGGAGAAGATCTTCCACTCCATTCCGGGGCAGCTGTCCGGCGGGATGCGCCAGCGCATCGTCATCGCCATGGCCCTGTGCAACAACCCCGGCGTGCTCATCTGCGACGAGCCCACCACCGCCCTGGACGTGACGGTCCAGGCCCAGATTCTGGGCCTCATCAACGAGCTGAAGGAGAAGTTCGGCACCGCCGTCATCTTCATCACCCACGACCTGGGGGTCATCCGCCAGATGGCGGACAAGGTGCTGGTGATGTATGTGGGCCAGGCGGTGGAGCAGGTGGACGCCAAGGAGCTGTTCGACAATCCCCTCCACCCCTATACCCAGGGGCTGATGCGCTGCATCCCCGGCATGGACGGTGGGGACGGCGATCTGCATGTCATCGACGGTTCGGTGCCCATGCTGTACGATCTGCCAAAGGGCTGCCTGTTCGCTCCCCGGTGCCCCTACGCCGACGACCGGTGCCGCGGGGAGCGCCCTGGCTTTTACGGCGCGGGAGGCCACCGGGTGCGCTGCTTCCGCTGTGAGTCCATGGGAGAGGAGGGGAGCCGATGAGCCGGCCTGTTTTGAAGGTGGAGCACCTGAAAAAGTATTATCCCATCCGCAAAGGGGCCTTTTCCAAGGAGAAAACGGTGGTCAAAGCCTGCGACGACGTGAGCTTCGAGCTGTACACAGGGGAGACCCTGGGCATTGTGGGCGAGTCGGGCTGCGGCAAGACCACCACCATCCAGTCGGTGATCCGGCTCATCGAGCCCACCGACGGCACCATCCTGCTCAATGGGGAGGATTTCCGGGCCATGCGGGGAGAGGAGCTGAAGCAGGCCCGGCAGAAGCTGAAGCTCATCTTCCAGGACCCCTACTCCAGCCTGAACCCCCGGATGACGGTGAAGGAGATCATCTCCGAACCCTTGGAGATCGCCGGGGTGTGCCCGGACAGGGCCGAGCGGGACCGCCGGGTGTTGGAGACCATGGAGCAGGTGGGGCTGGACCCCTCCTACGTCAACCGCTACCCCCACGAGTTCTCCGGCGGCCAGCGCCAGCGCATCGGCATCGCCCGGGCCATCGTCCTGCGGCCCGACGTGGTCATCTGCGACGAGCCGGTGTCCGCCCTGGATGTGTCCATCCAGGCCAAGATCATCAACCTGCTGCGTCAGTTTCAGCGGGAGCTGGACCTGGCCTATATCTTCATCAGCCACGACTTGGGCGTGGTGCGCCACATCGCCCACCGGGTGCTGGTGATGTACCTGGGCCGGGTGGTGGAGGAGGGGGAGAGCAAGGAGCTGTTTGCCCGTCCCCTGCACCCCTACACCCAGGCCCTGCTGGCCAGCGTGCCCCGGATGGACGCCGAGGGGAAGCCCGCCCCCGCTCTCCAGGGGGACGTGCCCAGCCCGGCGGACCCGCCTTCGGGCTGCCTGTTCCACACCCGCTGCCCCTATGCCCAGGAGATGTGCGCCGCGCATGCCCCGGAGCTGCGAGAGGTGTCGGCGGGCCACAAATGTGCCTGCCACTTCGCGGGCGGGCTGCCCTCAAAGGGCGAATAGGAGGTAATTGTCATGAAATTTGACCGCGCTCAGCTGGAGCGGGACTTCCGGGCCATGATCGGCCCACTGTGCGAGGCGGTGGCCCCCACCGGCTTTGAGGACGAGGCGGAGGCACTGGTGCGCACCCTGCTGGCGGACACCGGCCTGAGCTTCGAGACGGATAACCTGCACAACCTCATCGTTCACCGCCCCGGCAGGGGGCCCAAGGTGGCGGTGGTGGCCCACCTGGACGAGATCGGTCTCATCGTCCGCCACATCGACGACCGGGGCTTTTTGTGGATCGAGACCCTGGCCGGGGTTCAGCCCCAGCAGCTGTTCGGCAAGCATGTGGTCGTCAAGACGGAGACGGGCCATGTGGACGGCCTGGTCAACCACATCCACCCCGGGCGGCCCGCCCCCTGCAACCACATGCCCCAGACCCTGGGCGACTTCTTTGTGGACGTGGGCGCCTCCAGCCGGGCCGAGGCGGAGGAGCTGGGCGTCGAGGTGGGCAATCCTATCTCCATCCAGTACCCCACCCTGTTTTTGGGCAAGGGGGGCAAAATGGTGGCGGGCAAGGCCCTGGACGACCGGGCCTGCGTGTATCAGCTCATCGAGCTGACCCGCCTGCTGGCGGACGATCCCGAGGGTCCCGACTTCTACGCCGTCTTCTCCACCCAGGAGGAGACCGGGGGCCGAGGGGCCATCGTGGCGGCGGACAACCTGCGGCCCGACATGGTCATCGCCCTGGATATGTCTTTGTCCACCGACCTGCCCGCCTTCCCTGACCGGGGCTTCATCAACCGCTTGGGGGACGGCGCGTCCATCAAAGTGCTGGACCGCTCCAAGGGCGCGGCCTGCGGCCTCATCGCCGACCGGGACATGGTCCGGGGGATGAAAGCGGTGGCCCGGGAGCGGAACATTCCCTATCAGATCGAGGCGTACACCGCCGGGGCCACCGACGCCAGCGTCATGCAGACCCGGGGCGGCGGCATCCGCTGTGGCGGCATCCAGATCCCCATGCGGTACGTCCACAGCTATGAGGCGGCGGCGGTGTCCGACATTTTGGACAGCCTGGAGCTGCTGTACTTCTACGTGCGGGGGCTTTAATCCTCCGACCGCCTGACAAGACCCGTCCGCACAGAATGTGCGGGCGGGTCTTGTCAGGCTTGACGATAGGACAGGGCTAATTTTGCCTGATGAAAATTTTTGCAGATTAGCCATTGACAGGGGAGAAGAGGCGCGGTATAATCCGTACAAACCTATTAAATGAGTTGGTTTATATGAAGGCGAAAAGCGGATACTTTCGAGATCGGCCTTGTGTCATCAAGGGCCTGACGTGGATCGTGATATTTGATTGAGGAGGACGTCATCATGAGCAGAATTTACACTTCCGCCGACCAGTTGATCGGCCGCACCCCTCTGCTGGAGCTGACCCACATGGAAAAGGCGGAAGGCCTCCAGGCCCGCGTCCTGGCCAAGCTGGAGTATTTCAACCCCGCGGGCAGTGTGAAGGACCGCGTGGCCAAGGCCATGATCGACGAGGCTGAGACCAGGGGCGCGCTGAAGCCTGGCTCGGTGATCATCGAGCCCACTTCCGGCAACACTGGCATCGGCCTGGCCTCTGTGGCCGCCGCCCGGGGCTATCGCGTCATCATCGTCATGCCCGAGACCATGAGCGTGGAGCGCCGCCAGCTGATGAAAGCCTACGGCGCGGAGTTGGTGCTCAGTGAGGGGGTCCGCGGTATGACCGGGGCCATCGCCAAGGCCGACGAGCTGGCCTGTGAGATTCCCAACAGCTTCATCCCCGGCCAGTTTGTCAACCCGGCCAACCCCGCCGCCCACAGGGCAACCACCGGCCCGGAGATATGGGAGGACACCGACGGCCGGGTGGACATTTTCGTGGCCGGTGTGGGCACCGGCGGCACCATCACCGGCGTGGGCGAGTACCTGAAGGAGCACAACCCAAACGTCAGGGTGGTGGCGGTGGAACCCGCCTCCTCCCCGGTGCTGAGCTGCGGGACCGCCGGTTCCCATAAGATTCAGGGCATCGGCGCGGGCTTTGTACCCGAGGTGCTGAACACCAGCCTGTATGACGAGGTCATCGCCGTGGAAGACGAGGACGCTTTCGCCGCCGTCAGGCAGATGGGCCGGGCCGAGGGCGTGCTGGTGGGCATCTCCTCCGGCGCGGCGGTGTGGGCCGCCGTCCAGCTGGCCAAGCGGTCGGAGAACAAGGGCAAGACCATCGTGGCCCTGCTGCCCGACACCGGCGACCGCTACCTGTCCACCCCGCTGTTCGCGGACTAAAACGAAAGAGGCGTTTTGCCGTGTGAAAAGCCCCCTCCCAACTGGGAGGGGGCGCTTTTTTACGCTCAATGGACGGTGGAGATGTAGGTGTAGGTGTCGTCGCTCTGGACAAAGCGGAAGCCTGTGGTCTCGAAGCCGCTGCCGGTGAAGCGCAGCGTCCAGACGGCGATCTGGTCGGTGGTGAAGGGGTTGACGGGCATTGCCAGATCGAAGGTGCCGTCGTCGTTGAAGTAGTAGTTCATGGAGTATTCGTAGGTCTCGGCGGTGAAGCCGTACTGCTGGACGTTCTCCCACTCGGCCTGGCCGAATCGGATCTCTGCGCTGTCCCACAGGTAGGATATGGTGGCGGTGTGTTTGTCCTCGTCCAAAGTTACGGTGCAGTTTTGGTTGAAGTCGTTCATCAGCGGCTCCCAGTCGTGGACGTAGGCGGCCACGGGGTCGGCGTCCAGATTGTAGGCCGTCAGCTGGTATTCCTGGTCCGTTCCGCCCTGGAACAGGTGGGTGATGACGGCGAAGGCGCCGTCGTAGGTGCCCTTTCCGTTGCCGCTGCCCCATAGCCGCATCAGCTGGGGTGCCCTGCCGTCGTGGGTCTGAGGTCCACCGTAGTAGCAGGCCCGGTAGGGAAATACCTGAGTAAGCTCGCCGTCGATTTGGAACATGGTTTCTGCGCCGCGGTCCCGGGTGAACATCCACAGGGGCTGATTGGGCAGCTGGCCCACCAGATACCACTGTTCAGGGTCCTCGGGGACGTCCTCATGGGAGGTGACCAGGGTGTAGTCCAGGCCGTCGATGTAGCTGGGCATGGCGGGGTCCGGAGCGGTCTGCGAGTCCAGGGTAAAGGACTCCACGCCGTCGGTGGACAGCACCTGCTCCATGGCATAGGTCCGGATGGCGTCGAAGGCGTTGTGGAAGGGTTCCGCGTCGTCCGGCGAGTAATAGCGAACATCGGTGGCATATAGAATGGCGTAATAGGTGCCGCCGCTCCGGGCGAAGACCTCAGAACCGCCGGTGTTCCGGTATTCGTCAAGCTCCGCCTGGGACATCTCATTCACCCGCAGCAGGAAGCCCAGCCCGCTGTTGTCCTTGTTCGTCCAGTCCCGGTTCATCCAGTAGGTGACCAGGGTGGGGGAATCGCTGTGGCCGGGGCCGGTGACCACATCGGCCTGTAATTCCAGTGGGACGTTGTTCAGCCGCGCCCGCAAGGTGCCCTGGCTGGCGTAGGGCTCCACGCCCTCAGTGGCCAGCACCTGCTCCATGGCGTAGGCCCGGACAGCCTCGAAGGCGTCCATGTACCCGGTCTCGCTCATGGGAGCGCGAGCGCTGGTGGCTCTGAAGATGACATAGTAGAAGTTATCGTCCTTTGCGAAACAATTCACACCTCCGGTGACTTCAAGATCGGGATAGTACCGCTCAAACTGCTCCTGGTTCCACTGGTAGACCGTCATCAGCCAGCCCATCCCAATACCGTCGTAGTCGGCCCAGTCACGGTTCATCCAGTATTGCGCCAGAGCCGTAAAGTCTTTGTTTAGGGTTTCCGTGGGTTCGCTGCCTGAGAGGGCCGCCACATCCGCCTGCAGGTCCTCCGGCACAGCCAGCAGCCGTTCTTGCAGGTTATCCAGGGTGGCTGCCTCCGAAGACTCCGGCGCACCGGTGAAGGTGCACCCCACGGCGGCGCCCAGCACCAGGACCAGCGCCAGCACCACGGCGAGGGCGGTCTTGGGCCTGCGGGCGATGAGGCGCACCCGCTGGCGCACCCGGCGCTTTCCTCCGGTCATGGTGGTGGCGGTCTGCATGAGGGAGCAGCGCCCCGCCGCGATCATGTCCACCAGGGTCCGGCCGTAGGGGAGGCGCTCCTCTTCCCCCAGGCGGCGGATGGCCCCCGCGTCGCAGGCCAGCTCACAGTCCTGCCTTGAGAGCGCCGCTGCCCACCACACCAGGGGGTTAAACCAGTACAGGCAGAGACACAGGCACCGCACCAGCGCCCACCAGTGGTCCCGGTGGCGGTAGTGGGTGGTCTCATGGGCCAGGACGTGGCGCATACGGTTCTCGTCCCCCGCCGCGACGGGCGTGACATAGACGGCGGGCCGCAGGGTCCCACACAGGCAGGGGGAGGGCAGAGCGTCCGATACGAACACGGGCAGGCCGCAGGACTGCTCAATTGTGATCAGCTCCGCGCTCCCCAGCCTGCGGCGCAGGCGGGCGTTCACCAGCAGGAACCAGGCCGCCATCACCAACCCGCCGCCCAGCCACACGGGGCGGGCGTATTTCGCGGCCAGCTCCGCCAGTGTGGGGCCCTGCGCCAACGCGCGGGCCTGCGTGTCGATGTCCATCAGGTCGCGGGGGGTGAGGTCGGCGGTGTCCACGCCCTGTTTGCGGTACTCCTCAATGACCTGGGCATGGGCCTCGTCGTAGGACTGAACCGGGACGGCGGTCCGGCCAATGACCTCCACCACCCGGGTGGGCTCCTGGACCCGCTCCAGCAGGGCCAGGGCGCTGTAGGCGCTGGGGGTCAGCTCCACGGGAAGGAGCAGCCGCAGGGCGACGATCAGCCACAGCGCATACTGCAGCCGAGGGTCGATTCTGCCCCGGAGCAGGGGCCGCAGGGCGGCCAGCAGCAGGATGAGGATGGACGATGTGATCAAAATCGACTTCATTTTGACTCCTCCTCCGCCTGTTCCAGAATGGCGTATAGCTCGTCGATGTCCGCCTTTGTCAGAGAGTTTCGGTCCGCCAGAGAGCTGATCAACAGCCCCACGCTGCCCTGAAAGGCCCGCTCCAGCAGGGAATCAGTCTCCGCCGCCGCCGCGTCCTTCCGGGCAAGCGCCGCCCGGAACACCTTGGTCCGGCCCGACTGTTCGTGGTCGATGAGACCTTTTTCTTCCATCCGGCGTACCATGGTAGTGACGGTGCTTTTGGCCCAGCCCGCGCTGTCCCGCAGCGCCCGCACCAGCTCCATCAGGGTCTTGGGCCCCGTCCACAGGCACTCCATCACCCGCCATTCGCTGGGGGAGAGGGCGTCGCGCATTCTTTCTTCCATCAGTCTGCACCCTTTCTGTTAAGTTGGTTTACTTCTGTAAGCCTACTTTAACACATTGGACTACGTCTGTCAACCATAAGTTTCAGCCGATGGTCCTGGACGCGGGGGAGGGCCTGTGCTATAATGATATCAAATACGCCCAATACTGGGGTTTGTGACGAGTATTGAGTAAATGTGAAAAATGTGTGTGCGCGTAAAGGAGAAGTTAAAATGGAAGGTCGATTTGAATGGCGGGAGGAGTACAGCATTGGAGTAGACGTGATCGACAAGGAGCATCAGCGGCTGTTTCAGATTATCAACAAGCTTTTTGCCTTCCGCGAGGAGGAAAAGGATAACCAGTGGGTGTGCCAGGAGGGCATCAAGTATTTTAAGGGCCATGCCGTCAAGCATTTCGCGGATGAGGAGGACTATATGGAGTCCATCGGCTATCCGGAGTTGGAACGGCATCGGTCCATCCACCGAAGCTTTCGGGAGAACACGCTTCCGGCGCTGGAGGAGGAGATGGAGCGGACGAGCTATTCGGCGGACGCGCTGAACCACTTCCTGGGGGTATGTGCCGGGTGGCTCATCGGCCACACCTTGACGGAGGACCAGGCCATCCGGGATGGGGGGAAGAGCACCTGGGAGGATATGCTGCCCGAGGAGGAGCAGGACGCCATAAAAAAGGTGATCGTCCAGCTGGTGTTTGACATGTTCCGCCTGGAATCCCAGCTCATCAGCGATTCCTACGGCGGAGAGCGGTTCGGCGACGGCGTCTACTACCGGCTGGTGTACGGCGCGGGGGAGGAGAAGAAGAGGCAGGAGGTGCTGATGGTCTTTGAGGAGAAACTGCTGGTGAATACGGTGGGGAAGGCTTTGGGCCTCCAGTCCAACAAGCTGGATTCCATGCTCGTCAACGCCGCCCGCTACACCGCCCGGCAGTTCGTAGGCCGGGTGATGGAGCATCTGCCCGCCTCCGGCGGCTGTGAGCTGAAGGAGGAAAATTTGCTGTCCTATGAGCAGTTCCAGCGGGTGTACAAGCGCCAGAAGCCTCAGGTGAGCCTGCTGTTCAACACCGGCGGGGCGGGATATTTTGCCTACTGCGTCATTGCCCCTCATCTGTTGGAGAAGGGGGTGGGCGTCCCCCTTGAGATCGACAACGCCATGGACGAGGTGGAGAGATACCTGAGCCGGCGGAAGGAGCAGGTGGCGGATGCCAGACAGAAAATTCTGGTGGTGGACGACTCCATGACCATTCGCCGGGCTATGAAGGGGCTTTTGGAGGACAGATATCAGGTGCAGTTGGCTGAGTCAGGGGTAGCGGCCATCCGGGCCATCAGCCTGAACCGACCGGATCTGGTGTTGCTGGACTACGAGATGCCGGTGTGCGACGGCAAGCAGACTTTGGAGATGCTCCGTTCCGAGCCCTCCTTCGCGGACATCCCGGTGTTTTTCCTCACGGGACGCAGCGACCCGGAGGTGGTGCGCAAGCTGCTGTCGCTGAAGCCGGCGGGCTATCTGCTGAAGGATTTGAAGCAGGGGGATATGAAAAAGAAGATCGAGGATTTTTTCGCCAAAGGAAAGTGACAAACAGAACGGGAGGACCGCAAAGCGGCCCTCCCGTTCTGTTTGTCGTTATGGGCGGTCTGGGGCGGTTTCGGCTGCGTCCACTCCCAGCTGCCGCAGCTGCCGGCGCAGCAGCTCAGGGTCGCCGTGATAGACAATGCCGTTCAGCCCACAGAGAATGGCCGCCTCCACATTGTGAGGGACGTCATCGATGAATACGCATTCCTGCCCTTCCAAGGCAAATTCGGCCAGGAACTGCCGATAGATCCTCGGTTCCGGCTTGACCATATGGTGGTCGGCGGAGATAAACTCCCCGTCGAAAAAGCGCAGAGCGGGGATGTTCTTTCGGAAGCTGTGGTACCGGGTGCAGGTATTGGACAGCAGATAGATGCCGTAACCCTTGCCCTTCAGCTCATCCACCAGGTCGTAGATCCCGTCCAAGGGCGGAATATCCTGATGCCAATGGTCCAGAATATCCTGAACCGCCTGGTGCAGCCGCTGGGGCAGGCGGGCGCACACCGCCGCCACCGTCTCTTCGTCGGTGATGGCGCCCCGGTCCATCTGAATCCACTCCACGGAGCGGAACAGCTCCCGGCGGATCAGCTCGTAGTCCGCCGGGTCAGGGACAAAGCGGGCGGTATAGCGCGCCGCGTCGAAATTAATGAGTACGCCGCCCATGTCGAATACGATATTTTTGATCATACGATGGAGACCTTTCCTTTACTGGCTTTAAATACCACGATGAGCAGCACGCCGCTGGTGACGGTCAAAATAGAGGCCAGGGCGGCCGCCGTGCCCACCGAGTTGCGCACGATGTTGGTATAGCTGGCGACGGTCATGGTGGCTGTCTTTCCGGTGTACAGCATGATGGAGGTGGACAGTTCGTTGATGCAGGTGACCCAGCTGATGATGGCGCCGGACAGCACCCCGGGCAGCATCAGCCGGGCGGTGACCTTGATGAAGGTTTTCATGGGGGACACCCCCAGGTTGATGGACGCCTCCTCCACGCTGGGGTCCATCTGCATGAGGAAGGCGCTGCCAGAGCGGACGGTGTAGGGCAGTTTGCGGATGATCATGGCGATGATGATGATGGAGGCGGTGCCGGTGAGCTTGATGACGGTGCCGTCGGCGGTCCTGCCCAGGTTGTTGAAGGCCACGATATAGCACAGGCCCAGCACTGAGCCGGGGATGACGTAGGGGGCCATCATGAGCATGTCCAGCGCGCCGCCGGTCCTGCCGCGGCGGCGGACGATGACATAGGACATGAGGATACCCAAAATGAGGATAAAGACGATGGCCGTGGTGGAGAACACGAAGGAGTTGCGGATGTTGGTGGCCAGGCTGCGGCCCAGCTCCAGGTAATGCTCCAGGGTAAAGCCTTCCGAGAACACGAAGTTGGAGTAATTGGTCTTGACGAAGGAGCAGAAAATGACAATGACCTGGGGCAGAAAGGAGATCAGGCTGACAAGGGCCACCGGCAGAGTCACCCAAAACCGCTTCATGCCATGATATTCGATGATCTCGGGCGGGCGCAGGGCGGACATGGTATAGTTCTTCCGGCCCACCCACCACTTCTGCAGAAACAGGATGAGGAGGGAGATGACCACAATGATCATGGAGATGGCGCTGGCCAGATTGGCGTTGCCGCCCGTTTCACTGAGGTACTCGTTGTAAATGAGGGTGGGCAGGGTGCGAAAGTCGCCCCCCGCCAGAATACCGGGGGTGCCGAAATCGGCCAGGGCGGTCATAAACACCATCAGCGCTCCGGCGGCGATGGAGGGCATGACCACAGGGATGGTGACGGTGAACAGGCGGCGCAGCTTGCCCGAGCCCAGGTTCTCCGCGCACTCCTCCACCGAGCGGTCAATGGAGCCCATGGCCCCGGACACATAGAGGTAGACATAGGGAAACAGCTTCAGGGTGAACACCGCGCAGATGCCTCCCATGCCGTAGATGCTGGGCATCTGAAAGCCCAGCAGGTCGGTGAGCCACTGGGTGACCACGCCGGCGTTGCCGAACAGAATAATCCAGCTGTAAGCGCCCAAAAAGGGCGGGCACATCAGAGAGAGGATGATGATGACATGCCAGAAGGTCTTGGCCGCGATGTTGAACCGGGTCATGAGGTAGGCCATGGGCACCCCGATCAGGATGCTGGTGACGGTGGGCACCAGGCTGACCTTCAAGCTGTTGCCCAGGGCCTGGTAGTAGTACTTTTTGGTAAAAAACCGCTCGAAATTGTACAGGGTAAAGCCGTCCGCCTTGTCGGAGAAGAAGCTGTTGACGATCAAGGTGTAAAAGGGATACACCAGGAACAGCAGAAAGACCGCGAAAATCAGCAGCTTGACCCAAAACCAAAAGTCCTTATAAAAGGGCTGGCTGTTTTTGCCGCTCAGCATGAGAGCACCTCCTCGGTGTCCTTCCGATAGAGGCTGACCCGCCTGGGATCAAAGCTGATATGTACCTCCTCGCCGTCGTTTTTCGCGCTGTCCACATCCTTGGTGTACTCGTTCAGCTCCAAAATCTGCCCGGTGGACAGCTCCACCTCGTACTGGATGAAGTCCCCCAGGAAGACGGACATGTTCACCTTGCCGGGGATTCCCTGCTCGGTGAAGAAGAGCTGCTCCGGTCGGGCGGACAGAATGACGTCGCCGCTGTAGGGGGCGCGCAGGGGCATTTGGAAGCTGTATCCGTCGTGGAGCTTGACGGTGGCCGCGCTGGGGTCCCTGCCGTCCACGGCGCAGTCGATGAAGTTGGACACGCCGATGAAGTTGGCCACGAAGGGGTTGGCGGGCTTGCGGTAGATCTCCTCCGGCTTGCCGATCTGCATGATGTTGCCCTGATTCATCACGGCGATGCGGTCGGAGATGGCCAGGGCCTCCTCCTGGTCGTGGGTGACGTAGACGGTGGTGATGCCCAGGCGGCGCTGGAGCTTCTTGATGGTGGTGCGCATCTGCACCCGGAGCTTGGCGTCCAGGTTGGACAAAGGCTCGTCCATCAGCAAAACCCCCGGCTCAATGACGAAGGCCCGGGCCAGGGCCACCCGCTGCTGCTGGCCGCCCGACAGCTCGTTGGGCTGGCGGGCCTTGAGCTGGTCGATCTGCACCATTTTCAGCGCCTCGTCCACTCGGGGGCCGATCTCTGTTTTGGGCACCTTTCTGGCCTTTAACCCATAGGCCACGTTGTCCGCCACATTCAGGTGCGGGAAGATGGCGTAATTCTGGAACACCATACCGATGTCCCGCTTGTGGGCGGGCAGGCTGTTGATGACCTGCTCGTCAAAGCAGATCTCACCCCCGTCCACGGTATTGAAGCCGGCGATCATCCGCAGCAGGGTGGTCTTTCCGCACCCGGAGGGACCCAGAAGGGTGAAGAATTCCCCCTGCTCGATGTTTAGGCTGATGCCGTTGACGGCGGTGAAGTCACCGTACTTTTTGACGGCATTTTTGATGATGACGGCATGACTCATAGGTCAAGCTCCTCCTCTCTATCATGCGAGGGCGCCCCGAGGTCAGTCGGGGCGCCCTCGTTCAAGCACGTTAAGGGTGATGTGACGGAGAGATCAGCCCACCTGGACGTCCTTCCACTTTTCCACGATGTCGGCCTTGTTGGCGGCGGCATAGTCAAAGTTATAGGTCATGATCTCGAACTCATTCAGGCCCATCAGCCCCTCGGGAGTGACGTCGCTGCGGATGGGACGGCGGCCGTAGTCCTTGTTTTGAGCGGTCTGGCACTCGGCGGACAGCACGTACTCCACGAACAGCTCAGCCAGCTCCTGGTTGGGGCAGTCCTTCACGATGGCCACGCCGTCGGGCACGGCGGAAGTGCCGTCGGTGGGATAGACCATCTTCAGGTGGCCGGCGTCGCTGGTGTCATACTGGACGGCGGCCTTCTCCAAGGTGATGCCGATGGGGTACTCGCCGGAGTCCACGTTCTTGTGGGCGCCGGAGGAGCCCTGCTGGATGGCCAGGTTGGGAATCATGCTCTGTACCAGCTCCCAGCCGGCGGCGTAGTCGTCAGACTCCTCGCCATAGATCATCAGCATGGTGCACAGCTGGGTAAAGGCGGAGCCGGAGGAGGCGGGATCGGCAAAGGCGATTTTGCCCGCCCACTTGGGGTCGGCCAGGTCCTTCCAGGTCTGGGGGATGTCGGCCTCGTCCACCAGGTCGGTATTCACCAGGAACACCATGGGCAGGGGGGACTCGCCGATCCACAGGTAGTCGGGGTCGTACAGGCTGGAGTCCAGCAGGTCGATGCAGGAGGGCTTGTAGGGCTGGAAGTAGTCCTTATAGGCGGCCAGGGAGTCGGCGCCGCCGCCCCAGAGCACGTCGGCCATGGGGGCCTCAGCCTCAGCCTTGATGCGGTTGAGCAGGTTGCCGGTGCCGTCGGCCACCACCTCCACCTTTACGTTGGGATAGGCCTTCTCAAACATGGCCACACCCGCGTTCAGGGGATCGCTGTCGTGGGGGGAGTAGACGGTCAGGGTGCCGGTGTAGTCCTCGGGGGCCTTTTCCCCGGAGGTGCCGCTGCCGTCGCTCTCAGCGGGCGCGGCAGATTCGGCGGGGGCGGTGCTGGGCTCCTGAGAGGGAGCGGTGCTCCCGCTGGGACTGCCGCTGCTGCAGGCCATCAGGCTCAGGGCCATCACGCAGGCCAGAACCAGGGCGAGCCATTTCTTCATTCTTTTCATTATCATTCATTCCTCCATTTCCGGTTTATCAGCGGCCGGTATCGCCGCTTTTCATAGTGTACGCCTGTTGCGGAAATTTGTCAAGAAAAACCTGGTCGTTTCCGACAAAGAACTAGGAGTGTAAATGGGGATAAATCATCGAAAGTGACAGATAGCGTCGCGAAAATGTCCATTTTGCCGTGCTTTTCCCGGCCAAAGTATAAGCGGCCGGACCTGAACTGAGGTCCGCCGCTTACGCTGAAAGGGCTCGGCTCACGTCCCGCCGGGGCACTGGCGCCCGGTGTGATCGATGGAGTAATCCTGGCCGCAGGTCCCCGGCAGGATGAGCTGTGAGATGGGCACAAAAGTATAGCCCTGCTGCAAAAGGGCCTCGATGACGCCGGGCAGGGCCTCCGGGGTGTGGAGGGCGGCGTTGTGGAACAGCACGATGGACCCCGGCTGCACCTTGGAGGTCACCCGCTTGGTGATCTCGGCGGCGGATAGGTCCTTCCAATCGAGGCTGTCCACGTCCCATTGGATCGGCTCAATGCCCAGGGAGCGCACGGCGTTGATGACGTGGTCGTCGTACTCCCCGTAGGGACAGCGGAACAGGGTGGGCCGCACCCCTGTTACACCCTCAATTTTGTCCCCGCAGGCGTTCAGGTCGGCGATGATCTCCTCCGAGGACAGGCTGTTGAAGTGGGCGTGGGTGTTGGAGTGGCTCATCACCTCGTGGCCCGCGTCGGACAGGGCCTTGACCGACTCCGGATATTTGTCCACCCACTCCCCCACCACGAAGAAGGTGGCCTTGATGTTGTACTTGCCCAGGATGTCGATGAGCTGCTGGGTGTCCTCGTTGCCCCAGGCGGCGTCGAAGCTGATGGACAGCACCTTGTAGTCCTTCTGCACACAGTAGATGGGCAGCTGCCGGGTGGAGGCGGACGCCCCCACCACCGCCGGGTGGTTCACCACCCAGAACATCATCACGGCGGCCAGGGCGCAGGCCCCGGCGGCGATGAGCTTTCTGCGCAGGTAAATGATCTTGGTCCCATTCATAGTTGACCCCTCCAATGCTGGATTTGTACCACTTTATGCGGAGGGGGGAGGTTTCATGTTTTAGATGCAGACAGGCTCCGCGCCATCGGCGCGGAGCCTGTGCTTTTTCAAATCGCCCTTGAAATTCTCGACCGAATACGCTACAATAAAGCCGTGAGACACAGAAGCAAAAGGCAGGACGCGGGGAGCACCACCTCCCCACGCCCCTATGCAGGAGCCACACCTCCCACACAGCAGAATTACTGCGCCCAAAAGCCATTATAACGGTTCCCCTTGAATTTATCAAGGGGAACGTCTTGGCGCGTGTGCAGCTTCTTCCGGCGGTGTAGGGAAAACTCCCTGCGCCGCTTTTGTTGTCTCGCTGGGAACGCGCCTGGGGCGGGGACCACCCGCCCCGGGGGCAAGTACCAACGAGAATGATTTGATGGGAGGAAGCTAAAACGTGAAAAAATGGAATAGGGTGCTTGCCATATTGCTGGCGGTGACGCTGGCACTGGGACTGACCGCCTGCAGCAGCGCGGAGACGGGCCGGTCAGAGCAGCTTTCCGACGGTGAGCAGGACAGCCAGGCTCAGCGGGAGAGCGAAACGGAAAAGTCCTTGTATGAACATGGGATGGATCTGATCGCCCTGATGCGGCAGGCGGCGGACAGCCGGGAGATGCTGGCGATCATGCTGAGCGTTGACGATGTGAGCATCATGGATGATATGATGGCGAGTGAGCCGATTGCATCCATGGCCCGCATGGGCCGCCAGTCGGACCTGAAGTGCTTATACCAGATTAAACTGTCTGCAGAGGCGTATCGGGAGCTGGCCGAGTCGCACCTGGAGGGGTTTGGATTGGATCCGGACTGCATTCCAGCGAAGGTAATGGAGCGGCGGTTAGATGGCCTGTGCGGCTCGATGCTGCTCAGTATCAATTACGCGCTGACAGCTGAGGCGCTGACGACGAAGTACGGCTATGGAACGATGTATACCATGGCGCTTTATAACTCGTTTCAGTATTCAAATGCCTTTGTCAGCAGTGAGCTGAGGGAGAGCATGGCATACCTCTATGTCTTTGAAGGCGTGGCGGTCATGGAGACCTTCACGAAAAATGAAGACAATGTGGTGACCGTTACGGCGGCTCCGGTGTTTGTGGATGAGATCGTGAACGGCTCGCGCTCGCAGATCGAGCAGCTGCTGCAGGACAAGCTGAGCGGCATTACGGTGGAGGTAAACGACGTCACGCCGTAGATGCCGGGCCCTGGCAGAATGGAAGCACAAAAGTTCAAGCCGCCCTCGGTTTGTGCCGGGGGCGGCCTTTTCAAGTTTAAAACGTCAGCACTTCCTGCTGGGGCTTCTCCGCCGGGCTGACGGCGGTGACGTGGAGCACTGGGCCATCCTGGCCCTCGTAAGCCTTGTGGAGCTCCAGCCGGATCACGCCGGACACGTCCGCCCAGGCGCGGTTCTCAAAGGCGGCGAAATCGTCCTCTGCGGCCACCAGGCCCAGGAAGGTGATGTCGTTCTCGCAGCAGGTCATGGCGAACCGGCCCAAAACCGCGTTGTCCGGGTACTGGGGCAGGTGGCACACCACCGTCTTGGCCCGGATGGCCTTGCCCTCGTACCGCTCGGGGTGCTCCATCACGTCCACGTACCACACGCCGAAATCGTCGTCTGGGATGTCGATGACGTCCTGGTCCAGATCGAAGGGACACACGCTGTCGTCGGCGTAGTCCTCGCTGGAGCCGTCCGGATACTCCAGGTAGATGTTGGCCCGGCGGTTCACCAGCTTCAGGTTCCGCTGGCGCAGGGAGTCCGCCAGCGCCTCGCTGCAGCGGTTAAACACGATCATGTCCGCGTTGGTCAGCTTCTCCATCATCATCTGGCCCAGGTTTTTGGCGTAGGTGTCGAAGGTGGCCGACTCCACCATGGTCATGACCTGGTACAGCACCCAGTTGTCGGGCAGGGCCTCCTGGTACAGTCTGGCCAGGGACCACATGCCGTTGAACTCGATGAGGATTTGGCGGGGGCGGTGCTTTTTCTCCAGCTGCTTCAAAAAGGCGGGGTTGAGGTCGGCCTCCTCCTCCACGTTCACCACCGTGACATTGCGCAGGGCCTTGGGATCGTACTCCTCCTCGCCCTCCTCGCAGCAGAGCAGCAGGGTGCGCTCCTTCCACGCGAAGCCGTCCTGGAGGATGCCGTTGATGAAGGTGGTCTTGCCCCCCTCCAGGAACCCGGCAAACAGGTAAACAGGGATATCCATGCCGCTTCCAGCCCCTTTTTACAGGCCGAACAGCGCGGCCAGCTTATCCTCTTTCAGCTCCGCCCCGATGACGCACAGGCGGCCGGTATAGTCCGCCGGACCGGTGCGCACCTCGTGCTCCTCGGGCACGTAGTCGAAGTGGAGCCAGGTGCCGTCCCCGGTGGGGACGATGCCCTTGGCCCGCAGGATCGCGCCGCACTCGCCCAGGTCCAGCTCGGCCAGGATGCGCTCCAGCTCCTCCTTAGCGAAGGGTTTTACGCTTTCCCTGCCCCAGCTGGTGAACACCTCGTCGGCGTGGTGGTGGTCGTGGTCGTGACAGCCGCAGGAGCACTCCTCGCCGTGGTCATGGTCGTGGTGATGGTGGTGCTCATGCTCCTCGTCGTGGTCATGGTGATGGTGGTGATGCCCGTCCTCGTCATGGTCGTGGTGGCAGCACTCGTCATGGCCGTGATGGTGATGATGCCCGTGCTCCTCGTCCTCATCGTGGTCATGGTGGTGATGGGCGTGGGCGGCCTGCTCGGCCTCGTGCTCGGCGCGGATGCGCTGGAGCAGCTCCTCCTCCAAAGAGGTCTTCTCAATGGCGCTCAGGATGGTCTTGCCGTCCAGCTGGTCCCAGGGCGTGGTCAGGATCACCGCGGTGGGGTTCTTGCCGCGCAATAGCTCCACCGCCGCCTCCAGCTTCTCCTGGGTCATGTTCTGGGTGCGGGAGAGCAGGATGGTGCCCGCGCTCTCCACCTGGTTGTTGTAGAACTCGCCGAAGTTCTTCATATACATTTTCACCTTGGAGGCGTCCGCCACGGTGACAAAGCTGTTCAGCTTCAAGGACGGGTCGTCCTTGGCCGCGTTCTCCACCGCCGCCACCACGTCGGACAGCTTGCCCACGCCGGAGGGCTCGATGAGGATGCGGTCGGGGTGGAACTGCTCCTCCACCTCGTGGAGCGCCTTGCCGAAGTCGCCCACCAGGGAGCAGCAGATGCAGCCGGAGGACATCTCGGAGATCTCAATGCCCGCGTCCTTCAAAAAGCCGCCGTCCACGCTGATCTCGCCGAACTCGTTCTCGATGAGCACCAGCTTTTCACCCTGGTAGGCTTCCGCCAGCAGCTTCTTGATGAGGGTGGTCTTGCCCGCCCCTAAAAATCCGGATACGATATCGATTTTTGCCATGGGGAAATCATTTCCTTTACTTTGAATTTCCTACTATTTTACTGCGGTATGATGGGAAAGTCAAGGGCCTGAAAACACGAAAACCCTCTCATTTGAGAGGGTTTTCACACATCTGAACAGATATTTCATCGTTTCAGCCTCTGAATCACGGCGTCCTCCAGCCGGTCGCCGTACTTCATGGCCAGCAGGAACAGCGCCAGCCCGCCTACGCCCAGCAGGGCCATGCCCCACAGCGGGATGGACAGCGTGGCGCTGCCCACCATGCAGGCCACCAGCAGCCCCCAGGGCCGGGCCAGCACAACCAGAAGCAGGAAGCGCTTGAAGGAGATGTCCGTCAGCCCCGCCAGGATGCACAGCAGGTCGTCGGGAAAGAAGGGGAACAGGAAGGCCAGGGCCAAAAACACGTCCCGCTTGCGGCGGATGAGGTCCAGATATTTTTCCGATAGCTTTTCGCTGACGAACTGGGCGGCGAAGTCCTGCCCCAAGGCCCGGGCCAGGGCAAACACCAGAGCGGAGCCCAGAGACACCGCCCCCCAGGTCAGCAGGAAGGAGGGCCACAGCCCAAACAGGTACGCCCCCGCCGCGGCGGTGATGTTGCTGGGAATGGGGGCGATGACCACGGACACCAGCTGCACGCCGAAGTAGGCCAGGTGGGACCAGGGCGCGCAGCGGGCGATGTACTCGCCCATCCGCTCCGGGGAACCCGCGGCCTCAAAAAAGCCGGTGGCGTACAGCGCCCACATGCAGCCGCCCAAAATGGCGGCGGTCAGCGCCCAGAGGAAGATTTTTCCGGTTTTGCTCTCCATGGCGGTTCCTTCTTTCTGACGGCGGGGATGTGATCTGCTCCTATTATATCGAAATGGGAAAAAATCGCAACAAAGGTTTCTTTCAAAAATCATGAAGATTTTTTTAGGAGCAATCTAAAAAGCACAAAAACCCCCGGAGCACAGCTCCGGGGGTTTCCTCTGACATATTAGTCGGTGACGTAGGGCAGCAGGGCCACATGACGGGCGCGCTTGATGGCGTCGGTCAGCTGGCGCTGGTGCATGGCGCAGGTGCCGGTGGTGCGGCGGGGCAGGATCTTGGACCGCTCGGACAGATAGCGCTTGAGCTTCTGGGCATCCTTGTAGTCGATCTGTTCCACCTTATCCACGCAGAACGCGCACACCTTGCGGCGCTTGCGGTTGCCGCGGGGCTTCGCATTATCCATAGCCATATTGGCAGACCTCCTTATGTTGAGATGGCCTTTCCTGTTTTAGAAAGGCAGGTCGCCGTCGTCGTCGGCCAGCTCCGCGAACTGGTCGCCGCCGGACGGGACGCCGTAATCGGGGGGCGCGGAGGGGGCTTGACGGCCGCCGTAGCTGCCGCCTCCGCCATAGCTTCCGCCGCGGTCGCCATAGCTGTTGCTGTAGCTGCCGCCGTCGCCGTCCCGCTTGGAATCTCCGAAGTAGACGTTGTCGGCCACCACCTCGGCGGTGGTGCGGCGGTTGCCCTCCTTGTCGGTCCACTCCCGGATCTGGAGCCGCCCCTCCACCACGGCCATGCGGCCCTTGGAAAAGTAACGGCTGACGAACTCGCCGGTGGAGCGCCAGGCCACCACGTCGATCCAGTCGGTGGCGCGCTCGCCGGTGTTTTTGTCCTTGAAATCCCGGTCCACCGCCAGGCGGAAGCTGGCGACGGGGGTGCCGGTCTGGGTGTGGCGCAGCTCGGGATCACGGGCCAGGCGGCCCATGATGACGATGTGATTGAGCATGTTGTTCTCCCTCTCAGGCGTTCTTCGCCACGATGATGGAACGCATGACGCTGACGTTGATGCGCATCAGACGGTCCAGCTCGGCGGGGAACGCGGGATCGGCGGAGAAGGTCATCAGGACGTAGTAGCCCTCCTCCAGATCGTTGATGGGGTAGGCCAGACGGCGCTTGCCCCACTCGTCCACCTCGGTCACGGTGCCGCGGCCCTCGGCCAGCTCCTTAAAGCGGGCCACCAGGGCGGCGGTCTCCTCCTCGCCCAGGGTGGGGTTGAGGACGTAGAGCACCTCGTAATTGCCGCTCACTTTTGCCATTGTGTTTGCACCTCCTTATGGTCTTATGGCCTCCGGCCGCACCGGAGGCAAGGATGTTGTTGTCGTGCGCGCAATGGGCGCAGACTAAATTAGTATACACGAAAACCGGCCTTTGTCAAGGGGTCAGGGGGTGTTTTCCTCGGATTTTTCCGGGTTTTCCCGATTTTCGGCCTGGGCGGGCCTGCCCCAGAGGTAACGGAAGGCCAGCCGCTTCACCGGGCTGAGCTGGGCGCACAGCCGCGCCCGCTCCCGGTCCGCCAGGCCGCGCAGCTCGGCCAGCTCCTCTGGGGTGAGGGTGTGCTGGCTGAATTTGGCCTTTTGGGCCAGATCCACAGCCCGCTCGTCCACCCGTCCTCCCCAGCGCTCCAGGCGGCGCAGGCAGCCGTAGGCGTACAGCGCGGCCTTATTGCGGTCGGGGGAGGACAGCCGTTTGGCTCGGAGCTTTTTGGGCAGCCGCTGCCCCAGCCAGAGCAGGACCAACGCGCCCGCGATGGCGGCCAGGGCCTTGAGGACGGCAGACAGCGCGGCCACGCCGGGGCTGTCCGCCGGGCCGTCAACCGCTGCGGAAGGCTCCGCGCTGGGCGCTGCGGAGGCGCCGGGCTCCGGGGTGGGGGTGGGCGCGGGGGATTCGCTCTCCTGCGCGCTGTCGGAGGGGGTGGGAGAGGGCGCGGCGTCCCCGTGGCCGTACCACTGGAAGGCGGCGGCGGGGGTGACCTCCACGGGATACCAGCCGAAGCCGCTTACCCAGACCTCCACCCAGGCGTGGGCGGCGCGGTCGGGTACGTCGGCCTGCTGTCCGGGCAGGCAGTCCGCCGTAAAGCCGCTGACATACCGGGCGGGGACGCCCACGGCGCGCAGCATCAGCGCGGCGGCGGAGGCGTAGTGCATGCAGTAGCCCCGATGGCTGTCGCGGAGGAAATACAGCACCGGATCCGTTCCCTCGGGGGCGGCGGGGACCTGGGGGTCGTATTGACACAGTGCGTCCAAGATGGCGGCTACCCGCCGGGCCGCCCCCACAGGGTCGGCTGCAGCTAGAAATTCATCGTCATATTCTATGACGGCGTCCGCCCAGGCGACGGTCCCGCCGCCAATGGGTCTGGGGTAAAGCCCATTCTGAAGGCACAGCTCCTCCAGCGGCTCCCGCAGCTCGTCGGGCACGTCCAAATAGCGCTCCCGGAGCAGGCTGTAGTAGGCCCGCTCCGCCCGCAGGGCGCCGTTGGAGGGATAGCGCTCCCCAAAGGCCACGGTAAAGCTGCGCTGGCCCTGGAGGCGGGCGAAATAGGTGTCCTCCACCGGCAGCATCCCCAGCTCCACCCACTTCTGGTCGTCCGGGTAGTAGGGGACGTAGACGCAGGACCCGGACGCCCCCGTGTTTTCCACCGTGGCGGTGTACCGCGCCCCCTGTACCCCCTGAAGGGCGGGGAAGAGCAGAGGGGAGGGAATGTTGTCCGGATCGGTGTTCATCAGGTCCAGGTAGTGGTTCTGGTAGGCTCCTTCGGGCAGAGCGGACCAGACGCCGTCCTCATAGACGGCCAGGGAGGTGCCCCGCAGGTACAGCCGCCCCTCATAATCTGTGTCTACCCGCAGCACCGTCCGCCCGGTGTAGTTCAGCGGACCGGCGTCGGCCAGGTCCGCCTCGTCCGCCGCGCCCACGTAGGTGGTGACGCCTGGGAAGGGGCCGTCCCACTGGGAGAAGAAGTCGGAAAAGCGGCTGGTGGCGTTGTACAGCCCCGCCTCCATGCGCAGGGTCCACCGGGGCCGGGAGTAGCCCTCTTGGGGAAAGGCCAGGCTGACAGCGGCCAGCACGACGAACACGCAGCCCAGCGCCGTCAGGGTCAGCTTGCCCCGGCCCGAGGGGGCGGCCCATTTACACAAATCGCACAGCAGCATGGCGCACCAGCAGGCGCACAGGGCCATAAAGGCGGGCCAGCCGGGGTACAGGTCGGCCAGCAGCCCGGGGAGCAGCGGGGGCAGGGTGAAAAGGACCACCACCCACCAGCGCTTGGCCCGGACCACGGCCCAGCCCAGGACCAGGGCCAGCAGTGCCAACGCCAGGACGAGGAACAGCTGAATGGCGGAGGGCATGGCCGAAAGGGGGAGGTCGGGATCATATTCAAAGGTCCACCCCCAGGACACCCGCAGGGAGAAAATGGCGGTGATGATATGAATGGTGATTCCGGCGCCGTGGACCGCTGTCTCCCAATTCAGCGCCGCAGCCGCCCCGATGAGAAGGGCCAGCCCGCCCGCCGCCACCCAACGGAACCAGGGCAGCGACCAGGCGGCCAGGGACAGCAGGGCAAACAGCGCGGCCAGCAGAAAAAAGCTGGGCCACTGGGCGGCGCACGGGTCCAGAGGAGTGGCCCCCAGGCCGTGGTTGGTATATAGGGTCAGGAAGGAGCCGGTGAAGCCCACCAGAGCGCACAGCAGCAGCAGGCCGTCCCCCGCGACGGTCAGGGGGGAGACGCGGATTTTGAATTCAGCCACGGCCGTCGCCTCCCTCCAAGGTGATGTGAAGGCGGAACACCGGGCCGCCGGGTCCGCGCAGCAGGTCCGGGAGGTCGTCCAGGGCGGGGCCCTTGACGGGGGCCGGGGTGCCCAGCAGGCTCAGCAGGCAGTCGGTGAGCTGCTTTTCGTCGGATATGGTGTGCAGCTGCGGCTGACCGTCCCTGTCCAGCCACAGCACGGCGTGAGCCCGCTGAACGCCCAGCAGGGCGCGGCTCATCCCCAGCAACCGGTCTAAAAGCCTGTCCAGCTCCTCCGGGGCGCCGAAGCGGTCCAGGGTGAGCAGAGGCAGGGGGATCAGTGTCTCCGCCCGCTCCCGGACGATGAGCTCGTCCCACTTGGAGGACAGCTTCCAGTGTATCGCTCGCATGGGGTCGCCGGGGCGGTATTCCCGCAGGTCGTAGTCCTCCCCCGGCCCCGTCCGAGCGGCGCTGAGGGGGGAGGGACGGGAGCCCTGGCCCTCGGGGATGGCGGGAAGCTCCGCATCCGCCGGGACGGGAAGACACAAAATCCGGGCGAATCGGGGCACGGCCACCGGCATACGGAACAGCCCCAGGTAATCGTACACCTTGGCCCGGTCCGCCCGCAGCTCCAAAAGACCGCAGTGGGCGGTGGAGGCGGCCAGCTCCATCGGGCGGCGGCGGGCGATGCCCGACAGGACGAGCTGATGGGACTGCCGCTGGCCGGTGAGCAGGTTTTCCTCTGTGAGCCGGATATTAAGCCGGGACAGCGGCAGGCTGGTGGGGGACTCAATGGATATCAGCCACCGGGCGGGCTGACCCCGTTCCGAAGCGGCGGGGGCGGCGGACAGCTCCAGGGCGCACCCCAGCATCCCCGGCAGGGACAGGGCCAGGGACAGCAGGGGCAGGGCGATACACAGGCACAGCAGGAAGTGGGCCAGGTAGTTCTCGTTGGTGATTTGGAACAGCAGCACGCCCGACAGGGTGAGGGCGTAGATCAGGCGGCGGAAAGCCATGGCGCTTACCGGAGACGGGGGGCGCGGGTGGCGCCCAGCACCTCGGCGGCGATGGCCATGGCCCGCTGAGCACCTCCCGCCGCACCGGCTGGGAGAACCAGCCGGTGGGCGACGGCATCCACCCAGACATATTTTACGTCCTCGGGGATCACATAATCCCGTCCCCGCAGAAAGGCGGAGGCCCGGCACAGGCCGGCCAGGGAGATGGCCGCCCGGGGGCTGGCGCCCTGGGCCAGCTGGGGGTGGCTGCGGGTGGCCCGGACCAGGCGGAGGATGTAGTCGAGAATGGCGTCGTCCACGAACACACGATCCGCCAGGTCCCGCATGTGGGCCAGCTGCGCCCGGTCCACCACCTGGGCCACCGACTCCATCACGCTGCCCCGCATTTTGCGCTGGAGCAGCTCCATCTCGTCCGCCGGGGCGGGGTAGCCCATGGTCAGGCGCAGGGCGAAGCGGTCCAGCTGGGAGTCGGGCAGCAGCTGGGTGCCGGAGGCCCCCGCCGGGTTCTGGGTGGCGATGACCAGGAAGGGCTCCGGAATGGGGTGGGCCGTGCCGTCCACCGTCACCCGGCCCTCCTCCATGGCCTCCAGCAGGGCGGACTGGGTGCGGCTGGTGGCCCGGTTGAGTTCATCGGCCAAAAACAGGTTGCACAGCAGCGCGCCGGGCTGATATTCCATCTGCCCGGTGGTTTTGTTGTAGAGGGAGAAGCCGGTTAGGTCCGAGGGCATCACGTCGGGGGTAAACTGCACCCGGTTGTAGGAAAGACCCAGGGCTTTGGAGAAGGCGATGGCCATGGTGGTTTTGCCCACGCCGGGGATGTCCTCCAGCAGAACGTGGCCCCGTGCCAGAATGGCCAGCAGGGTTTTGACCACGGCCTCATCCTTGCCCACCACGGCCTTTTTCACTTCATTGACCACCTGGGCGGCCAGCTGATTTTCATGCATTGCTGTCACTTCCTAGGGAAAAGTTATCTGCTATTATATCAAAAACAGGGGGCTTGAACAACCCCCTGTTTTCTGTGCTTATTTATGCCAGCTTGGCCTTGGCCATGTCGGTGAGCTGGGTGAAGGCGGCCTTGTCATTGACGGCCAGCTCGGCCAGCATCTTGCGGTTGATCTCCACGCCGGCCAGCTTCAGGCCGTGCATAAAGGTGGAGTAGTTCATGCCGTTCATCTTGCACCCGGCGCTGATGCGGGCGATCCACAGCTGGCGGAAGTCACGCTTCTTCAGCCGGCGGCCCACGTAGGCGTACTGCAGGGACTTCATCACCTGCTCGTTGGCCATCTTGTAGTGCTTGCTCTTGGCGCCCCAGTAGCCCTTGGCCAGCTTGAGGATCTTATTCCTTCTCTTGCGCGTCATCATCGCGCCTTTGACTCGTGCCATTGTTGTTCAGCCTCCTGTATTGAGTGAAATATGATATTGTCCCTTGATTATTTATAGGGGACCATGCGCTTGATGGTGGCCGCGTTGGTCACGTCGGCGTAGCCGCCTTTGCGGAGGCTTCTCTTGAGCTTGCGGGTCTTGCCGTGGCCGTTGAGCAGGTGGCTCTTGTTGGCGTGGGCGCGCTTGACCTTCCCGTTCTTGGTCAGATTGAAACGCTTCTTGGCGCCGCTGTGGGTTTTCACTTTAGGCATGGCGGTTGTCTCCTTTTCGTAGTTGATGGTGTCACGCTTCGCGTGCGGCTGGACGCGCGTTCGCTTTCGATCCCTCGCGGCCGCCCGCTCCGCGCTCCTTACTTGTTGGTCTTCGCGCTCTTGGCGGACAGGAAAATGCTCATGTGCCGGCCCTCCAGCTTGGGCTCCTTGTCCAGCACGGCCAGCTCGCCGCACTGCTCGGCGAAGTCCAGCAGCAGCTTCCTGCCGATGTCGGTGTGGGCCATCTCCCGGCCCCGGAAGCGGACGGTGACCTTCACCCGGTTGCCCTCCGCCAAAAACTTCTGGGCGTTGCGCAGCTTGGTGTTGAAGTCGCCGATGTCGATGCCGGGGGACATCCGCACCTCCTTGATCTCCACCACGTGCTGGTTCTTTTTGGCCTCCTTTTCCCGTTTGGCCTGCTCAAAGCGGTACTTGCCGTAGTCCATGAGCTTGCACACAGGGGGGGTGGCGGTGGGAGAGATCTTGACCAGGTCCAGTCCGGCCTCGTCGGCGCGGACCTGAGCCTCCCGGGCGGACATGACGCCCAGCTGGGCGCCGTCGGCGCCGATGAGCCGCACCTCCCGGTCGCGGATTTCCTCGTTGATCTGATGAGCCGTGTTAGCTATGGTCACGCACCTCCGTCATAAGAAATAAAATGCGCGGATGCATAAAGGCACCCGCGTCCACAACGAAACCCGCACGCTCCCCGTGCGGAGTTCACCATGTTAACCCCTTCGCCCGCGGCGGGAGGTGAGGACGGCGGCGCCATTCCTGCTTCCTTTTGCCCAAGTATCATACCAGATGAAAGCCGGTTTGTCAACAGCTTTTTTTTCCCTGCTCCAATATGGTATCATGTAGAAAAACCGCGAAAGGGGGACCGGGCCATGCTGACGCTGCTGTACGCCCGAGCGGGACAGGATATCCGTGGGGAGTTGCTGGAACGGATGGGGGCGTCCCCCGCCCGGCGGCGTCTGCTTGTCGTGCCCGAGCAGTACTCCCATGAGAGCGAGCGGGCCATGTGCGCCGCGCTGGGAGGCGGGGCGTCCATGGAGTGCGAGGTGCTGTCATTTACCCGGCTGGCCGGGCGGCTCACCGATGCGGCCGGGGGCGGGGCCGCGCCCATGCTGGACGCAGGCGGGCGGATGCTGCTGATGTACGCCGCTTTGCGGAAAGTGTCCGACGCGCTGACCACCTACCGTGGGCCCTCCCGGAAACCGGCGTTTCTCACGGGCCTGCTGGCCACGGTGGATGAATGCCGTTCCTACCGGGTGGAGCCGGAGTCCCTCATCCGCGCCGGAGAGGAGCTGGGGGACCGCCAGGGGGACAAGCTCCGGGACCTGGGCCTCATCTACGCAGCTTACCAGGCGCTGGAAGCCGAGGGCGCCGCCGATCCCCGAGGGCGGCTGGACCGGCTGGCCCGTCAGCTGGAGGACACCCGCTGGGGGGCGGGGATGGCCTTCTACGCTTACGGCTTCACCGATTTCACCCCCCAGGAGGAGCAGGTGCTGTCCGCGCTGATGGCCCAGGGGGAGCTGACGGTGGCCTTTGTGTGCGATCCTGGAGACGACCCGGCGGGCGTCTTCCAGCCCGCGTTCCGGGCTGCGCGGCGGCTGAGCCGGCTGGCCAAGGATAATGGCGTATTTCTCCGGGAGGAGACGCTGGACCGCCCCCTTCCCCGCCATCCCTCCCTGGCCTTTTTGGAGCAAAACCTGTTTGGCCCCATGCCGGAAGCGTCCTGGCAGGGGAACTGTGCCGTCACCCGTATCGCCGCCGCCACACCAAGGCAGGAGGCGGAGTGGTGCGCTGCCGAAATTCTGCGCCTGCTGCGGGAGGAAAACTACCGCTGCCGGGACATCGCCGTGTGCGCCCGGAAGCTGGATGGGTACGGGGAGCTCATCGAGAGTACCTTCGCCCGGTACGGGGTGCCGGTGTTCCTGTCCGCCATGGAGGACGTGCTGGAAAAGCCGGTGCTGGCTCTGGTCACCTCCGCCCTGGCCGCCGCGGCGGAGGACTATCCCTATGAGGAGCTGTTCCGCTACCTGAAAACGGGCCTGACGGGCGTCACGGACGAGGAGCGGGACCTGCTGGAAAACTACGCCCTGACCTGGGATTTGAAGGGCTCTGCCTGGACCCGGCAGAAGCCCTGGGACATGCATCCCGAGGGCTACGGGCGGGAGTTTTCCGAGGAGGATACGGCGTTCGTAGCCCGGCTGGACGAGCTGCGCCGCCGGGTCATCGCGCCGCTGGAGAGGCTGCGGAAGGGCAAGGACAAGACAGGGAAAGGCCGTGCCCTTGCCCTCTATCAGCTGCTGGACGACATCGATCTGCCCACCCGTCTGGCCCAGCGGGCGGACAGCCTGGAGCAGCGGGGCGACCGGAACACCGCTGCCCAGTACCGCCAGCTGTGGGACATCCTGGTGGGCGGGCTGGAGCAGTGCGCCCTCTTGCTGGAGGACACCGAGCTGGAGCTGGACGAGTTCTCCCGGTTGTTCTCCCTGGTGCTGAGCCAGTACGACGTGGGGGCCATCCCCGTGTCCCTGGACGCGGTGACGGTGGGTGACGCGCCCCGCATGGCCCACAAGGAGGTGAAGGCGCTGTTCCTGCTGGGGGCGGACAGCGATTCCATCCCCGACCGCGCCCTCTCCCCGGGGTTGTTTTCCGACCAGGACCGGGACGTTTTGGCCGCCATGGAGGTGGAGCTGGCTCCCCGGCAGGAGGACAAGCTGCGCCGGGAGATGACCATCGCCTACGAGACCTGCACCCGTCCCTCTAAGCGCTTGTACGTCAGCTGTGCCGCTGGGTCGGGGGATAACCAGAAAACGCCCTGCTTCCTCTGGGAGCGGCTGGCGGCGCTGTTTCCGGACGCCCCCGTGGTGGACGGCGGGGACCCCATGGCCCGCTTGTCCGCGCCGGACGCGGCGCTGGAGCTGGCGGGCCGGGACCCGGCCGTGGCCGCCGCCCTGCGGCAGGTGCCGGGGCTGGCCCCGCGGGTGGACCGCATCCAAAGCGCCGCCGGCTGGCGGCGGGGGCGGCTGTCCCGGCTGGCGGTGGACGCGCTGTTCGGCCCGGTGGTGCCCATGTCGGCCACCCGGCTGGACTTGGTCAATTCCTGCCATTTCAGCCACTTCCTCCGCTTCGGCCTGGACGCAAAGCCCCGGCAGAGGGCGGCGTTCCGGCCCTCGGACTACGGCACCTTTGTCCACGACGTGCTGGAAAACACCCTGCGCGCGGCAAAGGACGCGGGGGTTTCGCTGGACGACGCGGATGAGGTGCGCCGCCTGTCCCGGCAGGCCGCCGACCGCTACGAGCGGGAGGTGCTGGCGGGGCTGGAGGACGAGCCCGCCCGGTTCCGCTATCTCTTTGCGCGGATGAAGGGAGCGGCGCTGACGGTGGTGCAGAGTGTGGCGGCGGAGCTGTCCGTCTCCGATTTTGCCCCCGCCGCCTTCGAGCTGGGCTTCGGGCCGGGGAAGGAGCTGCCCCCGGTGGAGGTGGAACAGGGGGTCCGCCTGCGCCTCACCGGCTTCGTGGACCGGGTGGATGAGTGGCTGCACAACGGGAAGCGCTATCTGCGGGTGGTGGACTACAAGACGGGCAAAAAGAGCTTCGACTTCGCTGACGTGGAGGACGGGCGGGGCCTTCAAATGCTGCTGTACCTCTTCGCCCTCAGCCGGGAGGGGGAGCGGGTGCTGGGCCCTGGGGAGATCGTCCCGGCGGGGGTGCTGTACGTCCCGGCCCGCACGCCGCTGGTGGACGGCGAGCGTGGGATGACCGACGAGGAGATTCAAAAATCCCGTGACAGGCTGCTGCGCCGCCAGGGGCTGGTGCTGGATGATCCCGAGGTGCTGTCCGCCATGGAGCACGGGGACAAGAGTTACCGCTTCCTGCCCGTCAGTACGGGCCGGGGCGGCACGGATTATCTGGTCACTCCGGACCAGATGGAGGCGCTGGACGGGTACATCACCGCGTCCCTGCGCCGCGCCGCCGGGGAGCTGGCCCAGGGCAACATCGACGCCGACCCCTACTGGCACAACGCGGACAAAAACCCCTGCCACTGGTGCGACTATCGGGCGGCGTGCCATTTTGAGGAGGGCTGCGGCGACCTGCGGCGGTTCCGGCGGGGGGTCAGCGCCAAGGAGTTCTGGCAGTGGATGAGGGAACGGGAGGAGGATGAGCATGGCCATTGAGCTGACACGGGAACAGCTTGCCGCGGTGGAAAACCGGGGGGGCGACCTGCTGGTGTCCGCCGCCGCCGGGTCGGGCAAGACCCGTGTGCTGGTGGAGCGGCTGATGGGCTATGTGGAGCAGGGGGAGGACATCGACCGCTTTCTGGTCATCACCTTCACCAAGGCCGCCGCCGCCGAGCTGCGCGACCGCATCGCTTCCGCCATCCACGCGTCCCTGGCCCGGAAGCCGGGGGACCGACACCTGCGGCGCAACGCCACGCTGGTCTATCAAGCGCACATCTCTACCATAGACTCGTTCTGTCAGGACCTTCTGCGCCAATGGGGGCACCTGGCGGACCTGGACCCGGATTTCCGCGTGTGCGACGAGGCCGAGGAGGACGAGCTGCGCCGCCGTGCCCTGGAGGAGGTGCTGGAAGCCCGGTACGCGAATATTGCGGACGACGCTCCCTTCGCCGCCCTGGTGGACGCCCTGGCGGGGGAACGGGACGATCAGACTTTGGAGGACGTGATCCTGGACGTCCACAGCCGGGTCCAGGCCCAGACCGACCCGGTGGAATGGCTCAGGTCGCGCAGGCGGGATTTTGTTCTGCCCGAGGGCGTGGGCCCGGAGGACACCCCCTGGGGCCGGGTCCTGCTGGCGGACAGCCTTGAGCTGACCGGCTATTGGCTGGGAACTATGAAGTCTCTGCGGGATGAGATCTATTTTGACGAGCTGCTGAACAAAAACTACACCCCCACCCTGGGGGAGACCATCGACGGGCTGGAAAAGCTGCGCGACGCGCTCAGCGAGGGCTGGGACGACGCGGCAGCCTGTTTCCCAATCCCCTTCCCCCGTCCGGGGATGAAACGGGGGGACTACGACGAGGGGCTGAAGGCCCGCCTGACCGCCCTGCGGGATGAGTGCAGGAAGCAGATGAAAAAGCTGGGGGAGCGGTTCGACGTGACGGCGGACCAGGCCGTGGACGACCTGCGGGCCGTGGGCCCCGCCATGACGGCTCTGCTGGAGGTGACGGCGGAGTTTGACGGGGCGTTTGCCAAACTCAAGCAGCGCCGCCATCTCATCGACTTCGCCGACGGGGAGCATCTGGCGGTGCGGCTGCTGACAAACCCGGACGGGACGCCCTCCGGCCTGGCCCATGACGTGGGGAAGCAGTTTGTGGAGATCATGGTGGACGAGTATCAGGACACCAACGCCGTGCAGAACGCCATATTCGGGGCGCTGTCCGCCGGCGACAACCTGTTTATGGTGGGGGACGTGAAGCAGTCCATCTACCGCTTCCGGCTGGCGGAGCCGGGGATTTTTCTGGACAAGTACCAGCGCTTTGCTCCGGCGGAGGAGGCCGCGCCGGGAGAAGGGCGGAAGATTCTGCTGTCGGACAATTTCCGCTCCCGGCCCGAGGTGCTGGACGGGGCAAATTTCATCTTCCGAAACGTGATGACACGCACGGCCGGAGAGCTGGACTACACCGAGGCCGAGGCACTGCGGCCGGGGCGGGCGGACCTGCCTCCGGACGAGCGGTACCGGGTGGAGCTGAACTGCGTGGATCTGTCCACCCTCACCGACGACGGGGAGGAGGAAAAGACGGACAAAGACCTGGTGGTTGCCCGTGCCGCCGCCAGACGCGTCCGGGCGCTGCTGGACAGCGGCCTGCCCATCGGGGAGCGCCCGGTCCGGGCGGAGGACATCGTCATCCTTCTGCGCTCACCGGGTCCCGTGCTGCGGTATTATGCCGCCGCCCTGGATGAACAGGGCATCCCCTGGTCCGCTGACGGAGGGCGGGAATTTTTCGGCACCACGGAAATCTCCGTAGCCGTCGCGCTGCTCCAGGTGCTGGACAATCCCCGGCAGGATGTGGCGCTGCTGGCGGCGCTGCGCTCGCCGCTGTTCAATTTCACTCCGGACCGGCTGGCCCGCCTGCGGGCGGGGAGCCGGGGGACGGTGTATGACTGCCTGACCGCCGGGGCCGAGCGGGGGGAGGAGGACTGCGTGTCCTTCCTGACCCTTCTGTCCGAGCTGCGGGAGCTGGCGGCGGAGGAGAGCAGCCACCGCCTGCTGTGGTACATCTACGGCAGGCTGGACGTGCCCGCCGTGTTCGCCGCCATGCCCGACGGACAGCGCCGTCGGGCCAATCTGATGGCCCTGTACGACGAGGCGTGCCGGTTCGAGAGCGGCGGGCATCGGGGCTTGATGGCCTTCCTGCTCCACCTGAGCCGGATGGCGGAAAACGGCTTGACGGTGCCCGTGCCGGGCGGCGAGACCGGGGGCGTGCGCATTTTGTCCATCCACAAGTCCAAGGGGCTGGAGTTCCCGGTGGTGCTGGTATGCGGCCTGGACCGGCAGTTCAACGAGGCGGACGCCAAGTCTACCATCCTGTTCCACCCAGACCTGGGCCTGGGCCCCAAGCGCACCGACCGGGCGCGGGGGGTGCGCTACACCACTATCGCTAGGGACGCGGTGGCATTGCGGCTGCGGCGGCAGCTCCGGGCGGAGGAGATGCGGCTTTTGTACGTGGCCATGACCCGCGCCGAGCACAAGCTGATCCTGTTCTCCGCCGTCAACGGCCGGGGCGGGAGTCTGGCCGGACTGGCGGGGCAGGCCCAGTGTCCGCCGCCCCCCCGTCAGATGGCCGAGGCCCGGTCCATGGCGGATTGGGTGCTCTCACCCGTGCTTTGCCGGAGGGACAGTACGCCGCTCTGGTCGGATCTGGACGTTCCCCGGCCTCAGCCGCCTGAAAATGAGGGGTATCCCTGGGACATCCGCCTGCTGTCCGGGGCGGATTACGAGCGGGACCAGGGACAGGGAGCCGCAGCAGGGGAGACGCCCGCCTCCGCCGTGCCCGAGGGTCTAGCGGAGTGGCTGAGCTGGCGCTATCCCCACACGGCGTCTGCGGCCATTGCCTCCAAGCTGACCGCCACCCAGCTCAAGGGCCGGGAAAAGGACGCGGAGGCGGCGGAAAACAGCGTGGAGCTGCGCCCCGCAGCGCCTCAGACCACGCTGCGCCGCCCGGTGTTTGAGGGACAGCGGCCCCTCACCCCCGCCCAGCGGGGCACCGCCCTGCATATGGTGATGCAGTACCTGAACTATGACCGCACCGGCAGCTTTGGGGAGATCGCCGACGAGGTCACCCGGCTGGTGGAGGGACGGTACATCACTCCCCAGCAGGGGAACGCCGTCAACCCGGCGGACATCCTGGCCTTTTTTCGCTCCGAGCTGGGGCTGCGGCTGCGCCGCTCGGCGCGGGTGGAGCGGGAGTTCAAATTCTCCCTGCTGGCTCCCGCGGCGGACTACTACCCCGAGGCCGGGCCGGGGGAGGAGGTGCTCCTCCAGGGCGTGGTGGACTGCTGGTTTATCGAGGAGGACGGGGCCGCCACCGTGGTGGACTTCAAGACCGACCGGGTGAGCGAAAGCGCCGTGGACCACAGGGCGGAGGACTACCGCCCCCAGCTGGACGCCTACACCCGGGCCTTGTCCCAGGCGGCGGGGGTGGAGGTGGCCCGCCGTTACCTGTGGTTTTTCAGCGCAGGACGGGCGATAGAAGTATAGGGGCCCCCGCAAAAGCGCCCCTCAGCTTTTGTGGGGGAGAGGAGGGGCAAGGGAGCGGGTGGAGCTTTCGCCGAAGGCGGAAGCGGAACAGAGCGGACTTTGCCCCGACGACAGCGCGGGCCGGGCGGTGGAGCTGTAGCGGACGAGAAAAAGATTTGGGAAATCGAAAAAAGTCCTTGCATTTTGCCGCGAGACATGATAAGATACGGTTTGCGTTTACAAGGAGCCTTTGCGCTCCTGGACTTTTGGTATCGACAGAAAGAGGTGAATTCCCATGAAGGAAGGCATCCATCCCAAGTATCAGCAGACCACCATTACGTGCGCCTGCGGCAACGTGATTGAGACTGGCTCGACGAAGAAGGACATCAAGGTGGAAGTCTGCTCCAAGTGTCACCCCTTCTACACCGGCAAGCAGAAGATGGTGGATACCGGCGGACGTGTCAGCCGCTTCAACAAGAAGTTCGGTCTGGGCTAATGCCTGTCAGTTCAAAGACCCGTTGCAAGCAATTGCGGCGGGTCTTTCTCTTTTTTCCGCCGGACGCATATACTAAGCTATCAATGAGGAGGTATCCCGCCATGTTTCAAAAAGTTGATCCGAAAAGCCTGAACCTTAACCCCTTCTCCATGCTGGACGACCGGTGGATGCTGGTCACCGCCGGAACGCCGGAGCGGTGCAACACCATGACTGCCTCCTGGGGCGCTCTGGGCGTTCTGTGGGGTGTGCCCATGGCCACCGCCTATGTGCGGCCCCAGCGGTACACCAACCAGTTCATGAAGGAGAGCGAGTATTTTACCCTGTCCTTCTTTTCGGAGGAGTACCGCCCTCAGCTGAACCTGTGCGGCTCCAAGAGCGGGCGGGACATCGACAAGGTAAAGGAGTGCGGCTTTACAGTTGCGGCCGGGGCGGGGAACGCGCCCTATTTTGAGCAGGCGGAGTTGGTGCTGGTGTGCCGCAAGCGTATGGAGATGCCCATGGACCCCACAGCCGTGCCGGAGGACGTGAAGGAGAAGTCCTACCACGACGATTTCCATGATATTTACTGGGGGGAGATTGTGGAGGTACTGAAAAAGGTGTGAAATAGGCCGGTTTGGGGTAAAAAAGGGTCCCCGTGCTGCGGAGACCCCTTTCGTTTACTCGACCTGTTCGATTGTCAGAGTGTAAGCGTCCATCCCAGGCAGGACGGACAAGATGGATTTCACCAGGGCTGCGGCTTCCTCGTCGGCTTTGGTGAGAAGCCCTTGGCCGATGGCTCGCTGTTCCATGATAAGCTTCTGCTCGGCAATAAACTCGTTATAATTATCAAATGTGACTTCGTTGAAAAGCCCGTTTTTTACCTCGACGACTGTGATGCTCTCTTGAGGGATGTTGTTGTCAGTGATCTGGCTGGGAGGCAGGGTGACGGTGATGGTTTGATTTTCATCATCTATGACAATATCAGCCTGACTTAAATCCACACCAGCTTTGATAGTCCCGTCGTAGGTTACAAGGATACTGTTCCCACTGAAGGGCCTTTCGATGCCCCATAGCCATGTTGCACTGCTTTCCCTTTTGTCTGCGTTGGTGTAGATGTATTCCTGTGTCACCAACTCTCGAATAGAGCCAAGCTGCTCCACCACGGTTTCACGGGTGATGATAGGAATCGTGGAGTGGGAATCGGCTTCCGGAGCCCTGTCTTTTAATGCTTCGATCAATTGATTTTGCCGCTCCAACTGTACTTCCTGCTGCTCAAGCTGTTCTTGCAGTTCCTTTTGGCTGTTATTAGAAAACCACAAAACCAACAACAGAATTACGAAAACAACTCCTACCAGTAAAATGACTGCTAATTTGCGGTGGTTCAAAACCCGTCTTATTGTTTTTGTAATTCCTTTTCTGCCATCTGTATCCTCGATAACTTCCCCCAAATCCTCATCAAAGACATCTAAATCATACCTTTTGCGTGGTGCCATGTTAAGACCTCCCTGTTGTGTTCTTTGTTCGGACAACGTCCCCCCTAATAGTGCATGAAATTTTTGCGAGTGAGAAATTTGCATTCCACCGCCGCCCCAGGGGGCTTGCGCCCCCGAGGCAGAGCTTGCGCTCCCAAGGACTGCGGGGGAAAACAAAAACGCAGAGCAGGGCGAACCCTACACTGCGTAAGAAGCAAAGCTCTCATGCACACAACGGTGGGAAAACACAACAGCAAAACCCGCCCCTTGCGTGAAGGGCCGGAATGTCGTATAATACCCATGTGGTGTGGCCGATATTGGCCATTGTGTAGGTGGTGCTCTCACCTGCGCAGGCTTGCGGGTGTTGGCGCACCCGCAAGCTGCCGCATTTTTGTTTTTCCAAGTCGATTATAGCAGAAAGGCGTCGGCAATGCAAGGGAAAAACCTAAGACCCGCTCTGTTTTGACACCCCAGGTATAAATTGAAGAAAACGAGGTATTTTACCCTATATGTTTGACAAAACCCAAGTAAAAGAGATCAACCGGGCCATTTTGGTGGGCC
Organism: uncultured Oscillospiraceae bacterium; assembly: GCA_949948775.1. Lineage (GTDB taxonomy): Bacteria > Bacillota > Clostridia > Oscillospirales > Oscillospiraceae > Enterenecus. Next base: position 44,880 of record CATLHC010000003.1, read on the forward strand.
TCAGCGCCCCCTGCCTCACCCGGGAGGAGAACGCCAGGTCGGAGTCCCTGGAGGAGCTGGCCGCCCTGCTGGACACGGCGGGGGGCGAGTGCCTGGCCACGGTGCTGCAAAACAAATCCGCCCCCGACCCCCGCACCTTCGTGGGCGAGGGCAAGGCGGCGGAAATCCGCGAGCTGGTTCAGAGCCTGGGGGCGGATATCGTCATCTTCGACAACCCCCTGTCCCCTTCTCAGCAAAGGGTGCTCACCGAGGAGCTGGGGGTGACGGTCATGGACCGCTCCGCCCTCATCCTGGACATTTTTGCCAAGCGGGCCAGGACCAGCGAGGGGCGCTTGCAGGTGGCCCTGGCCCAGTACAAATACCTCCTGCCCCGGCTCACTGGCATGTGGAAGCACCTGGAGCGCCAGGAGGGCGCCATCGGCACCCGGGGACCCGGCGAGACCCAGATGGAGACGGACCGGCGGATCATCCACCGGAAAATCGACAAGCTGGAGGCGGACCTAAAGGACGTGCGCCGGGTCCGGGCCACCCAGCGGGAGCGGCGGGAGAAAAATGAGGTCCCGGTGGTGGCCATCGTGGGGTATACCAACGCGGGCAAGTCCACCCTGCTCAACGCCCTCACCGGGTCGGATATCCCGGCCAACGACCGGCTGTTTGACACCCTGGACACCACCACCCGGATGCTGGAAATTTCAGATACCTGCACCGTGCTGATTTCCGATACCGTGGGTTTCATCTCCAAGCTGCCCCACCAGCTGGTGGACGCCTTCAAGGCCACCCTGGAGGAGCTGACCTTCGCCGACCTGCTCCTCCACGTCATCGACGCCTCCGATCCCCACTGGCGGGAGCAGGCCGAGGTGGTGGACAGGCTTATCCAGGAGCTGGGGGCCGCCGAGACGCCCCGGCTGGAGGTGTTCAACAAGTGTGACAAGTTCGTGGGGGACATCCTGCCCCACGGGGCGGACATGGTGTCCATCTCCGCCAAGACCGGGGCGGGGATTGATACCCTGCTGTCCGCCATCGAGAAGCGGCTGGACGCCGGGGTACGCCGGGTGGAGCTGCGCCTGCCCTACGACAAGGGCGGGGTTCTGGACCAGCTCTACCGGGAGGCCAAGGTGGAACGGGTGGACTACGGCGAAACCATTGAGGTCACCGCCCTGTGCGCCCCCAAGACGCTGGGGCAGGTGGCGGACTATCTGTCGGACCGCTGAGGGAGGGCGCGGGTATGGTGAGAGAGCTTGACCCTGGAGGACCCGGACGCTGGGCGGCCTTCGCCCTTTGGAAGAACGCCCCCCAGCCCATGGTCACCCTGTTCAAGACCCTGGACGTGACCCGGCTGGTCAAGCTGAGCCGGAGGCGGGGCCTGAAATTCAACATGCTGCTGTGCTGGTGCGTGGGCAGGGCGGCAGCCCAGACGGAGGAATTTTTTACCCTCCCCGTGGGGGATACGCTGATGCGGTACGACCGCCTGGCTGTCAGCACGGTGGTGATCCTGGCAAACGGGGACGTCAGTACCTGCGACATCCCGTTTTCCGACAGCTTGAAGCAGTTCGAGCGGGACTACCTGTCCCTGACCGGACGGGTCCAGGCCAGCGGCGAACCCTATGACCTGAGCGGGAGCCATATGGTGGTCGGCACCTCCGCCCTGGCGGGGTATGACATTGACGGGGCGGTGAACGTCTACGCCGGGATCTACAACAACCCCTTTTTGATCTGGGGAAAGTACCGTAAAAAACTGTGGCGGTTGAAGCTGCCCATCTCCTTCCAGTTCCACCACGCCCAGATGGACGGCGTCCCCGCCGCCCGATTCCTGGACTGCCTCCAGGGGGAGCTCAACGCCCTGGGGGCATGAGTGGACAAAACAGAGGAAAGCCCAAAATCCGGGCTTTCCTTTTTTGCTTTAGCGTGGTATACTAATTGGAACAGGGCTGTTCGCCGAAATGTTAAGATACAAAAAGTATAAATTACATAAAATATGACGATGAGGATAGAAGACACATGAAAATCGTGGTGAAAGTGGGCACCTCCACCCTGGCCCACCCCACCGGGCGGCTGAATATCCGCCGGGTGGAGGAGCTGGTGAAGGTGCTGTCCGATTTGAAAAACGGGGGACACCGGCTGGTGCTGGTGTCCTCGGGGGCCATCGGCATGGGGGTGGGCAAACTGAATTTGCCCGGCCGCCCGGCGGATATGCCCACCAAGCAGGCCGCCGCCGCCGTGGGCCAGTGCGAGCTGATGTACACCTATGACAAGCTGTTCGGGGAGTACAGCCACACCGTGGCTCAGCTGCTGCTGACGGCGGAGGATGTGAATTTCCCCCGGCGGCGGCAGAACTTTGAAAACGCCATCAACCGCCTGCTGGAGCTGGGCGTCCTGCCCGTTGTCAACGAGAACGACGCGGTGGCCACCGACGAGGTGGGCGTGTCCACCACCATTGGGGAGAACGACACCCTGTCCGCCATTGTGGCCCAGTGCGTGGGGGCGCAGCTGCTCATCCTGCTCAGCGACATCGACGGGCTGTACACCGCCGACCCCCGCAGGGACGCCCATGCCGCCCTTATCCCCGAGGTGCGGGAGATCACCCCCGAGCTGCGGGCGTTGGCGGGCGCCCCCGGCTCCGCCCTGGGCAGCGGGGGGATGGCCACCAAGCTGAAGGCGGCGGAAATCGCCATGGCCTGCGGCTGCGACATGGTCATCGCCAACGGTCGGCACCCTGAGCTGCTGTATGACATCGCGGAGGGCCGGCACACCGGCACCCGCTTCATCGGAAGGAGAGAGGAAGCGTGACCACGCTGGAAATCCTACGGCGGGCCAAGGGCGCGAAGGGCGCCATGGCCCTGGCCGGCCCTGACGTAAAAAACGGCGCGTTAGCCGCCATGGCCAACGCGCTGGAGGAAAACGCCGCCGCCATTCTGGAGGCCAACGCCCTGGATTTGGAGGCGGCAAAGGGCACCATCTCCGACGTAATGCTGGACCGTCTGGTCCTCAGCCCGGAGCGAATCCGCGGCATGGCCGACGGTGTGCGGGAGGTGGAGGCCCTGGCCGACCCGGTGGGCCTGGTGCTCCGCCGGGAGGTGCGGCCCAACGGGCTGGTCATCGAAAAGACCTCCGTGCCCATGGGGGTGGTGGCCATCATCTATGAGAGCCGCCCCAACGTCACCTCCGACGCGGCGGCGCTGGCGCTGAAGGCGGGGTCCGCCTGCGTCCTGCGCTGCGGCAAGGAGGCCCACCGCTCCGCCGCCGCCATCGTGGCGGCTCTGCGTCAGGGCCTTACCACCGCCGGACTGCCCCAGGACGCGCTGGGGCTGGTGGAGGACACCTCCCGGCAGTCCGCCAACGAGCTGATGACCGCCTCCGGGCTGGTGGACCTGCTGATCCCCCGGGGAGGCGCGGGGCTGATCCGGGCCTGTGTGGACAACGCCACGGTTCCCGTCATTGAGACGGGCACCGGCATCTGCCACGTCTATGTGGACAAGGACGCGGACCTGGACATGGCCCTGACCATCATAGAGAACGCCAAGTGCTCCCGGCCCAGCGTGTGCAACGCCGCCGAGGTCTGCCTGGTCCATGAGGCCGTGGCGGAAACCTTCCTGCCCCGGCTGAGGGAGCGGCTGGTGGACGCGCGCGCCGCCCGGGGCCTGCCCCCAGTGGAGCTGCGGCTGGATGAAAAAGCCGCGTCTATCATCCCCGGCACCCTCGCCGGGCCGGATGACTTCGACACCGAATTTTTGGACTATATCCTGGGTGTCAAGGTGGTGGACGGCGCGGACTCCGCCGCCGCCCACATCGCCGCCCACTCCACCGGCCACTCGGAGGCCATTGTCACGACAAACAAGGACACCGCCCACCGGTTTACCACCCTGGTGGACTCCGCCGCCGTGTATTGGAACGCCTCCACCCGGTTTACCGATGGAGGCGTATTCGGGCTGGGGTGCGAGATGGGCATTTCCACCCAGCGGCTCCATGCCCGGGGACCCATGGGGCTGGCGGAGCTGTGCACGTATAAGTATGTTGTGAGGGGGACGGGGCAGGTGAGATAGCCTCACCCGTTTCACACGGGGATGGTCAAAAAGGTGCGCACCGCCCCGCTCAGATCGGCAAACAGCGCCGCGTCCGGCGGGAAAAAGGTGAACCACACGATGAGCGCCCCCAGCAGGGCGGTGAGGATCACCGCCGCTTTGTCCGTCCCCGGCCACTCGCACAGCGGCCACAGGACCCTTGGCAGCAGAAAGCCCAGCGCCAGCAGAAGGAAGTACAGCGCCAAATCCACGATCAGACTCTCTCCCCGGAGGGCGATGTGGTAGAGATACCCCGTTCCCAGCATGGCGGCACAGGCCGCAAGGCCGCTGAGCAGCCAGGGGCTGCGGCCGGTTCCGCTCCCGCCCCGGCCCAGAAATAGAGATACGGCCAGCATAGGAAAGTAAATGAGCTTTACATGCTCCCAGATGCTCTCCCGCACCGGGGAGACGAGCGCCAGAACGGGGTTGGGGAACCATTGGAAGAGAAAGTGGAGCAGCACCCCTGCCGCCGCTGCCATCAGATAGGTGAAAATCAGCTTTTTGGTTGATTTTTCCATAGTCACACCTCGCTTTTCCCTACAAGGTATGATACGGACGGGGCAGACTATGTTAGAACCGGCCTCAATTTTTGTGCGTGTTTTGTCGAATTCTGTCCAAACTTATCCAGAAGCTCTGAAGGTTTCCAGCACAAAATGAGAAGACCCTGGCCGGACGGCGATTGGCTGCGCGTTCCCTGTCAAACCCGCCTTACTTTCCCACGGTGAAAATCCGTCCCCGCCGCCATATTAACAGGGTGGGTGTTGGGGCGCCCGCAGAGCGTTTTTCTGCGGCAGCCCGGATACCCGCCAGTTTCAAAAAGGCGCGGTCAAGCGTATTCCTGCCCCGACAGGGGCGGGAATACCGGCCAAAGCCGCGCAAAAACAAAAGGCGGTGAATGGATTTGAATGAAGAAGCCAGACCATTTATGGGGGCGGCGGTCCTGCGGTTTCTGGGGCTGCTGCTGGCGGCGGTGCTGACCGTGTGGTCCGCCGCGGCGCCGGCGTTTGCCGACGCGCCTGCGGTGATCCCCGTGGGGAAAGCTGTGGGCATTAAGCTCTTTTCCGACGGCGTGGTGGTGGTGGGCACCTCGGAGATTGCCACCGACGAGGGCAATGTGAACCCGGCCAAGGCCTGCGGGCTGAAGGAGGGGGACATCATCACCCATATCAACTCCACTGAGGTGGACACCATTGAGGAGGTCTCCGCTCTGCTCCAAAAGCTGGAGGGAGAGGCCATGAGCATCCGAGCCATCCGGAACGATAAGCAGGTGCAGCTCACCGCCACGGCGGCGCTGTGTTCCGCCGACGGGGCCTATAAGCTGGGCGCTTGGATCCGGGACTCCATGGCCGGCATCGGCACGGTGACCTTTTACTGCCCGGACACCGGGGCCTTCGGGGCGCTGGGCCACGGCATCAACGACGTGGATACCGCCCTGCTGATGCCCCTGGAGAGCGGCTCCATCCTGCCCGCCACCGTGGCGGGGGTGGAAAAGGGCAAAGCGGGCGACCCCGGTCAGCTCCAGGGGGTGTTTGACACCGACTCCACCCTGGGCTTGCTCCGTGCCAACACCAGCGGCGGCGTGTTCGGCGTGATGGCGGACAGCGGCTGGGTAGAGGGCGCGGCGGTGGAAGTTGCCCGGCGGGACGAGGTGCAGCCCGGGGAGGCCACCATTTTGTGCAATATCTCCGGCCAGCGGGTGGAGGAGTACGGCATCCAGATCTCCAAAGTGTTCGCGGAGAGCCAGGAGGACTGCCGGGACTACCTCATCAAAGTCACCGACCAGCGGCTGCTGGACGCCACCGGCGGCATTGTGCAGGGCATGAGCGGCAGCCCCATCCTGCAGAATGGGAAGATCGTGGGAGCCGTGACCCACGTTTTGGTGGACGACCCCACCAGCGGTTATGGGATCTACGTGGGGCGCATGCTCCAACAGTGCAATAACGAAGGGTAATTTTCGGTTTTTTGATTCCAAAATCACCATGCGACTTTGTTTCGACAGCGGATGTCGAAGAAAACTTTGGTAAAATGTGGAAAACCTTCTTGCCATCTGGGGGAATCTGTGGTATTTTAAGGATACACCAAATTTTGGTAAAACAGAGCGTGAAACCTCAGGTCATGGACCGGAAAGGAATAGGGAAGATGAGCGACAAGAAGAAAATCGTACTGGCGGACGCCTCGGAGGAATTTCGTCAAATGCTGGCTGAAATGGTCCAGGGGGAGGCCGATCTGACCGTGTGCGCCCAGACAGGCAGCGGCGAGGAGCTGCTGGACCTGGTGGCGGTCCACAAGCCGGACGTGGTCATTATGGATCTGATGCTGTCCGGGATGGACGGGCTGGAGGTGCTGGAGGAGCTGGGAGAAAACCGGCCCCGTGTGCTGGTGCTGTCCTCCTTCAATAACCCCTCCATTGCCGAGCAGGTGTCCCAGCGGGGCGGGGATTACTGCATGCTCAAGCCCTGCCGGATGCAGTCGGTGATCAGCCGGACCCGGGAGCTGGCCGGCGGCAAGACGGGCACCCAGATTCAGGAGGAGACCTCCTCCCGGGACCTGGAGCGCCAAGTGACGGCCATCATCCACGAGATCGGCGTGCCCGCCCACATCAAGGGCTACCAGTATCTGCGGGAGGCCATCGGCCTGGCCGTGGACGACATGGAGATCATCAACGCCGTGACCAAGGTATTGTATCCGGCGGTGGCCAAGAAATTCAACACCACCGCCAGCCGGGTGGAGCGGGCCATCCGCCACGCCATCGAGGTGGCCTGGGACCGGGGCGATTTGGAGACGCTGCAGAAGTATTTCGGCTATACTGTTTCCAACGCCAAGGGCAAACCCACCAACAGCGAATTTATCGCCATGATCGCCGACCGCATCTCCCTGAACGGGTCCCCGGCGTAATAGGTTTTTCACAAAAAGGAGCGCCGCACCCAATTGCGGGTACGGCGCTCTCTTTGTGTGTTACGCGTTGGCGCTGTTGAGGTACTCCTCCTGCTCGGGGGTGAGCTTGTCGATGGTCAGGCCCAGGGCGGCCAGCTTGGCCCAGCCGATCTGATCGTCGATCTCGGCGGGGATGTCGTAGAGCTTTCGGGTCAGCTCGTCCTTGTGCTTGACCAGCCACTCCGCCGCCAATGCCTGGACGGAGAAAGACATATCCATGATCTCCGCCGGGTGGCCGTTGCCTCCCGCCAGGTTGACCAGGCGGCCCTCGGCCAGCACGTTGAGCACCTTGCCGTCGGCCAGCTTGTAGCCGGTGATGCCCTCCCGCTGTTCCCACTTATCCACGGCGTTTTCATTCAGCCACTTCACGTCCACCTCGCAATCAAAGTGGCCCGCGTTGGACAGCAGGGCGTTGGGCTTCATCCGGGCGAAGTGCTCCGGGGTGATGACATCCTTACAGCCGGTGACGCTGACGAACACGTCCCCCAGGGGGGCGGCGTCGGCCATGGTCATCACCCGGAAGCCGTTCATGGTGGCGTCCAGCGCCTTGAAGGGGTCGATCTCGGTGACGATGACGTTGGCGCCCATGCCCGCGGCCCGCAGGGCCACGCCGGAGCCGCACCAGCCGTACCCGGCCACCACCACCGTCTTGCCCGCCACCACCAGGTTGGTCATGTGCATGATGGCGTCCCACACGGACTGGCCGGTGCCGTACTTGTTGTCGTAGTAGTGCTTGGCCTTGGCGTCGTTCACCGCCATCATGGGGCAGGGCAGGGTGCCCTCCCGATCCCTGGCCCGCAAGCGCAGGATTCCGGTGGTGGTCTCCTCACAGCCGCCGATGAGGCAGTCGGCGTACTCTTTGCATTTGCCGCTGAGGAGGTTAATGAGGTCGCCGCCGTCGTCGATGACGATGTGGGGGTGGCATTTCAGGGTTTCGACCAGATGGGCCTCGTACTCCGCGGGGATGGAGCCGTGCCAGGCGAACACGTTGACGCCCCGGTCGGCCACGCCCGCGGCCACGTCGTCCTGGGTGGACAGGGGGTTGGAGCCGGTGAGGTAGACGTCTGCCCCGCCGGCCTTCAGCACTAGGGCCAGGTTGGCGGTCTTGGCCTCCAGGTGGACGGAGACGGCGGCGCGCAGGCCCTTGAAGGGCTGCTCCTTTACGAAGCGGGCCTCGATCTGGGACAGGGCGGGCATAAAGTTTCGCACCCAGTCGATCTTCCGGTGGCCGGAGGGGGCCAGGGCGGGGTCGCGGATGATGCTCATAATGTATACTTCCTTTCGGATGCAAATTTTTTTGGTAGGCCCAGTATAACACAGGGCGGGGGCATTTTCAAGCGGGCCGGTAACGCGGAAGCTATCGCTGCAAGCGCTTTCTCATAACAACTGCATTGCTCTTTTTATTTCCCCAATCCAGCGTCACAGTTTCGTTCTCCTCAAAGCCGTGTCTTTTCCAAAAAGGTACTAAATTATCTTGATAATCATTTACAACATCAATCCGAATGGACTCTTTGTTATCCTGCGTCATTTTCGTTTCAAAGAGCGAATATACCATGCTGCCGACGCCTTTTCCCTGCAAAGCGGCTGTTAACATAATCAATGAAAGATATACTTCCTGCCCTGGCTTGTAGTCTATTACCCCTTGTACCATTGAACTGTCTTGGTCCACAATGACGCATGAGCAAAAGCCTGCTTTTTGCATGGTCAATATTTCTTGCGAGACAAAGGCTTCATCAATAAAATCCATACCTAGATGGTGAAGCAAAAACTGGCGATTGGAATTATATATCTCTATGATGTCCTTGTGATCCTTTTCCTGTACAGCGCGTATGATATATTTTGACACATGTATCTTCTCCTAAAATTTCCGACTTGCTGCGCCGGTCTGATCGGGCCTCCGTTCCTCAGTGCTTTTCCGCCAGCAGATGCGCCCGCACATCCCACAGCTTCTGGGACAGGTCCACGTAATAGTTATGCGGGTACTCGAAGCGCTTCACCTCGTCCCACAGGCTGTCCACCTCCCGCTGGCAGTAGTCCCGGGACTGCTGGATGGTGGGGAGCTGGTACACCAGCTTGCCGCCCTGGAAGATGGGCACCAGCAGGGGCCGGGCGGTGAAGTCGGACACGGTCTTGCGCTTCCAGGTGGCCTCCGGGTCGAACAGCTCCAGGGGCTGGGAGAAGTCGGGCTGCTCGTCGTGGACGCAGATATAGTCGGCCATGGCCTTGCCGTTGCCGTTTTCAAACAGGCGGTACACCTTCTTGAAGTGGGGCAGGGTGACCTTGGCGGCGTTCTCGCTGATCTTGATTTTGGGGATGAGGGCGCCGTCCTCCCCCTCGATGGCGGCCAGCTTGTACACGCCCCCGAACACCGGCTCGCTTTTTGACGTGATGAGCCGCTCGCCCACGCCGAAGGCGTCGATCCGCGCGCCCTGGGTGAGCAGGTCCCGGATGATGTATTCGTCCAGGGAGTTGGAGGCCACGATCTTGATACCGGGCAGGCCCGCGTTGTCCAACATCTTCCGGGCCTGCTTGGACAGGTAGGTCAGATCGCCGGAGTCGATGCGGATGCCGCCGGAGGTGATGCCCAGTTCCTGGAAAACCCGGATGGCGTTGGGCACCCCGGAGTGGAGCACGTTGTAGGTGTCCACCAGCAGGGTGGCGGCCTGGGGATAGACTTGGCAGTAGGTCTTGAAGGCGGTGTACTCGTCGGGGAACATCTGCACCCAGGAATGGGCCATGGTGCCGGTGGCGGGGGTGCCGTACAGCTCGTCCGCCATGGCGCAGGCGGTGCCTCCGGCCCCGGCGATATAGCTGGCCCGGGCGCCCAGCACCGCGCCGTCCGCCCCCTGGGCCCGGCGGGAGCCAAATTCGGAGATGGGGCGGCCCTCAGCGGCCCGGACGATGCGGTTGGACTTGGTGGCGATGAGGGATTGGTGGTTGAGCGCCAGCAAAATATAGGTCTCCACAAACTGGGCCTGGATGGCGGGGGCCCGGACGGTGAGGATGGGCTCCCGGGGGAAGATGGGGGTGCCTTCGGGGACGGCCCAGATGTCACCGGTGAAATGAAAATCCTTCAGATAGTCCAGGAATTCGGGGGAGAAGCAGCCCTTGCCCCGGAGGTACGCGATGTCTTCCTCGTCGAAGCGGAGGTCCTGGATATAGCGGATGACCTGCTCCAGCCCCGCCGCGATGGCAAAGCCGCCCCCGTCGGGGACGTTGCGGAAGAACACGTCGAAGTAGCAGATCCGATCCTTCAGCCCGGTCTGAAAATAGCCGTTGCCCATGGTCAGCTCGTAGAAATCGGTGAGCATGGTGTAGTTGATGTCGTGGCGCATTTGGAGAATCCCTCCTTGTCATAAGTGACTCCTATTATATGCTGTCTTGACAGCAATTGCAAGCCCCCTTGGGCTTCCGGCGGCCTACTTTCTGCTTGTGCAGAAAGTGGGCAAAGACACACTTAGGGGGAAGCCCCTGTTTACAGGAGAGGTTGATACGTTCCGCTGCTGAATCGTTCCGGCGCGTGGGGCTTTGGACGCTGGTGCTTTCAGTTGTGCTGCCGCCGGTGTCTGGGCACTGGCTTGAGGCGGGCCTACTGGCCTGCGCCTCAGTGAGCGCGAAAGAGACCGCCCTGCATGAATGCGGGCGGCCTCTGGTTCTGTTGGTGTTGTTTTATTTGCGGAGCGCGATTTCGTGGCGCTTGGGTCCCGTCGAAACGATTTTGATGGGCACGCCGATATGCTTTTCCAGGAACTCCACATAGTTTTTGGCGTTGGCGGGCAGCGCGTCGTAATCCGTAATGCCGCGCATATCGCATTTCCAGCCCGGAAGCGTCTCAAACACCGGCTTGGCCCGCATGAGCCTGGGGGTGGTGGGGAACGCGCCGGTGACCTCGCCGTCGATGTCGTAGCCCACGCACACCTTGATCTCATCCAGGTAGCCCAACACGTCCAAACAGGTCAGCGCCGCCTGGGTGGCGCCCTGAACCATGCAGCCGTATTTGGTGGCCACCGCGTCGAACCAGCCCACCCGGCGGGGACGGCCCGTGGTCGCGCCGAACTCGCCCTTGTCGCCGCCCCGGCGGCGCAGCTCGTCGCCCTCCGGGCCCAGCAGCTCACTGACGAAGGGTTCGGTGCTGGAGCCCACGCTGGAGGAATACGCCTTGGTGACGCAAATCACGTCCTCAATGGCGGTGGGGGGCACCGGAGCGCCTACACAGCCGTAGCCCGCCAGCGTGTGGGAGGAGGTGGTCATGGGGAAGATGCCCAGGTCCGGGTCCTTCATGGAACCCAGCTGGCCCTCCAACAGCGCCGTTTTGCCCTGGGCCACGGCGTTGTGGAGGAAGCTCACCGCGTCGCCCACGTAAGGGCGGATCAGCTCCCGGTAGTTCAAAAGCTGGTCGTACAGCGCCTTCACGTCCAGGGCGGGCTTGTGGTACAGGTGCTCGAAGAGAATGTTTTTTACCTCGACGGCGCGGCTGAGCCGCTCCCACAACAGGTCCTCGTCGAACAGATCGCACACCTGGATGCCCGTCTTGGCGTACTTGTCGGAGTAGAAGGGCGCGATGCCGCTTTTGGTGGAGCCGAAGGCTTTGCCCCCCAAGCGCTCCTCCTCGTATCCGTCCTGAAGGACGTGGTAGGGCATGAGCAGCTGGGCCCGCTCAGACACAATGAGGTTGGGGGCGGGGACGCCCCGGCCGATGATGTCCTTCAGCTCCGCCGCCAGCTTGGCCGGGTCCAGCGCCACGCCGTTGCCGATGACGTTGGTGATGTGGGGGTAGAAGATGCCCGACGGCAGGATGTGCAGGGCGAACCGCCCATAGTCGTTGATGATGGTGTGACCCGCGTTGGCCCCGCCCTGGAAGCGGACCACCACGTCCGACGTCTCGGCCAGCAGGTCGGTGATCTTGCCCTTGCCCTCGTCGCCCCAGTTTGCCCCTACGATCGCTTTTACCATAAAATATACCTCTGCGCCCCGGGAGTCGCAGCCGCTGGGTTGCGGTCTGCCTTATCCGGTGCGCATAGACCGGTTTTGCGGTCCAACATATTTATTATAGTCAAGTTTTCCCTGGACCGCAAGTCCTTTTCGCGCTTTTTCTGTTTTCCTCTTTACTTCCGTAAAGCGGCGTGCTAAAATGACTAGATATAAGGGCAAAAGTTTTTTACGGGAGGATGTGTCATGCAAAAAGAGATGCCGGAGCAGGATTCACTGCTGTTTGAGGCTGTCCTGGCGCTGAAGGACCAGGAGGAGTGCCGCGCCTTTTTTCAGGACCTGTGCACGGTGGCCGAGCTGCGGGCCATGGCCCAGCGGCTGGAAGTGGCCCAGCTTTTGTCCCAGGGGCTGATTTATAACGACATCCTCCAGCGCACAGGGGCTTCCAGCGCCACCATCAGCCGGGTGAACCGGGCGCTGCAATACGGTGCGGACGGCTATAAGGCCGTGCTGCCCCGGCTGAACAAATGAGGGACGCATATACGGTGCTGGCCCGGTGCTACGACCGGCTTACTGCGGATGTGGGCTATGAGAAGTGGGCAGACTATGTGGAGCGGCATTTCCGGAAGCTGAAGCGGCCCGTCCGTTCTGTGGTGGAGCTGGGCTGCGGCACCGGGAGCCTGACGAAGCTGCTGGCGCAGCGGGGGTATCAGATGACCGCCGTGGACCTGTCACCGGATATGCTGGCGGTGGCCGACCAGAAATGTGAGGGGCTGGGTGTGCTGTTTTTGTGCCAGGATATGTCCAGGCTGGCGCTTTTGGAGCCTGCGGACGCGGTGATTTCCTGCCTGGACAGTGTGAACTATGTCACCCGCCCTGCCGCTGTGAAGTGGACCTTCCAGCGGGTGTACAAGGCGCTGACCCCCGGCGGGCTGTTTCTCTTTGATGTCAAGACCCCGCTGGCGCTGGAGGGCGCGGACGGCCAGACCTATCTGGACGAGGACGACGATTTATTCTGCGTCTGGCGGGGGGAGTACAGCCCCAAGCGGCGAGTGTGCGGCTACGGCCTGGACCTGTTTGTTCGGGAGGAGAACGGCAGCTGGAGCCGTGGCGGTGAGTACCATGAGGAATACGCATTCACAATGGATGAGCTGGACAGTTTTCTGCGGGAGGCGGGTTTCCGAAACATCAGGCAACATGGCGACAAGACCATGTCCGCGCCCAAAGAGGGGGCGCAGCGGGTCTTTTTCGCCGCGAGAAAGGATTTGTAGCGCAATGGATCAGATTGTCCGCGTCATCGCGAAGGACGCTCCGGTGAAGGCGATGGCCATCGCTGCCCGGGATACGGTGGAGCGGGCCCGCGCCGTCCACGACTGCTGGCCGGTGGCCGCGGCGGCGCTGGGCCGGCTGCTTATGGCCGCGTCCATGATGGGCGCCGCCATGAAGGAGAAGGATGGGGCCGTCACCCTGCGGGTGAAGGGAAACGGGCCGCTGGGGAGCTTGACTGCCGTGTCCGACAGTGCGGGGAATGTGCGAGGCTACGTGCAGAACCCCGCAGTGGACGTGCCTCGGAAGGCCAAGGGTAAGCTGGACGTAGGCGCGGCTGTGGGTGCGGACGGCGATCTGACTGTCATCCGGGACCTGGGGCTGAAGGAACCCTACATCGGCTCGGTGCAGTTGGTAGGGGGCGAGATTGCGGAAGACGTGGCGGCCTATTTTGTGGAGAGCGAGCAGGTGCCCACCGCCTGCGCCCTAGGTGTGCTCATTGCGCCGGACCAGACTGTCCAGGCGGCAGGGGGTTATCTGATCCAGCTGCTGCCTGGGGCGGACGACTCTGTGGTATCCGCCGTGGAGCGGGGCGTGGCCAAACTGGGGGCGGTCAGCGCCCGGCTGGACGCGGGCATGGACCCGCTGGGCCTTCTGCGGGAGGTGCTGGGCGAGTTCGAGCTGGAGGTGCTGGAGACGGCCCCGGTGGAGTACCGCTGTTACTGCACCCGTGAGCGGGTGAGCCGGGCGCTTATCAGCCTGGGCGGGGAGGAGCTGACCACTCTGATTGAGGAGCAGGGAGGAGCGGAACTGACCTGCCAGTTCTGCGACAAGGTGTACCGGTTTTCTGCCGATGAGCTGAAGACGCTCCGGGACGAGTCTGCCGCCAAGTAACGCCAACTTTTTTAATTTGACTCTTGACAGAGCCGGATTCGTTTGTTATAATGACTTTCGCCGTGTGACGAGCGGCGGAACGATGGGGGAGCATAGCTCAGCTGGGAGAGCACTTGCCTTACAAGCAAGGGGTCACAGGTTCGAGCCCTGTTGTTCCCACCATAGCGCGTACAAATGTGGCGCGGTAGTTCAGTTGGTTAGAACGCCGGCCTGTCACGCCGGAGGTCGAGGGTTCAAGTCCCTTCCGCGTCGCCACATCTTACGCCCAGGTAGCTCAGTTGGTAGAGCAGCGGACTGAAAATCCGCGTGTCGCTGGTTCAATTCCGGCCCTGGGCACCATACGCGAGTGTAGCTCATCTGGTAGAGCGCCACCTTGCCAAGGTGGAGGTAGCGAGTTCGAGCCTCGTCACTCGCTCCATAAAAATTTCAAAAAGGAGTGCTAAAGCACTTCTTTTTGAATATAATACAGTATCTGGCGCCATAGCCAAGTGGTAAGGCAAGGGTCTGCAAAATCCTGATGCCCCAGTTCAAATCTGGGTGGCGCCTCCAAAGCGAGAGGGCGGGCTGCGGCCCGCCCTCTGTTTTTCTTGACCATCAACTAAATATCGGGGTGTGGCGAAGTTTGGTATCGCGCTTGGTTCGGGACCAAGAGGCCGCGGGTTCAAGTCCCGCCACTCCGACCATGCGGAGTGTCCTTATAGGATTTGAGTATCCTTAGAGGACACTCCGCATTTTGTTGCTCAAAAACTTTAGGTGGTAGGTTCCGGGGAGTAGCTGACGGCTACTCCCTTTCTCGTCCCCATCGTGATATCCGCTTCGGGGATATTCCGGCGGTTAGGGACAGGGAAAGCGCCGATACAGTTATAGTAAATCGTGATGTGCTGGGTGGTAACGCCGTCTTTCTTCTCGGCATGGTATACGTCGATATGGTCGATCAGCTCTGCCACCATGAGCCGGGTAATTTCTGTAGCGTTTGTGTAGCGCCGGACCGTTTCAAGAAAGGTATCAACATCCATCTGCCTCCCCTCCGACTTTCTCAATTCAAGCCGCAGGGCCTTGATCCTCTTGGCGTTCTCCCCCTGCTCCTGCTCATACCGCTGGGACATTTTCGCAAACCGGGCGTCGCTGATTTTTTGCTTCACATTGTCCTCGTAAATTTTCTCAAACAGCACATCAAGCTCCTTATCCCGCTCCAGAAGCCCGCCAAGCTCGCGCTGCTTCCTCGCTAGGTCATTCTCCGTCACCTTGGCCGAGTGCCCCATCATGGCCTTTACAAACTCGTCCTCGTACTCGTTTGCGAAGCAGGCCAGGCGGTTGATTTCGTACAGCACCACCCGCTCCAAAAATTCCACCCGGATGTAATGGGTCTTGGAGCACTTGCGCAGACCTGAATTATGGTTTTGGCAACTGAAAAACTTGATGTCATGATTGCCCTGGTTGAAGTGAAAATTGAGGTTACCCCCGCACTCCGGGCATTTCAGCACGCCGGAAAACACGCTGGATTCCTGGGTAACGGTGGGCCGTTTGCGGCGCGTCCCCTTTTTCAAGTTTTGCACCTTCTCCCAGGTGGCCCGGTCAATGATGGCCTCATGGACATTTAGGAAAACCGCCCGGTTTTCCTCCGGCGTTTCAATGCGCTTCTTCACCTTGTACGACTTGGAATAGGATTTGAAGTTGATTACATCGCCGCAATATTCCTGTAGGGTAAGTATCTTCTTGATGGTGGTATGGCCCCATTTTGTGGGTTCTACGGTGCTTTTAGAGCCTCCCCGGTTCGTTCCCTTGCTCCGCCAGTAGTAGGTGGGATTGCAAATCCCGTCCCGCTCCAATGCGGCGGCGGTTTCCGCCAGCCCGTAGCCCTCCAGGGCCATTTGATAAATGCGGCGTACCACGGCGGCGGCCTGCGGGTCAATCACCCAATAGCGGGGATCGTCCGGGTTCTTGATGTAGCCGTAGGGCGGCGGGGATAGCGGCACACCAGAGTTTCCCTTCAACTTGTTCACGATTTTTCGCTTTTTGGAGATATCCCGCGCATAATATTCGTTCATGATATTTTTGAAGGGCGCAAACTCGTTTTCTCCCTCGTCGCTGTCCACGCCATCAGAAACGGCCACCAGCCGCACGTCATGGGCCGGAAAAAATTCCTCTGTCAGACGGCCAACCTCGATGTAATTCCGGCCCAGACGGGAAAGGTCTTTCACGAATACCGCCGATATGTAGCCGCGCTCAATAGCCTGGAGCATTTTCTGCAACCCGGGCCGCTTCATGGTCGTGCCTGTGATCCCGTCGTCCACGAAAAATTGGGTGTCCGAGTATCCCCGTTCTCCCGCCGCTTTTTGGAGAATTTTCTTCTGATTGCTGATGCTGTTGGATTCCGTGTCCAAATTGTCGTCACGGCTGAGACGGCAGTACAGCGCCGCCGTTCCGAGCTCGTGTTTCCTGCTTGACTGCTTCACTTTTTCCTCCTTTCCAGCCGTCAAACAAGAGGTTTTATCCATCTCTATTGTACGATTTCCCCTGTTTTTTGTCAAATTTCTTGCGTCAAGATTTCAGCTCGGCCAGCATGAGCTTTAGCAGAATATCGCCCATTGTCTCGCCGTTTTCCTTATAAACCGGCGTGACAATAAACTTGATTTTGCCCACCTGGTAGGTGTACTCCTCTTTTGAACCTTTTTCCGTCACTTTTCCCTCCTCACCTTTGAATTGTGTCTCACCATGAGATTTATTTCGGCAAAATCCGCACCATCGGTTGGTGTGAATTCCATCACTTCACGATGCTGTTTCAAGGGCGGGCCAGACGGCGGCGGGCGGGCCGCTCCATAGGTTTTGTGCCTCCCTCCATGCCCATGGCGGGGCGTCCTACGCTGTGACGCATAGCCGACGCAAGTATCAACCCCATATCCGTGTCCTGGCCCGCAGCTTTGCCCTGGCTGCTTTGCGGTGCCGGTGGTATTCGCTCGCCCCGGAAGGGGTCATGGCGCACCCGCCGCGTGGCTCGGCGGATATGGAACGTATCTGGCTGCCCTGTTCAGTTGTGCCGTTCTATAGCCTAACTCCCTCAAAAACGGAACAATGCTACTTTTTCGTGAAATTTTCTCAAAACTTCTCAAAAAGAAATGCTTTACGGCAAAAAGACCCTGCCCAGTTTTAGCCTGGGCAGAGTCTTTTCACAACGAGAAATTGTCAGGTGGGCTTTTGAAGTGGAACGTAAAAATAGCGGATAATAGGGCACTTATGGCCTGATTCCATAAGTCAACGTCAATGATAACGTGATCGTGTCCATCGGCTCCTGTACGATAGGTTAAGCAGCGGAGTGTTATGTGGCGTTTGAAATGCTGGACGATCCATTTGATTGCGTCTGCGTCGGATTCCTTGGCGGTGTTGATGGTGGCGAAGGGCACTCGTTTCATCCATCCTGCTCCAACAGATTCCGTAGCTTTCCCAGGGCGGCGTTTTTTCTCCGCTGGACGGTGGGACGGCTCAGCTTGACCCGCTGGGCCACTTCCCCGTCTGTCAGCTCGGCAAAGTAGGAGAGAAGGACGATCTCCCGGTCTTTGGGCAAAAGATAGGAGAGGGCCCGCGCCAACCTTTCATCGGAAACCGCCACATCTACGCCCCGCACATGAAAAACGCGGCGTTCGTCCTCAGCCCGCTCCAGGTCACTGTCCTCCGCCCCTACATCATAGAGCGCGTTTTCCGGCAAATCTGAAAGCAGAACCTCCCGCTTCTCTCTTTGTGCCCGGCGCTGGCGCACCTTCAAAACAGCGTTGTTGATGGCCGCTTTGCAGTAGGCTTCAAAAGTGATCTCGTTGAAGTATTCGTATCGGCTTTTCTCGTCCATTCCCCGGCCCCCTTTATTCGCCCGGTTTCGTCTTTTGTGTCTCACCATGAGATTTATTTCTCGGATAGTCAACTACTGCGCGAAACCGAGCTTATTTCAACAGGTTCCCTATCTTTTGTGAGGTCTGCTGCTGTCACATAAGGGTTATGATACCTTGTCCTCTTTTCGGGCAGCCCCAATCTTTTCGTTATGATATTATCCAATTTGGCATATGCCTCTGGCGTCTTGAATTGGATTGCCTTCGTGGGGCAGTATGCCACACACGCATTGCAGCCCTCGCAGCGGTGATTCCAAACAGGCCGCTTCCCCGAAAATGTGATATTATTGCAGGGACAAACGTTGCGGCAGGTTTCACACCCAATGCAGGCGTCAGACACATAAAAGCCCTTGTCGTATTCATGTTGAACATTTAAAAATGGCATCATCATTTTAGGGTATAACCAATTTGAAACTGGCGACATGGCAGGAGATTTTTTCAGTTTCCTCCGGGCAATTTCTTTCCCGATTCTCTTGGCCTTTCGATCCGCAAGGGGAACCATGAGCCAAACGGGAGGAAAGGGTTCATACGCCACACACTGGCTGGCCACGCAGCGCAAAGCTTTTCCATAATGCAATTCCAGTCCTTTTTTTCGTAATACCGTGTGAACTGTCTCAAAGCACCTTCCATGTATGGCAACGTAGGTTGCGACCATAAATATGTATGCCTGTGGGTTGATGGTGAGCCGGTCAACAAACGCTTTCACAGCTACCGGCACATCCCACTCGTAGACAGGGCAGATAAAGCCCACCATTTCCACGTTCTCAGCGGATACATCTTCGGGATCATTCCGCATTGAGATCAGTTCCGCTCCGCCCATTTCCGCCGCAATGATCCGGGCGGCCCTCAAGCTGTTTCCCGTACCGCTAAAATAATAGATTATTTTCATAAAGCCCTCCGTATTTAATATGACACACTTGTAACCTCTTTTGTTTCATTATATAATAGCGATAGCGCCAAAGGCAATCGCAAAAGATAATGTGTCACACATTCATTGGATTTGTTACAGGGAGGCTATATGAACAGGACGAATGAAAGAATCGCGGAGCAGTCAAAGCAAAAAATGGCTGCCGCTCTGCTGGAAATCATGAAACAGTATGATTACAAGGAGATCACAATCACACAGATCACACAGGAGGCCCGGTTGTCGAGGAAAACCTTTTACCGGCTGTTTTCTGATAAGGACGATATTCTGAATCTGCTTTTTGATGGATTGTTCCAAGAGTGTTTTACGCAGATCAAGGCACAGCAGGTACAGCACTATTGGGATGTGGTGCAGGTGTTTTTTGACTTCTGGGAAACCCGGAAGGACTTGCTCACGCTTTTGCAGAAAAACAACCTGCTCTTGCGTGTTTTTGAACGGTCTTATCAATATTCCGCACAAATATTTGAATTTGTCCGCTCAAAAGAAATTGCGGTGTCTTATGCCCTGCCGCTGCCCTACCTGCTGGCGTACAGTGTGGGCGGGATGCACAGTATGCTGGTGAAGTGGGTGGAAAATGGCATGGAGATCCCATCCTGCGAGTTGGTCACGATGCTGAAAGCGGGATTTTCGTCCAACGACATTTGATGTGTGCGCCCGTTCTATTCTATCCCCAAAGTCATTCCTATTGATTTCACCGAGACTTCCACGGTCTGGCGGTTCCAAGCCACCCTTGATTGGCCCAGTACTTCCCGTCAAGATACTCGGGGTCTTTTTCGTGTAAGGATTTCTGCATCATTCGGCAAATCAAAAATTTCAGCTTTGTGATAGGGCTTGTCCGCGCCGGCTTTGTGTAATCGATACGGATACATTTTTCTGACAGCGCCGTTATCTTTTTCGTCAACTCAAACCGTTTTTTCTCCGTGAGTCTATCCCACACAACATCGCTCATCAGCTTCCCGGTAAACAATTTGATATCTGAGATACCCCACCAAGCAAGACTGTGCTTAATGTCTTTTGCCGCGGATTCTCCCCCTGCTCCAAGACATTGTGTTATAATGACCGCCCGTTTGGCAAACATCTCCGGCGCGGGGCGGTGTGGTATCCATAAGTAGGCAAAGTGGTCAAGCAGCGTTTTCATAGCCCCAGTTACATGAAATACATAAGCGGGAGATGTCATAACGATCAAATCAGCGTCCAAAAGTGACGCCGCGATTTTTTGAACGCGGGCGGCGTCTTTACAAGTATGCTCTCCCCTCAAAGTGCAATTTAGGCAGCCCATGCAAAACGATGGGCAGTCCTTTGGAAGATAATACTCTGTGATTTCCGCCGTTTCCCTAAATGGGTTCAAGAACATTTCTTTTAGTTGGTAGGTGATACCATGCTTTTCTGTACCGTTAATGACCGCAATTTTCACAGGTTATACCCCCAAAATGTCGTGTAGGATTTGTTCATGAACAGCTTCCCGTTCTCTCGCTTTTGTCAGATCGATTCCATAGACGCTCAAAAAGACCTTGTGTCGTAAAAATAACTGCTGCATCGTGACGATCAGACAGAATGTTTTCCGTCGAAGGGTGCTTTCATCCCAGTCTGGACGGCAGGCAGACACAAGCGGCAAATACGCCAGATAAGTCCGATGCGTATTATCATCTTCTTTTGGCTTTTCCATATCGGAGAGTATGGATATCCTTGAAATCGCGTAATGCTCAAACAGAAAAGCCAGTGTCATGTTTCCAAGATGGGTGAGCTTTTCAAAGGGTGCCAGCCCATAGTCCTTTTCCTGTATGGAACGAAAGTTATCGACAATGCCGTTGATGATGCGTTCGACACACAATTCGATCAATTTATCCTTATTTCCAAAATGGTAATTGACAAGGCCCAGCCCCACATTTGCTCTTTTGCAGATTTCCCGTACTGTAATTTCGTCTACCTGTTCTCCTTTTTCGTTTATCAGCTCTGTTGTGGTTTGAATCAATGCTTCTTTACTATCCATCCATAAGGCCCTCCTTGAACGTTGTTCAAGCCCATTATACTGAACGGCGTTCAAAATGTCAACAGTATTCTGAAAAGGATTCCGCACTTTTGGATTATACGGTAGCGTTATGGTCTGATTATTTGCGTCTCATGACGAGATTTAATTCCGCAAAAATATCC
>CATLHC010000004.1 GCA_949948775.1 uncultured Oscillospiraceae bacterium
TCACCCTGGCGGCGGTGATCGGCATCGCCTTTTCCATTGGGCTGTTTATCCTGCTGCCCACCGCTTTGACGGGGCTCATCGGGTTGGTGTGGACCACCATGCCGCTGTGGGTGCGCTCGGTGGTGGGGGGTGTGCTGAAGGTGGCAATTTTTATGACCTACCTGTTCCTGTGTTCCAAGATGAAAGAGATTCACCGGGTATTTGAGTACCACGGGGCGGAGCACAAGACCATTTACTGCTATGAAAACGGCCTGGAGCTGACGGTGGAGAACGTGCGCAGGCAGCCCCGGCACCATCCCCGGTGCGGCACCAGCTTCCTGTTCGTGGTCATCGCGGTGTCCATCTTCCTGTCCATCGTGGTGTTCACCCCGCTGGAGATTGAGAACACGTTTCTGCGCATGGCGCTGCACCTGCTGATGCTGCCCGTCATCGTGGGGGTGACCTATGAGTTCAACCGCTACGTGGGCGGCCACGACGGCCCGGTGTGCCGGGCCCTGCGGGCGCCGGGCATGTGGATGCAGAACTTTACCACGTTTGAGCCGGACGACTCCATGATCGAGGTGGGGATCGAGGCGTTAAAGCGCGTCCTGCCCGAGCAGAAGGGCGCGGATCAGTGGTAATCATTGGCCCAGGGCGGCAGTATCAACGCAGAGAGGGTGAGAATCCATGCCCGCAACCTACAACGACCTATATCTGGACGCCCGGAAGGCCCTGAAGGAAGCGGGGGTGGAGCAGGCCCAGCTGGAGGCCAGAGAGCTGCTGTGCTTTGCCTCCGGCAAGGACAGGGGAGAGTTTCTCCGGGACCTGCCTCTGTACGCGTCCGATGGCGTGGAGGGCCGGTTCCGGGACCTGATGGCCCGCCGTATCAAGGGTGAGCCGGTGGCCTATCTCATTGGTGAGTGGGAGTTTTACGGCCTGACGCTGGACATCTGCCGGGATGTGCTCATCCCCCGGCCGGACACTGAGACGCTGGTGGAGCGCGGCATCCTATATGTCCGGGACCTGCCGGACGGGACACGGGTGCTGGACCTGTGCGCGGGCAGCGGCTGCGTCGGGCTGGCTGTCGCGGACAACTGCCCAAACACTCAGGTCTATCTGGCGGAGTGGTCGGAGGATGCCCTGCGGGTGTGCCGCCAGAACATCCGCCGCTGTGGGCTTACCGATCAGGTTAACCCCATCCAGGTGGACGCCCTGGAGCCGCCGCCCCGGCTGCTGCGGGATTTTGATTTGATTTTGTGCAATCCTCCCTATATTCCCACTCTGGAGGTGGGGCGGCTGGACGCGTCCGTCCGGGACTACGAGCCGCGCATGGCGCTGGACGGCGGGGAGGACGGGCTGAAATTTTATCGGGCTGTCGCGAAGAAGTGGAAGTGCGCGCTGAAGCCCGGCGGGAAGCTGGCCTTTGAAGTGGGGTACGACCAGGCCCAGGCCGTGCGGGACATTATGGCCCGGAACGGCTATCAGGACATTCAGACCACCATAGACCCGGGAATGCACTGGCGGGTGGTGGAGGGAAGTACGGAGCTGCCGGAAAAATAAATTAAGTCCTGTTTATAGGACATTTAAAAGAGTATCATATGGGACAGCAAGAGGCCGGCGGCCCTCAAACTACGCCGGTGGAAAGGATGATTGTACATGGCTGAGAAGAAAAAGCAGGTGGAGTCCGCCGCCCCCGCTGCGGACAAAAAGAAGGCGCTGGATACCGCCATCGCCCAAATTGAAAAGGACTTCGGCAAGGGGTCCATCATGCGCCTGGGGGAGAACTCCCACATCGTGGTGGAGGCCATCCCCACCGGATCGCTGTCCCTGGATATCGCGCTGGGCATCGGCGGCGTGCCCAAGGGGCGCATCATTGAGATCTACGGCCCCGAGTCCTCCGGTAAGACCACCCTGGCCCTGCACATCGTGGCCGAGGCCCAGAAGCGGGGGGGCGAGGTGGCTTTCATCGACGCCGAGCACGCCCTGGACCCCACCTATGCCCGGGCTCTGGGAGTGGATATCGATTCCATGCTCATCTCCCAGCCGGACACCGGCGAGCAGGGGCTTGAGATCTGCGAGGCACTGGTGCGCTCCGGCGCCATCGACGTGGTGGTGGTGGACTCGGTGGCGGCCCTTACCCCTCGGGCGGAGATCGAGGGCGACATGGGCGACAGCCACGTGGGCCTGCTGGCCCGGCTCATGAGTCAGGCCCTGCGCAAGCTGGCGGGGTCCATCTCCAAGACCAACTGCATCGTCATTTTCATCAACCAGCTGCGGGAGAAGGTGGGCGTGGTGTACGGCAACCCGGAGGTGACCACCGGCGGCCGGGCGCTGAAGTTCTACGCCTCTGTACGCATGGAGGTGCGGCGCATCGAGGCCATCAAAAACGGTACGGAGGTGGTGGGCAACCGCACACGGGCGAAGATTGTGAAGAATAAAGTCGCGCCTCCCTTCCGGGAGGCGGAGTTCGAGATCATGTACGGAGAGGGTATCTCCAAAATGGGCGAGCTGGTGGACCTGGCGGTGAAGCTGGACATCGTGCAGAAATCCGGCTCCTGGTTCTCCATGGGGGACACCCGTGTGGGCCAGGGCCGCGACGCGGTGAAGAAGTATTTTCAGGACAACCCGGAGATTGCCGAAAAGGTGGAGGCCGAGGTCCGGGCCAACTCCTACAAGCTCATGAGCCGTCAGTCCCAGGTGGCCGCGAAAGCGGCGGGTCGGGCTGTGGACGTGGACGCCGATGACTTTGAGGGATAGGCTCCTTTTCCGGCTATTCTGCCCGAGGTGGAGAGAATGATTTGATGAATAAGACAGTGATTGTGCGGATTTTTTGGGGTATATTGATTATCATTTTTCTCCTTTGCTTTATCCTGTCGCTGCTCTGGTATGCAACGGGTTCTCTGGAGATGATGCCGACGGAAGAGCAGCAGGAGAAAGCGCGGGCGGCGGCGATATTTTCCATGCTCGTGACCGGCGTTTCCTGTATGATTTGTGCTGCCGTTCGCAGGCGGGTAAAATGAGGAGCTATGAAGATTGAAAAATTAGAGCCCTCCCAGCACAAGCAGGGGCGCTGGCTGGTGTGGCTGGAGGACGCCTCCATTGTCCGCGTCGGTGAAGGGGATGTGGTATCCCTGGGGCTCTACGCCGGGAAAGAGCTGACCGGCGCGGAGGGAGAGGCGCTGTGCGCCGCCGGGGAGAAATCCAAGCTCATGGAGCGGGCGGTGGGGCTGCTGTCCCAGCGGCCCATGTCCCGGAAGGAGCTTCTCGACAAGCTGTGCGCCCCGCCCCGGCAAAAGAAAGAGAAGTACCCCTATGACAAGCTGGACGACACCCCGGATCTTGATGCTTTACAGGCACGGAAGGAAGCCGTCCTGGAGCGGGCGGAAGCCGTGGCGGACCGCCTCACCGACCTGGGCCTGCTGAACGACGGCGAGTATGCCCGCACGGTGGTGCGCCACTACGCCGCCAAGGGCTACGGTCCCCGGAAGATCCGGGATGAGCTGTACCGCCGGGGGGTGCCCCGGGAGTTCTGGGAGGAGGCCATGGAGGAGCGGGAGCCGGACGAGCGTCAGATCGACAAGCTGGTCCGGCAGAAGCTTCGGGATGGAGAGCCTATCCGGGAAAATCTCAAAAGGGTTTCCGACTACTTGGCCCGCCGGGGCTACGGCTGGGAGGAGGTCTCGGCGGCGCTGGACCGCGTCCGGGAGGAGTGGGGGGATTAATCCTCCTCGGCGTCCAAAAAGGCCAGCATGAGCTGTCCGCCCAGGCGGAAGCCGTCCTGGAAGGTACGCGCCCGGCCTCTGTTCAGCTCTACCCGAAGGGTACGCTCTAGCTCGTTGGTGAAGGCCGTGCCCATCTCCCGGCGCACCCGCTCCAGGTGGCGGGACAGGGCGGAGTCCTGGTTGTCCAGCGGGCTGGAGGCGGGCGTGTGGATGGGGTCGCCAT
This sequence comes from uncultured Oscillospiraceae bacterium, assembly GCA_949948775.1. Classification (GTDB taxonomy): domain Bacteria; phylum Bacillota; class Clostridia; order Oscillospirales; family Oscillospiraceae; genus Enterenecus. The sequence continues at coordinate 3,925 of CATLHC010000004.1, forward strand.
GGTAGATGGCGCCGATGTAGTCGAACATGGGGGATGCCCCTTTCGGTGTCCTAGGGAGGACAGACTTGAAATCTACTTTCAGGTAAATTATAATCTACAGTAAGGTAAATGTCAAGAGGTGCAGGATGGAGCGGGAAAATATTTTTGGGATGCGGGTTTATGAGCAGCGTAAGAAGCGGAGGCTGCTCCAAAAGGAATTGGGGGAAAAAGTGGGCCTAAGCGGCAAAGCCATCAGTACCATTGAGAGCGGGATGCGGGGGACCAGCTTTGACAAGCTGGTAGAGCTGGCGTATTTTTTCCAGGTCTCTACAGACTATCTTCTTGGCATCACCGACGACCCCACATGGCGGGGCGGACAGGAGGAGGGAACAGATTGAACAATTATAAGGTGGCCTTCGTTTCCCTGGGCTGTGCCAAGAACCTGGTGAACGCCGAGCAGATGATGGCCCTGTGCCGGAATGCGGGTTACACCGTCACGGGCGACCCGGAGGGGGCGGACGTGGCGGTGCTGAACACCTGCGGCTTTATCGAGTCCGCGAAAAGCGAGGCCATCGACGGCATTTTGGAGCTGGCGGAGCTGAAACAGGCAGGGAAGCTGAACAAGCTGCTGGTGACGGGCTGCCTGGCCCAGCGCTACCCCGACGACATCCGCGCCGAGCTGCCCGAGGTGGACGGCCTTCTGGGCACGGGCAGCTATACCTGCGTGGTGTCCGCTGTGGAGCGGCTCATGGCGGGGGAAAGGCCGGAGGAGTTCGGCGACATCCACCGGACCTACGAGGACGGCGAGCGGTGGGTGACCACGCCGCCCTATACGGCCTATCTCAAGATTGCCGAGGGGTGCTCAAACGGCTGTGCGTTCTGCGTCATCCCGAAGCTGAGGGGAAAGTACCGCAGCAGGTCTGTAAAGGCCCTTCTCAGCGAGGCGGAGTCCCTGGTCCGGCGGGGAGTGAAGGAGCTCATTGTCATTGCCCAGGACATCACCCGTTACGGCTTGGACTTGGGAGACGGGACCACGCTGGCGGCGCTGCTGACCGAATTGTGTAAGCTGGATTTCCACTGGATACGCCTCCACTACCTGTATCCGGAGGCGGTGACGGATGAGCTGATCGACGTCATTGCCCGGGAAAAGAAGATCGTCCACTATCTGGACATCCCCATCCAGCACGCCAACGACGGCATTTTGAAAGCCATGCGCCGGCGGAGCACAAAGGCGGAGATCGAAGCGCTGTTTGCCAAGCTCCGGGCGGTTATGCCGGACGTGGTGCTGCGCACCTCGCTCATCTGCGGCCTGCCCGGAGAGGGCGAGGCGGAGTTTGAGGAGCTGTGTGAGTTTTTGCGGGAGCAGAAAATACAGCGGGCAGGGGTGTTTCAGTTCTCCCCGGAGGAGGGGACGCTGGCCGCCGCCATGGAGGACCAGGTGGACCCGGAAATTGCGGCCCGGCGGGTGGAGCTGGTGGTGGACCTGCAGTCCCGCATCATGGACGAGTACAACGAGGCCCGGCTGGGCGCCTGTATGGAGGTGCTGTGCGAGGGCTTTGACGCAGACGGCGGCTGCTATGTGGGCCGCACCTACGCCGATTCGGTGGACATCGACGGCCGGGTGCTGTTCACGGCGGCGGGGCTGGTCCCGGCGGGGGAGTTTGTCAATGTACGGATCACCGGGACATCCGACGGAGACCTGACTGGAGAGATTGAAGACTAAAGCTAGTATGCACTAAAACGTGAACAACTTCAAGTGATAAATTCCACAAAAAAGTGTACTGGAATTGGTGTATTTCTACTGGATTTTTTAGGTGCCATATGGTACGCTGAAAGGGGTGAGGGGCGATGCCGATTGTATATGGGAAGTTGTTTGCGCTGCTGGAAGAAAAAGGCTTGACAAAATACAGTCTCAGGCGCGACAATGTGGTTGGCGTGGCGACCCTGGAAAAAATGCGCAAAAATGAGGGCTATATCGACACCCGCACCATTGAGCATCTGTGTGAGTATCTAGACTGCCAGCCTGGAGACATCATGGAATACATCCCGAACCAAAAGGAGAAGTGAAATGAACTTACCAAACAAACTGACTTTGATGCGCGTCATCCTCATCCCGGTGTACCTGGTATTGTGGCATCTGGATTTTGCGTATAACAACTACGCCGCTCTGGCGGTCTTTGTGGTGGCCAGCCTCACCGACTTTTTGGACGGTTACATCGCCCGGAAGCACAATCTGGTGACGGACTTTGGAAAATTCATGGACCCTCTAGCGGATAAAATGCTGGTGCTCACCGCCATGACCTGCTTCTGCGCCATGGGCCGGTTCCCAGACTGGGCGCTGGTCATCGTCATGGCCCGGGAGTTCGCCGTGTCCGGCCTGCGGCTGGTGGCGGTGGACAACGGCCGGGTCATCGCCGCCGGCATGTCCGGCAAGGTCAAGACCTTCTCCACCATGATCTGCCTGAGCCTGATGCACCTGTGGGGCGAGCCGTTTGCCATGAACACGCTGGACTGGGTGTGCGTGGCCGTCATCGCCGCCACCACCCTGTACTCCGGCGTGGAGTACTTTGTGAAGAACAAGGACGTGCTCAACTGGAACAAGTAAAGCGCAAAGGGCGGGGCCGAGTGCCCCGCCCCTTTCAAGTTTGCGAAAAATGGAGGAAAACGCCATGGAATGGTGGAAGGACGCGATCATTTACCAGATTTACCCCCGCAGCTTTCAAGACTCCAACGGGGACGGCATCGGCGACATCCCCGGCATCATCAGCCGCCTGGACCATTTGCAGGAGCTGGGAGTGGGGGCCATCTGGCTCAGCCCGGTGTACCCGTCCCCCAACGACGACAACGGCTACGACATCAGCGACTACAAAAACATCAATCCTGAGTACGGCACGCTGGAGGACATGGACCGCCTCATCCTGGAGGCCAAGCGACGTGGAATACGTATTTTGATGGACCTGGTCATCAACCATACCTCCACAAAGCACGCGTGGTTTGAGAAGAGCCGCCGCCGCATCGAGCCCTATACCGATTACTACTACTGGGCTCCCGGCAATCCGGACGGGACCCTCCCCAACAACTGGACGGGCTTCTTCGGCGAGGACTGCTGGCAGTGGGACGATGTGCGGGGGGAGTATTATCTCCACCTGTTCGCCCGCACGCAGGCGGACTTGAATTACCACTGCCCCCAGGTGCTGGACGAGGTAAAGGATGTGCTGCGCTTCTGGCTGGACCGGGGGGTGGCGGGCTTCCGGTGCGACGTCATCAACCTGCTGTGGAAGGACAGCTTGGCCGACGGCGAAAAGCGCCTGGCCCTCACCGGGCTGGAGCACTATTTGTCGCTGCCCGAGACCCACGGCATCCTGCGCCAGCTGCGGAAGGTGCTGGACGGCTACAGGGCGTTCACGGTGGGGGAGACGGTGTTCGTCACCCCGGAGATGGCCCGCGACCTGTGCGCTGAGGACCGGGGAGAGCTGAACATGGTGTTCTCCTTCGAGCACATGGAGTGCGACCAGCGCTTCATCAAGTGGCTGAAGCGGGACTTCCGGCCCAAGGCGTTCTTTGAGTGCCTCATCAAGTGGCAGAAAGAGCTGCCCTGGAATACCATTTACCTGGAAAACCACGACCAGCCCCGGTCCATCCCCCGCTTCGGCAGCAACAGCTGGTGGCGGGAGAGCGGCAAGCTGCTGGCCACGCTGGTGCTGACGCTCCGGGGCACGCCGTTTATCTACCAGGGCCAGGAGATCGGCATGGTGGATTTCGATTTTGACGGCGTGGACCAGCTCGACGACGTGGAGAGCCGCAATGTGAACCGCCTCCTGAGCGCCTACCACGTGCCGGAGGGTCTGCGCTGGAGAATCATCTCCCGCACCAGCCGGGACAACGCCCGCACGCCCATGCAGTGGGACGACGGCCCCAATGCGGGCTTCACCACGGCAGACAAGGCGTGGCTGGGGGTGAACCGCAATTTCCACTTCATCAACCTGGCGGACCAGGAGAACGACCCGGATTCCATCTGGAACTGGTACAAGGATCTGGCCAAGCTGCGGGGTGAGCGGGAGGTGCTGCGCCGGGGGGATTTCCTCTGGCTGGAGTGTACCCACCGGGTGTTTGTCTACCGCCGCCGTCTGGGGGCGGAGAGCGTCACGGTGGCGCTGAATTTCAGCGGCCGGCCCGCACGGGTGGGCAGCCGGGGAAGGCTGCTGCGGTCTAATTACCATCGGGACGGCTTTGATGGGCGGCTCCAGCCCTGGGAAGCGGTGATCCTGGAGGACGTCTGAGCGGTTTGGGACTGATTAAAGAGGAAAAGACCGGCTCCGTGGGCAGCGGAGCCGGTCTTTTTTGGCGTCAATCGGAGAGATACTCCTCCAGGCAAAGCCCGCCGTCCATGATGGCCCTGGCGGCCTCCACGCCCACGTAGCGGTAGTGCCAGGGCTCGTAGCTGACGCCGGTGAGGCCGCTTTTCCCGGTGGGATAGCGCAGGATGAACCCATATTCGGCGCAGTGGGCCATGAGCCAGCGCTGGACGGGGGTGTCCTCCTGGCTCTTTTCCAGCAGCTGGTAGCCTGTGTCCACGATGTCCACCGCCAGGCCCAGCTGGTGCTCGCTGGTGCCGGGACGGGCCACCCAGGCGGCGGCCTGGGCCTCGGCCTCCTCTTGTATGTAACCCCGGGCCAGCCAATTTTGGACCTCCTCTTCAAAAAGACCCTCCTGACCCTCCCAGGTGCGGAAGGAGGAGCAGATCACCGGCTGAAGCCCCGCCGCCCGGCAGTCGTCCATCATGGCCTGGAGGGCGGGGTAGGCCCGGCTGTCGATGGCCTGCCCGCCCCGCAGCTGGGTCAGCTCCGGCACGGTGAAGTGCTCCGGCAGGGAGTGCTCCCAGTTGACCAGAACCAGGTTCCAGCCGCTCCCGTCGTAACCGGCGGAGGGCTTGTCCGACGCGGGGACGGGCGTGGGTGTGGGGAGCGGCGGCGCAGACTGCGCCGGGGCTGGGTTTTGCGCGTGCAGGGTTTTCGGGTCGGTCTGCTCATCCGGGTGATGGGTGGACGCGCCGGTCCAGCCGGTGATGAGACCGGCGGTGAATATAAGCAGGGCCAGGATGAGCAGCAGGGGCAGGGGGGACAGGCGGCGGGCGGTTTTCATTGCGGAACACTCCTTTGTATCGGCTATGTTTTCAGATTACCACGGTCCGCCGTCGAAATTGGCGCGTTTTTGCATCAAAGTGCCGTCATTTTATCCGTCGTAGCCGGTGGAGATGGTGCCATCCTCGGACCTGAGCGACCAGTCGAGGTCAAACTGTATGGACAGGTCGGTGGGGGCGCGGGAAGCGAAGAGATCCAGCCCGGTGCCGGAAATGGAATAGCTCAGGTTCACACCGGGGACGAATCGGGGGCCGTTTACGTCGATCTCCTGGACCTCCAGCGCCAAGAGGGTGAAATACCGCTCAAGCAGGGCCCGGAGATCGTCCGTATTATAGGCCATCCACTGGGACATGTTGGTGTCGTGGACATACAGGTGGATGGGCAGGCCGGTCTCGGCATCCAGAACGACATTGACAGATTTTTGATGGGATTTGATATTATAATCCCAGGAGATGTCCCAGAATGTGACGGGAGCCTGCGCGGCCTCCTCTGCGTCCCAGAGCAGGAGGCGGAAGGCCGTCACATCGTCAAAGGGCTCCTCCTCAAAAATCCATCCTGGGAGAACTTCTGCCTCGGTCAGCAGCTCCTGGGCCGACCGGGCCAGCGCCTTCTGCTGGGAGTCCTCCAAAACGACGTAGTCCCTGGAGGACAAGATGGTGCGGCTGGAGGAGAGCTGGCTGGCGTACAGCGTCATCCGGTCCAGCAGGGTGGAGGCCCGGACGACGGGCAGGGGGTCCGCGTCCAGCGCCTCGGCGTGGACATTGCCGAACAGCCGGGCGTCCCGGGCCTGGGAGGCCAGCGGGGGCAGTACCGCCGCGCCCAGGACGAGGAGGCAGGTCAGGGCGGGAAACAGCCACTTTTTGACGCGCTTCATGCCTGATTTCCTCCCTTCAAACGGACCCGGACTGTGGTGCCCTGGCCCGGAACGCTCTCAAATTCCAGCGTGCCGCCGTGGAGCTCCACGACGCGGCGGCACAGGGACAGCCCCAGCCCCGCGCCGCCCTGGGCGCGGGAGCGGGACTTGTCCACCATGTAAAACGGTTCGGTGATGCGGCTCAGCTCCTCCGCGGGGATGCCCTTGCCGGTGTCCGACACCTGGATGAGATAACCCTCGGCCACGCTGCGGCCTAAGAGGAGGATGTGTCCGCCCGGCTGCGTGGCCTTCCGGGCGTTGTCCAGCAGGTTGAGGCACACGGTCTCCATCAGGTCGGGCTCCAGAGGGACCACGGCCGCCTCGGCCTCTACCTTCAGGTCAAGGCCCGCCTGCTCCATGGCGGGGCGCAGGGCGTTCCCCGCCCGCACCAAGAACGAGTCCATGGACATGGGCCGCAGTGGGAAGTCCTGCCGGTCCAGTACAATCAGGTCCATCAGCTTTTGTGATAAAGCCTCCAGCCGCCGCCCCTCGCGGAAGATGTACCCGGCGCTCTCCTGAACCAGAGACGGCGCGGCGGGCCGGGACAGCAGCAGGTCGGCGTAGCCGATGATGGAGGTGAGGGGCGTCTTGATCTCGTGGGCGAAGCTGCCGGTGAAGTCCTTTTCCCGCCGGGCGGCGTCGGTGAGGGCCTGCACCTGTTCCTCGATCCGGGCGGCCATGGCGTTGAAGTCGGCGGACAGCCGGCCCAGCTCGTCGCCGCTGGTCACGGGTACCCGCTCATCCAGCTCGCCCGCCGCCATGCGCCGGGTGGCCTCGGACAGCCGGGTCAGAGGCCGGAGAATCAGGTGGGACACCACGAAAGACAACGCAGCCACCCCGGCGATGAGGGCCAGCATCACCTGGAAAAAGCTCCGGTACTGGGCGGAGCGCTGGGCAAACAGGTAGGTCACATCCCGGCAGGTCTCCAGCCACACCGTCTCCCCCAGCAGGGTGAGGGCGCTGGCCCCGTGGAGGGCAAATGTGTCCTCGCCCACGCGCTCCAGCCGCCAACCCCGCTGATTGTCCGCCAGCCAGCCGGCGGGGGAGGGGGAGTCCCAAAACAGGCGGTCGCTGCTGCTGCCGCCCAACCGCTCCCCCGTCCCGTCGCTGAGCTGAAAATATGTGGTGGGGGGCACACCCTTGGCCAGCTGGGAAAGCTCCTCCCGCCCAGACAGGGGCTGCCCCTCCGCCTCCAAGGACAGGACATAGCGGAGCATATAGTCCTCCTGGTACAGCTCCTCCACTTCTTGGTCCAGCGAGGCGCGGAACTGCCCGTCGATGAGCCAGAACCCGTTGAGGGAGCAGGCCAGAGTGGTGACGCACACCATAGAGCAGAACAGCTTCCAAAACAGCTTCATATTTTCCTCTCCTCACCGTTGCCGGGCGCAAAACGCCCGGAGAGCGCCGCTTACGTGGCGAACTAAAAGTTCTTTTTGGGTACTTTTTCTTTCAAGAAAAAGTACCGACCTCCAGGCGGTAGCCCACCTTGTAGACGGCGACCAGCCGCTTCTCCAGCCCCAGCTTTTTGCGCATGCGCTGGATGTGGAGGTCCACGGTGCGGCTGTCTCCCAGGTACTCGTCGCCCCAAACCTTTTCATAGATGCGGTCCCGGTAGAGGGCGATGTTCTTGTTCTGGACAAACAGCAGCAGCAAATCGTACTCCTTGGCGGTCAGCGCCACGGGCACGCCGTCCCGGCGCACCGTGTGGGCGGCGGTGTCGATCTCGATGTCCGGCGGCAGGGACAGCACCCGCCCCGTTTTGCCGCACCGGCGCAGCACCGTCTCCACCCGGGCCATCAGCTCCATCAGCTCGAAGGGCTTGGTGATGTAGTCCTCTGCCCCCAGGCGCAGCCCCTTTACCCGGTCCTCCACGGTCCCCTTGGCGGTGAGGAAGATGACGGGGACCTCCAGAGCGCGGCAGTATTCCAGCACCTCGTAGCCGTCCGCGCCGGGGAGCATGATGTCCAGCAGGACCAAATCGAAGGGCTCCTTTTCCAGCAGGTCGGCGGCGGTCAGGCCGTCGGGAGCCCAGGTGCAGCGGTAGTCCTCCCCGTCCAGGGCGGTCTGGACGAGGTGGGCGATGGCCTGCTCGTCCTCGGCGATGAGAATTTTGTTCATGGGACACCTCCAAAGGAAGGCCCCGCGTCTCCGCCCACCCGGCGGGGACGCAGGGCCTTTTGACCATGCGTATAGTATATCAGAGTTCCATCATTTTTGCATCCCGGTTTGGAGCGGCAGCCAGACGGCATCGGACTTAGCGTCCTGCTCCGTAATGGCGGCGGAATAGGTTTCTATGTCCACGGTTTTCCCATCCGCCACATATACGTATTTGTCCTCTTCGGGCAGGTCGCCGGGCAGGGAGACGCTGTAGGTGAACGGATGGAACTCCAATCCAGCCTCGGTGAAGGTGACCCTGGAATATCCCTGGCCCTGCCGGTCCCATTCCGTGGAAAAGAGATAGTGGTCAAAAAAGGTGCCGTCCGTTTTGAGGTCCTGCATGGACTTGCACATACCGAAATAGCCGTACAGCCTCCCGTCAAGCTGGTGGAAAATTAGGTAAGTTTCGCCCACGCCCTCCTGGGCAATCCATAGGATCGGCTCATTCCGACCATCCCCGTCCAAATCGACCAGGGTATATTCGGAGGCCTCAAAGCCGGGGGCCATGGAGCCGGATTCCTTCTCCTCTTTCAGCAAATCGTCAAGGGTGATCCATTTTTCCAGGTCCACGCTGTAGAACAGCCCATTTTGCAGGATATGCGAATAAGGACTCTCATAGAAAGGGTTTTGCTGGTTTTTATAGTAATCCTTCCCCGCGGTCAGCAGCTTGGCGGCGATGCGGGCGGCCCTCAGCGCCTCCTTGTCCGAGATGGACGCGGGATAAAAATGGGTCCCTCCCTCGGCGGAGCATTGCTCCCTTTGTACGGTTCCGTTGTCCAAATTCACAAAGAGCACCCACCAGCCCACGTCGATATCGCTGCTGGACAGGGCGGCGGGCCGGGTGGAGATGGTGACCTCGGGGCCGGACCCGCCCTCCCAGTTGGCCTCGATATGGCCCTCGAGGCCGTCGGTGAAGGGCGGGTACATCAGGGTCAGCTCCGCCTCGTAATAGTCGCCGTGCCACCAGTCCGGATTCCAGAAGGCCCCGCGGGTCAGATCCACGCCGTCCACGGCGCCGTCCATACGGACGTAGGGATTGCCGTCGCTGCCGGTCACCAGGGAGAAGGTCAGATCGGCGGTGACGCTGGACGGGTCCCAGGGTTCCGGCTCCACCGCCGAGCCGAAGGCGCAGACACAGGACAGCGCCGTCAGCGCCATCGCCAGCACCGCCGCCCACAGCCACCGCTTGGGCAGACGGGCAATGCGCTCGACCCGTTCCCGCACGCTTTTTTGCCCGCCGGTCATGGTGGTGGCGCACCGGAGGAGGTCCGTGGGCCGGGGCTTCACCGTGATGAGCGCCAGCAGGGTGCGGCCGTAGGCGAAGCGCTCCGCCTCGCCCAAGCGCTTCAGCGCCCCCTCGTCGCAGGCCAGCTCGCAGTCCCTCCGGCTCAGGACCGCCGCCAGCCACACCAGCGGATTCCACCAATGGAGGGCCAGCGCCGCGCTGCGCAGGACGTTCCAGATATGGTCCCCATGGGATGCGTGAATGTACTCGTGGGTCAGGACGTGGCGGAGCATGTCCGGGTCCGCCACCGTCTCGGGGGTGATGTACACGGCGGGCCGCGCAAGCCCGAACAGGCAGGGGGAGGGGAGACCCGGCGTGACATAGACGGGGAGGGGGCAGTCCGCGCCCTCCAGCCGGGTCCGCACCCGCCGCAGGCGGTGGGCAAAGCTTGCGTTGGAGAGGAGGAACGCCGCCGCCATGGCCGCTGTTCCCGCCAGCCACAGCCAGCCCAGAATTCGCAAAACGGTCAAGGGCTCCACCCTGACGGTGACGGGCGCGGGGTCGGGATGATAGACCAGCACCTCCCCTTCCGGCGGCTCATCGGAGAGGGCCGGGGCGGCGGAGACAGCGGGGTACGGGACCTCCCATTCCGTCGGGTCCTCCATGAGCTGCTCCAGTCCGGTCTCCCGCAGGATGGACGTGCCGGTGGGGGAGGGGAACAGCTGCACCGGCACCAGCAGGCGCGCCAGCACCACCGCCCACAAAGCGTACCGCAGCCCGGCGCCGACCCGCTTCCCCAGCAGCGCCCGCAGGGCCAGCACGGCCATGATCAGAAACGTGGAGGTGAGCGTCCATTCAGAGAGTACCGGCAGCAGCTTCATCGCCTGGCCTCCCGTTCCGCCTCGTCCAGAATGGCCCGCAGCTGGGCGATCTGGTCCCGGCTCAGTCCCTCCTGCCTGGCCATGGCGCTCATCATCATGCCCACGCTGCCCTGGTACACCCGGGCCAGGAAGCTTTTTGTCTCAGCGACCACAGCCCGCTCCCGCTCCACCAGGGGGACGTAGGCCCTGCCCCGGCCCGCCTGCTCACAGCGCACCAGCCCCTTGGCCTCCATGCGGTGCAGGGTGGTGATGGTGGTGCTCCGGGCCCAGCCCACCGTTTTCTCCAATTCGCTGGAAATCTGCATCACCGTGCGGGGGCTTTGCTCCCACAGGCAGTTGAGGATGTTCCATTCGCTGGCGGTCAGTTTGATGTCCTCCATGGTCCCCACCTCCTTGTCTACGTTGTAGACATAGCGTAACACAAATAGTCGACAATGTCAACAAAAATTCGGCGGGTTACGAGATATAAAAAGTCCCTCCTGTCCACCGTACAGGAGGGACTATGCATTCACTGGAGCGCTTCGTATTTGGCGATAATGGCGTCCCGCTCCTGGGGGTGGCTGTCGGACCAGGTCTGCCAGTCCTGTCCCTGAGCGGCGGCGGCCTGGCCCAGCTCCACCAGCATGGCGGGCAGGTCCCGCTCCAGAATGGTGGCAACACACTCGCCGAAGCGGGCCTTGCCCACCTTGTCGCTGCCGCCCAGGTACATGCGGAAGGCGGGCATAGGCACCTTGTCGATGGACTTCACGCCGCCCTGGAAGCCGATGGCTCCGGCCTGATGCGCCGAGCAGCTGGAGGGGCAGCCGGAGAAGCACACCCGGGGCAGGGCCCCGTCGGGAATCCCGGCCTCGCGCACCGCGTCCACCGCAGCGCGCAAGGCGCTCTGGCTGTCCCGGACGCCCTGCTGGCAGACGGCGGCGCCGACGCAGGCCACGCTGTGCTCAAACTGGGTCTGAGCGCCGTCGGCGGTGGCCTCCAGCACCTTCTCCGCCTCGCCGGCGGTGAGGTTGACGATATACAGGGTTTCCTCCGGGGCGACGCGCAGCTCCACCTGGGGCATATCCTTCAGCAGCTTATAGAGCTGCCCCGGCTTTTCCGAGGGCATCATCCCGCCAATGGGGTGATACTTGACCGCATACAGTCCGGGCTGCTTCTGGGGGATGACGCGGGGATTGGTGATCTCGCTGTCCTCGGCCTTGTTCACGGGGGCGGGGGAGAGATCCAGGTCCAGTCCGCCCGCCGCCTTGGCGGCGGCCACGTTGTCCAGGAACGCTTTCCGCAGGTCCTCCTGCCCCAAGGTCTCCTGCATGAAGCGGGTGCGGGCACGGGTCCGGTTCTGATAGTTTCCATAGGCGCAGAAGGTGTCGATCATGGCTTTGATATAATACAGGATTTCCCTGGGAGAAACGTGTTCCTCCACCAGCAGGCCCATGGTGGGGCTGAGCATCCCCAGCCCCCCGGCAATGCGCAGGGAGAAGGTGCCGTCCGCCTGGGCCTGGAAGCCCATGTCCCGGAAGGTGCTGTGGACGCAGTCGTCCGCGCCGTTGGAGATTGCCACTTTCAGCTTGCGGGGCATATGGATGTCCCGTGCGACGGACAGCAGGTACTCCGTGGCCGCCTCCGCCCAGGGGAGCACGTCGAAGGCCTCCCCAGGCTGAACGCCGGACAAGGGACTGCACATGACGTTGCGGGGATTGTCTCCGCCGCCGCCCCGGGTGAAGATGCCGCAGCCGATGGCCTCATCCATGAGGGCGGGCACCTGGGCGGGGGTGAGATCGTGGAGCTGGATGGCCTGGCAGGTGGTGAGCTTTACCCGGCGGACCTTGTTCCGCTCCACCGCGTCGGCCAGGAACTTCAGCCGCTCCAGGGTCATGCGCCCGCCTGGCATGCGCAGGCGCAGCATGTGCTTTCCCTCCTCCCGCTGGGCGTAGGTGCCGAAGCCGCCGGAGACGCCCTTGTACGCCTTGCGGTCCAGCTCGCCCCGGTCAAAGGCGGCGATGGTATCCTTGAAGCCCTCAATTTCCGCGCGGAAGGTATTGGTCCATTGTTCAGTCATCCGGTGTTTCCTGCCTTTCTGATTAGTCGTCGCCGAAGCTGATGCCCAGCAGGCGGGCCTCGGTGATGATGTCGGACTTGGGATCGATGGTCTTGAGCTTGCCCGCGACTTCCTTCAAGGGCACGGAGGTGATGACCCGGTCATGGATGGCCACCATATTGCCGAATTCGCCCTTGGAAATCATCAGCGCCGCCGTGGCGCCCAGGCGGGAGGATAGCACCCGGTCGTAGGCGCAGGGGTTGCCGCCGCGCTGCATGTGGCCGGGGACGGTGACGCGCACTTCCTTGCCGGTCTTTTTCAGAATCTTATCCGCGATGGCGTAGGACACGGAGGGGTACTGCTCCAGCATCTCGGCCAGGTGCTTTTTGTACTCCTTCTTGGACATGGCGGCTTCTTTCTGGGACAGGGCGCCCTCGGCCACCGCCAGGATGGTGAAGCCGTGGCCGGCGGAGGCCCGCTGGTTGATCTTGGCCAGGATGGAGTCGATGTTGTAGGGGATCTCGGGGATGAGGATGATGTCCGCGCCGCCGGCCATGCCGGCGTTCAGGGTCAGCCAGCCCGCCTTATGGCCCATGACCTCCACCATGAACACCCGGTTGTGGGAGGCGGCGGTGGTGTGGATGCAGTCGATGACGTCGGTGGCGATGTCCACGGCGCTCTGGAAGCCGAAGGTCATATCGGTGCCCCACAGGTCGTTGTCGATGGTCTTGGGCAGACCGATGACGTTCAGCCCCTCCTCATTCAGCAGGTTGGCGGTCTTCTGGCTGCCGTTGCCACCCAGCACCACCAGGCAGTCCAGCCGCAGGCGGCGGTAGGTGTACTTCATGGCCTCCACCTTGTCCAGACCGTTGGGGTCGGGCTCCCGCATCAGCTTGAAGGGCTGGCGGCTGGAACCCAGGAAGGTGCCGCCCCGGGTGAGCAGACCGGTGAAGTCGATGGGAGTCAGCTTTTTGTAATCCTCATACATCAGGCCCTTGTAGCCGTCGATAAAGCCGATAATTTCCACTTCATTGCCATAGATGTTGTAGAGGCCCTTGGCCACGCCGCGCATGGTGGCGTTCAGGGCTTGGCAGTCGCCGCCGCTGGTGAGCATTCCGATTCGTTTCATGACATTGCTTCCTTTCCACTCTATTTTTAGCCCTTCGGGCTGAATAAACAAGAGATTCAATCCCGGCCCAGCAGCCGCCCAAGCAGGCCGGAACGGCGGGCCTTGACTTTGACCACGGGCCGCTTCGGCAGGGTGGGAGCCGTGACATAGGTCCCCGGCCTGACGGTGGATGCCGGCCGCTTTTCCGCCGGAGCGGCGGCCTGCTTGACGGGACTGGGGGAGGGGACGGGCCGCGCGCCCAAACCGGACAGCGCCCATGCGCCGCTGTACGCCTGGTCGCAGAAGTGCTCCTGAGAGTTGAAGAGCTGGCCCTCTGCGCGGGCGTATTCGCCGTCCGGCTGCTGGATGCGGCCCTTGGCGGTGTCCCGCAGCCCGTCATGGAACATCTGTTCCAGATGGGCGCGTAGCTCAACGTCGTACACGGGCGCGGCCACCTCCACCCGGCGGGTGGTGTTGCGGGTCATGAAGTCGGCGGAGGAGATGTACACCCTACGGCGTTCTCCCTCACCAAAAATATAGATGCGGGCGTGCTCCAAATAGCGGCCCACGATGCTGGTCACACGGATGTTCTCCGTCAGGCCGGGCACGCCGCCGATGAGGCAGCAGATGCCCCGAATTACCAGATCAATTTTCACCCCGGCCTGGGACGCCTCAATAAACTTGTCGATGAGCAGCTTGTCGGTGAGGCCGTTGAGCTTGAAGCCCAGGTAGGCGGGACCGCCCGCTTTCGCCTGCTGAATTTCCTCGTCGATGAGGGCCGTGATCTTATTGCGCAGGCAGGCGGGGGCCACCATCAGATGGCGGCTGTCCTCCACCACCTCGCCCATGGACAGGGCGTTGAACACCTGGGCGGCGTCCGCGCCGATCTCCGGCGAAGCGGTCATGAGGGCAAAATCGGTGTACAGCCGTACGGTGTCCTCGTTATAGTTTCCCGTGCCAACCTGGGTAATATACTCCACCTGTCCCTGGTGCATCCGGGTGATGAGCAGCAGCTTGGAGTGGACCTTCAGCCCGTCCAGGCCGTAGATCACCCGGCACCCGGCCCGCTCCAGCACCCGGGACCAGCCGATGTTGTTCTCCTCGTCAAACCGGGCCCGCAGCTCCACCAGGGCCACGACCTCTTTCCCATTTTCCGCCGCGTCCACCAGGGCCTCCACAATTTTGCTGTTGTGGGCCACCCGGTAGAGGGTCATCTTGATGGAGACCACCTCCGGATCCTGCCCGGCCTCCTGCAAAAGCCGCAGCAGGGGGCGCACGCTCTCATAGGGGTAGCTGAGCATCAAATCCCGCCTGCGGATCTGCTCCGTCATGGGGACCAGGGGGTCCACGTTGGGAGAGTTCTGGGGCACCCGGCGGGGATAGAACAGCTCGGTCTTGTCCCGAAGCATGTCCCGCAGCGCGCCCATAAAGGACAGGTCCAGGGGCACGTCGCTGGCGAACAGGTGCTTTTTGGACAGGCCCAGGCAGCCGCACAGGCTGTCCCGGACGCCGTCAGTGAGCTTGCCCTGGTACTCCAACTTCACCGGCTGCAGGCGCTTGCGGCGGCGGATCATTTTTTCCATGCTCTTGCGGTATTCCTCCGCCAGCATATCGCTCATCTCGGACGAGGCCTCATCCACATGGATATCCGCGCTGCGCACCTGGCGGATGAGCACCGCGCCCTCCACCTTATAGTGGGCGAAGATCTTGGACAGGAAGCCGACAATCAGCTCCTCCACCAGCACAAACCGCTCTCCATTCCCAGGGATGGGCACCAGGCGGCGCAGGACGCCCTCGCCGCAGGAGACGATGCCCATGCGCTCGCCGCCGTTTTTGGTTTTCAGCATGGCCACTGCGTAAATGACCTTGTTGCGCAGGAAGGGGAACGGCTGCTTGCGCCCGATGATCTGGGGGGAGAGCAGGGGAAGGACGTTGGAGGTGAAATACTTTTCCAGGAAGGACTGGGTCTTGTCCTGGAGGGCCGCGAAGCGGCAGATCTCCACGCCCTGACCCGCCAGCTCCCGCAGCAGGTCCTTGCAGATGCGGTCCCGGTCCGCCAGATAGGCGCGGGTCTTGTCCAGCACGGCGACCAGCTGCTGGGCGGAGGTCATGCCGGTTTTGTCGTCGGTGACGCCCATATGGAGGGTATCCATGAGCATGCCGACCCGGACCATATAGAATTCGTCCAGATTGCTCTGGAAGATGGAGGCGAAATTCAGCCGTTCACACAGGGGATTGGCCGGGTCCTGGGCCTCCTCCAGCACCCGTTTATTGAACTGAAGCCAGGACAGCTCCCGATTGACATAGCACGGGCTGATGCTTGGCGTGGAGAGCTCGTGTTGCTCTTTCATAGTCGATCACGTCCCCTTGGATTGATGTGGATCATGGCAGCTGCTCTGCTTTTAAATGTACCATTCTTTTCCGCCGGACGCAAGCCCCTTGCGGGACTTTTTCCGGGCCTGCTTTCCCGCAGAAACGGAAACTTTTCTAGAAACTGGAAATGGGGCCGCCCACAGCGGTGGCCCCATCGTCGGGGCGGGGGAAGGGAAATACTGGAGTGAAAGGGATTTTTACCAGGTGCAGCGGGTTGAAAATTAGATTAAACTTGCCTCCAATCTATTGGTTGTGGTAAACTAAACAAAAGACCATGTGCAGCCGAATTCCGGCACAGGATGTCCTTTCGTGGGTGAGAATTGGAGGCGAACAATGAGAGACCGTGACACACCACTCAAGCTTGTGCGGCTTTGGCCAGCGAGGATTCAAGGATGCTATGAACAATTGGACATGTTCGCCGGGGCGAAGGAGGACGAGACGGTCTGGTGGCCGGATTACTGCCGCCTGCCGGTGAACGCGACGGTGACCTACCTTCAGAAAAGCGGAATGGACAAAAGGCGGGCGGCGGTGATGGCCTCGGAGCTGACGGCGTGCTGGCTGTGGCGGGAAAGCAGGGTGGTATACCGCTTTGACCCCAGTCTGACCGAGGTGCTGTCCGAACAGGCGAGGGAGTCTGAAGACACCGATGTGCTGCCTGCGGAACTGCTGCTTCACCCGCCGCACCCCATTGTCTATATCAGGACGCCGGGCCTCTTGGACGGCGTTGATGGATTCTTTTATTGGGTAGACTACGACATCATCAGAAAAGACGCGGCGCTGCGCGTCCAGTGGGTGCTGGAGGATATGAGCCATTCCTTTGGGCAGGCCATGCACATCACGCCAGGGGCGACGCTGCGAGAGTGCGCCTGGGAGACCATCAAGGCGTCGCGGGAGAACATGGGCGCGCCTGTCGTGGTGGAGGTGAAGCCGGTGGCTGAGATGGCGGGGACGATTTTGAGCGCGCTGCAGCTGGTGCTGTACCTTGCGGCGGAAAACTCGGAAGTGGTTGAGGACCCGGCTGAGCCGGACCGCGCTCCGACCGGCGGCGGGGGAAAGGTCGTGCGCATTACGGACCCGGAGCGGGAAATCAAATCGTATTCTGTGGGGGTCCGCATCGGGAGCGCGATCCGCAGGACAAGGATAGAGGACTTCGGGCAGGACGGGGGCGAAGCCGCACGCAAGCGCCTCCACTCCAGACGAGGTCACTGGCACCATTATTGGACGGGACCCAAGGGCGGGGAGCGGACGCTGATTCTGAAGTGGACGGCGCCCACCTTTGTCCATGTCGATGGCGGGGAGACAGGGGAGAGCAACATTGTGAATTTCCCCAATACCCCGGACCGTCCGTGAGAAAGAGGAAACAATAGATTTGAGCGCCGTCCCTCTCTTGTGGGACGGCGCTCAAATTCTATCATGGGCATTATGGTTCAGCTCCGGTTTTTCTGTGCCTCTTCCTCTCTGGCCTTGCACACCTGCGCCCAATCGGGAATCCGCTCAATGAATTCCGCCAGTTCTTTCAGCGCCGCGGGGACGTCGATGCCCTGCGGGCAGGTTCGGGCGCACTTGCCGCAGGCGATGCAGGCGGCGGGCCGCTTGTCCTCGGGCAGCGCGTCAAAACGCATCCGAACGCTGGAGCTGAGCTGGAAGCGGGCCTCGTTATAGGCGGCGATCATGGCGGGGATGTCCAACCCCATGGGGCAGCCGTCGCAGCAGTATCGGCAGGCGGTGCATGGGACGGAGTCCTTCATTCCCTCCGCCAGCTCCAGCAGAGCGGTCCGCTCCTCCTGGGTCAGCGGCCTGTCTTGGGTGACGGTGGCCACGTTTTGCTCCATCTGCTCCAGGCTGGACATGCCGCTCAGGATCATCTTCACATTGGGCAGCCCCTGCAGAAACCGCAGCGCCCAGGCGGCGGCGCTCTCGTCCGGGCGGTGGCGGCGCAGCGTCTCCATTTGACTGTCGGGCAGGTTTGCCAGTTTCCCGCCCCGGATGGGTTCCATCACCCAGATGGGAATACTTCGGTCGGTGAGCAGCTCGTACTTTTCCCTGCCCTGCTGAAGCGTCCAGTCCAGGTAGTTCAGCTGCAGCTGGCAGAACTCCATCTGATCCCCGCAGTAGTCCAGAAATTTGGTCAGGGTGGGCAGACCGCCGTGGCAGGAAAAGCCCAGGTGCTTGATCCGTCCCAGGCGCTTCTGTTCCACAAAATAGTCCACAATGCCCCACTGAGGGTCCATGTACACCTGAATGGAGTTCTCGTATACGTTGTGGAGCAGATAGAAATCGAAATAGTCCACCCCGCATCTTTCCAGCTGCTCCTCAAAAATGGCGGCGGGGTTATAGCTGCTGGCAATCTGATGGCCGGGATATTTGTCCGCTAAGTACCAATTTTCACGGGGGTGACGGGCCAGGGACCGGCCCACCACCCGCTCCGACAGCCCGCCGTGGTAGGGGTGGGCGGTGTCGAAATAGTTCACACCGTGGGCCAGAGCGTAGTCGATCATACTGTCCACCTGCGCCTCGTCGATAGCTGTGGCCTCCGTCCGCCCGGGGAGCAGGGGCAGGCGCATGGTGCCGAAGCCCAGGCGGGACAGGGATATGCCCTTAAAGTCGTTGGTCAGCATTGCAATTCCTCCTCCAAGAGTGTGTGTTAATTATTATATTTTATCTGGAAAGATATATCAAGAGCCTATTTTCCCTCACCTTCAAGGTTTAACAAGATAAAATGAACAGAATTAGGGAATTCATACCATAGATTGGAGGAAACAAAAAATTTTGGAAAACATAATGACAAAGCCCCGCTTTTGTGATAAAATTCCTAACTTAGAGAGGGGCGATGCGGCCATGCGTGAACAAAAGGATGAGGGGCGCTCCATTGAACAGATCCTGCAGCTGTTGGAACGGTTTCAGCAGCCTGGCGTACCTGCGGAGTCCCAAAAATCACGTGCCATGGAGGAACAAGGCGTGGAGATAGCCGGCAGCTTTATCAGCTTTATGGACGAGATGCCCGGGGGGTTTCTGGTCTATTACGCGGACCGGGGGGAGGAGATCATCTACGCCAACCGGGCCCTGCTGCGCATCTTTGGATGCGAGACTATAGAGGAATTCCGGGAACATACCGGCAATTCCTTCCGCGGCCTGGTGCATCCGGAGGATTTGGAGGGTGTGGAGGAGAGCATTCGCGCTCAGATTGCCGCCAGCCAGTACGATTTGGATTATGTGGAGTACCGTATCCGCCGCAAGGATGGGGCGATCCGATGGATCGAAGATTATGGCCATTTTATCCACAGTGAAATGATAGGGGACGTTTTCTACGTATTCCTAGGAGACGCCACAGAGAAGCACACGCAGCAGCTGATGGAAAAAACGCTGCTCATGAATGAGCGGCTGGAGCGGGAACAGCGGCTGCAGACCCTGATCGAAGAGTATGATAAGGAACGCAGCCTGATCAACAAGGAGTATATCCGGCAGCTGGAGGTCATCGAAGGGCTGAGCGTAAACTATGAGGCCATCAATTATGTGGATCTGGATCTGGACAAGATCCAGCCATATCGGCTGAGTGAGCGCACTTCCGTGCTGTTTTATGGCAAGCTCGCCGAGCGAAGCTATCTGCAGTACGCCGACAACTACGTGGACATGTGGGTCCACCCGGAGGACCGGGAGATGGTGGCCAAGGCCACGGCGCCGGATTATATCCGGGAGAAGCTGGCGGACAGCCGAACCTATTATTTTAACTACCGCGTGGTCAATAAGGGAGAGCTGCAATACCTCCAGCTGCGGGTGGTGAACGTAGGCCACGACAACGGTGTGAGCCAGGTGGTGCTGGGCTATCACCGGGTGGATGAGGAGATTCAGCGGCAGATGGAGCAGCAGTCCCTGCTGGCGGAAGCCTTGGCCAAAGCCAATTTGGCGATCAACAGCAAGAATACCTTTTTGTCCAATATGTCCCATGATATGCGCACCCCGCTTCACGCCATCTTTGGCTTTACCACGCTGGCCAAGCTGAACATAGACGACCGATCGGAAGCGCTGGATAACCTGGACCGGGTGGAGGCCGCCAGCCGCCAGCTGCTGGACATGATTGACAAAGTGCTCCAGGTGGCGTCTCTGGACGATTCCGGCGATTTGAACGAGGTGGAGTGCGATCTGCGGGAGACGGTGGGGGATGTGTTCTCCTTCCTGGAGCCCCAGGCCCATGAGAAGGACATCACCTTCCGCCTGGACTGCGAGGGCCTGCGCCATAACATCGTGTTTACGGATCAGGAAAAGATGCGTCAGCTGATGCTCTATCTGGCCAACAACGCCGTGACCTATACCAATCCCGGAGGGCGGGTCACCATCCGGGTGGAAGAGGGAGAGGAACTGCCCAACGAGTACGCCGTGTACCGCCTTACGGTGGAGGATACGGGCATCGGAATCAGCCCGGAATTTCTGGATAAGCTGTTTGAGCCCTTCAGCCGGGAGAAAAACAGCACCCTCAGCGGCGTACATGGTATTGGCCTGGGGCTGACCATCGCCAAAAGCATCGTAGATATGATGGGAGGCGTACTCAGTGTGCAGAGCGCGGTGGGGAAGGGCAGTACGTTCACCGCTGCCTTCCGGCTGCACATTCGGACATGGCACAGCGCGGCTCCCAAAAAGGACGACCAGGGTACGGCCCGGCGCATCCTGCTGGCGGAGGACAATGAGATCAACCGGGAGATTGAGACGGAGCTGCTGGGTGAGCTGGGCTTTCTCATCGACCCCGCTGAAAATGGAGAGATCGCCCTGGAAAAGATTAAGGAGGCCGATCCCGGATACTACGACGTGGTGCTCATGGATCTGCAGATGCCGGTGATGGACGGCTGGCAGGCGTCTTTGGCCATCCGCAGCCTGCTCGATAAGGAAAAGGCCGGCGTACCGATCATCGCACTGACCGCCAATGTGCTGGAAAACGACCGGCGCCGCGCTAAAGAGTGCGGCATCGACGCCCATCTGCGCAAGCCGATGGACCTGGCGCTGCTGCTGCGCACCATGGAGGAGCTGACGGGGAAGAAGCGCCCGGGCTGACGGGCCCAAAGGCTGATCATAGAGGCGCAGTGTGTGGAGGGCGGTTTTTCTAAAAACTGCCCTCCACAGTTTCCGTTGCCTGAAAACTTTTAAATGGGGAAAGCCACGGATTGCTTTGTGGGAGCTTTTGTGCTATAATATAAAAATACATAAAAATTGCTGCTTTGGTCCACAGATGAAGTGGATAATCTTGTAAATTTCCGGATTTGACGTAATTTTGCTTTTGGTATAGCGCCGGTCAGGTGAGCGCTATGCCGCAGCTGTCTGGAGGGAGCATCGCTTGGAAATGAAGAATGATGAAAAAAATTGGAGTACTGCGCAGGAGGGCGGCGGACACGATCGGGGAAAGGCTGAGGACTGGGCCTATATCATCAGCAGCCTGAGCAGCCTATTTTTCTGTACCTATTACCTGGACCTGGAGACAGACACCTTTCGGACCGTTACCCAGCTCAGCCGGGTGGGGGATGTGCTGGGGAATGAGGTGAACTACACCGCGGGACTGGCCATCTATGCCAACCACTTTATCCACCCGGATGACCGGGCGGAATACCTCAGGGTGATGGATTTGGACAACCTGCGGGAGAGCCTGCGGTGGTGGCAGCCCTGCGCGGCGGTGGAATACCGCAGGCTGGACGAGGTGTCCGGAGAGTCCCCAAGCTCCTGGCGATGGGTGAGGGCGTCTGTGGTACTGGCACGTTCCGGGGGGGATGACCGGCCCAAAACAGCGGTTTACGTGGCGCAGGATATCACCGGCGGCAGGCGGGATGCCGCCGGACAGGACTGCGGATAAAGGATGGGGTAAGGGGGAAGATCCCATGGACAAAATTTTGGTGATCGACGACAGTTCGGTTCAGACCGGGTTTTTGCGTTCGATTCTGGAAGCCGACCACTACGAGCTCACCACCTGCTGTACGGCGGAGGAGGGGCTTCGGGCCGCCAAGGAGGGCGGGTATTCCCTGATCCTGCTGGACGTGGTCATGCCGGGGATGGATGGCTTTATGCTTCTCCAGGAGCTGAAGGCCGCCTATGTCACCCGATATGTCCCTGTGATTCTCATCACCAGCCTGTCGGATGTGCAGTATGAGGAACGGGGGCTGCTGATGGGGGCGGTGGACTATGTGACCAAGCCCTTTAACCCGGCGATCATCAAGGCCCGGGTGTATACGCATATTCAGTTGTACCACTATCAGATGCGGTTCAAAGAGCAGGCCATGGTGGATGAGCTGACCGGTGTGGCCAACCGGCGCCAGTACGAGGACGAGAGCCTTGTCCGCTGGCGGGAGGCCATGCGTTTTCAGCTGCCCTTTTCCATCTGTATGTTTGATATTGATAAGTTCAAAGTGTATAACGACACCTTCGGCCATCCGGAGGGGGATAAGGTGCTGGCGTCCGTGGCCAAGACGGCGGCGTCTCATTTTCAGCGGCCCACCGACCTGTTTGCCCGATACGGTGGGGAGGAGTTTGTGGCGGTATTCCTGGGCAGCGAGGGAAAGTCCGCTTTTGAGTTCATGAAAACGGTCCGCCAATCGGTGGAGAACCTACATATCCCACATAACTCACCGGTAAGCCCCTGGGTCACCATCAGCGCGGGGGGCGTCACCCTGACGCCGAGGCTGGGGGATAACTTGGACACCTATTTGAAGCTGGCGGACACCATGCTGTATGACGCCAAGCGGCTCGGCAGGAACATGGTGGTGTGGTCCGGCCAGAGCGGAGTGCAATGGCGGGAGAAATGAGCGCCTTAAAGAGCCTGTTCTGCTGTCCCATATGCGGTGGGAGGCTGATCCGGGAAGAGAGGCGCTATGTGTGCCCCGCGGGTCACGGCTTTGATGTTTCCCGGGAGGGGTATGTCAACCTGCTTCCGGCCAATCAGCAGCACTCCAAGGCTCCGGGGGATGACAAGGAGATGACTGCCGCCCGGACCCGTTTTTTGGAGGGGGGCTGGTATCTGCCATTGCGGGAGCGGCTGTGCAGGCTGATCGGGGAATTGGCGCCGGATTCGCCCAACCTGCTGGACGCGGGCTGTGGCGAGGGCTGGTATACTCAAGCGGCGGCGGAGATCGTGGCCCAAAAACGGGGCCGGACCGCAGGCGTAGACCTGTCCAAGCCGGCGGTGAGGAAGGCGGCCCGCCGCTGCCCGTCGGTGGAGTTTGCGGTGGGGACGCTCTACCATCTTCCGGTGGGGAACGGGACCATTGACCTGTTGGCGAACTGTTTTTCCCCTCTGGCGGCGGAGGAATTTGCCCGAGTCGTGAGGCCGGGAGGGAGGTTCCTCTATGTGGTCCCCGGACCTCGGCACCTGTGGGAGCTGAAGGCGGTTGTGTATGAGCGGCCCTATGAAAACGAGGAGAGACGGGAGGAATATCCGGGCTTCCGCTATCTGGATGTGGTTCCCGTGGAGACCCGCTTTACTCTGCCGGACGCCCAAACCATTCAGGATCTGTTCCGCATGACGCCCTATTACTGGAAATCCCCCAGGGCGGGGGCGGCGCGGCTGGCGGAGCTGGACCGGCTGACCGTCACGGGGCAGTTCCGGATCCATGTGATGGAACGAACCGAAGCATCAGGATAAAAGCAGGCGCTCTCCCGCGGGAGGGCGCCTGCTCTGCGCTTTCAGTACCGGCACTTACTTTTTGTTGAAGGGCCACCAGGAACGCTTTTTGGGCGCCTTCGCCGTCTGGGCCGGCGCGGGCTTTGCGTTCCGGCGAGGCTGGGCCGGCGGCTGTGAGGCGGACAGGCGCTCCAGCGCCTCCTTAGCCTTTTTGTAGCCCTGGTCCGCCGCCTGGCGGTACAGCTCCGCCGCCCTTTTCTCATCCTTTTCCACGCCGCGGCCGTTTTCATAACACTCACCCAGCAGAAATTCCGCCCGGGGAAACCCTGCCTCGGCGGCTTTAGCAAACCATTTCACCGCCTCAGCGGCGTCCTCGTCCACGGCAATGCCGTGATAGTAGAAAAAGCCCAGGTTGCACATGGCACGGGTGTTGCCCTTTTCCGCCGCCATGCGGTACAGCTCCGCCGCCGTCTCCTGATCCTGTTCCACGCCGTGGCCCAGCTCGTAGCACAGCCCCAGAGAGCAGGTGCCGGAGGCATAGCCGCCCTCGTGGGCAATGGCGTACAGCCGTGCGGCCTCCTTTTGGTCCTGCTCCACGCCGTAGCCGTAGTCATAGCATTCCCCCAACAAAAAGTGGGCCCGCGCGCTGCCTTGGGCCGCCGACCTGCGGAACCAGACGACCGCCTCATCGTCGTTCATCTCTACGCCGATGCCCTGGTAGAGACAGTAGCCATAGTTGCACATGGCCCAGGCGCTGCCCTGCTCGGCGGCCTCCCTGTAGAGCTGCACGGCCCGCGCTTTGTCCACGGCTACGCCCTTGCCGTACTCGTAACAGGTGCCCAGGGAGCAGGTGGCGGTGGGAAAGCGCTGCTCATGGGCTCTGCGGTACAGCTCCACCGCCTTGTCCATGTCGGCCTCTACGCCGCAGCCGTTTTCATAGCACTCGCCCAGCAGCTGCTGTGCCCGGGGATAGCCCTGCTCCGCCGCCAGCTGAAACCAGTGGACGGCCTGCTTGTCGTCCTGCTCCACGCCGATGCCCTGGTAGTAACAGAAGCCCAGATTGCACATCCCGCGGGCCTCACCCCCCTTGGCGGCTTTTTGGTACAGCTCCACCGCCCGGGCCTTGTCCATCTCCACACCCCGGCCCAGCTCATAGCAAAGCCCCAGTGCGCAGGAGCCGCCGGGGTGGCCCTTTTCGTCCGACTGGGCGTACAGCCGCGCCGCCCGCGCCAGGTCGGTCTCTACGCCGAAACCGGCTTCATAGCATTGTCCCAGCAGGAACAGCGCCCGGCTGTGTCCCTGCTGCGCGGCCTTGTCAAACCAAAATACGGCTTGGCTGTTGTCCTCCTCCACGCCGATGGCCCGATAGTAGCAGTAGCCCAGGTTGCACTGCGCCCTGGCGTCTCCGGCATCGGCGGCCTGGCGGTACAGCTCCACGGCCTTGGCCTTGTCCTCCTCCACACCCTGGCCCAGCTCATAGCACAAGCCCAGAGAGCAGGTGCCGGGGGGATAGCCCCCCTCGTGGGCCGCGCGGTACAGCTGAGCGGCTTTGGTGTGGTCCGTCGTTACGCCGTAACCAAAGTCATAGCAGTCCCCCAGAAGGCCCAGAGCGCGGGGATAGCCCTCCTCCGCCGCCAGCTCAAACCAGTGGACCGCCCGTTTATCGTCCACCTCCACGCCGATACCCCGGTAGTAGCAGAAGCCCAGATTGCACTGTGCGGGCACATAGCCCTGCTCCGCCGCCTGGGCGTACAGCTCCACCGCCCGGGGCAGGTTCTGTTCCACGCCCTGCCCCAGCTCATAGCACAGGCCGTAAGCGCAGGTGGCGGGGGGATAGCCGTCCTCATGGGCCTGTCGGTACAGGTCTGCGGATTTTGTCAGATCCCGCTCCACGCCTTGGCCCAGCTCATAGCACTGGGCCAGCAGGAACTGCCCCTTGGGATACCCCTGCTCGGCGCACTGGCGGTACAGTTCCGCCGCCTTTTTCTCATCCTTTTCCACGCCGATCCCTTGGTCGTAGCAGACCCCCAGGGCGCAGGTGCCCGCGTCATACTTTTGGGCATGGGCGGCGCGGTACAGCTCCAGGGCCCTGTCCACGTCCTTGTCCACGCCCAGGCCGCTCTCAAAGCACTCGCCCAGCAGGGTCTGGGCCCGTGGATACTCCTGCTGCGCGGCCTTCTCAAACCAGTTCACCGCCTCCTGGTAGTCCTGTTCCACGCCAATCCCCCGGTAATAGAAAAAACCAAGGTTGCATTGGGCGGGGGCATAGTCCTGTTCACCGGACTCCCGGTACAGCTCCGCCGCCCGCTCCTTGTTCATCTCCAGTCCGGTGCCCAGCTCATAGCACAGCCCCAACTCGCACTGCGCGGGCGGATAGCCCTGCTCCGCGGCCTGGGTGAGCAGGGCCGCGCCCCGCTCCAAATTCTTTTGCGTGCCGATGCCCCGGATATAGCACAGCCCCAGGCCGTATTGGGCGGCGATATAGTCCCCCTCCGCCGCCTTGGTAAACCACCGGAAAGCCAGACTCTCGTCCCGCTGGGCGCCGTCGGTGCCGTTGCAGAACGCCATGGCCACCCGATACTGGGCGTCCAGATCGCCCTCCTCGGCGGCCTCCACCAGCTCCCGGAAGCTCTGCTGCTTTTTGGCAGACACGTCGGCCAGACTCTGGATGACCTCGGGGTCGATATATACCATGACCGTCTCCTGCCCGTCGGGCCGCAGGCCGTCATTGCGCTCTTCCGCCATATGTATTCGCTTCCTTTCCAGACTTGCATGTGCCGCCCCGCCCGGCGCGGCACATGCGGACATTGTACCACACGCGGCGAAAAAAATCTATATACTTTGGGAGCTTCGGGCGTTGTCCCAGGAAAGCAGCCGCTTTTGCCGGGCGAGATAATAGACGACGCCGGTCAGGTCCGCCAGCAGCCACCCGATGGGCACCGACCACCAAATGCCCACCACGCCGACGGCGGGAATGGCGGACAGCAGGTGGGCCAGCGCCACCCGGGTGCCCAGGGAGATGACCGTGAGCACCACCGACATTCCCGGCCGGCCCAGGGCCCGGTATAGGCCGTACAGCAGGGACAGGCAGCCGATGCCGCAGTAGAAGGCCCCCTCAATGCGC
Organism: uncultured Oscillospiraceae bacterium; assembly: GCA_949948775.1. Lineage (GTDB taxonomy): Bacteria > Bacillota > Clostridia > Oscillospirales > Oscillospiraceae > Enterenecus. Next base: position 30,455 of record CATLHC010000004.1, read on the forward strand.
AGGTAGCGAACCCCTTCCAGGATGGTCTGCGTCTCTTTCGCGTCCACAAACAGGCCCATGAGGGGCCGGGCAAAGATGCACACCAGGACGGAGACGGCAGCGCAGAACAGCATGGACGAGAGAACCGCGCCCCGCCATCCGGCCTGAATGCGGTCCTCCTTCTTCGCACCGTAGTTCTGGGCGATGAAGGTGGAGAAGGCGTTGCCGAAGTCTTGGACGGGCATGTAGGCGAAGGCGTCGATTTTCACCGCCGCCGCGAAGGCGGCCATCACCGTGGGTCCGAAGCTGTTCACCAGCCCCTGGACCAGGAGAATGCCCAGGTTCATCACCGACTGCTGGACGCAGGTGAGGATGGAAAAGCCCGCGATTTCCCAGATTCGAGCGGGATTGACACGGAGACGACCGCCCGCAGGGCGCAGCTGAGGATATTTTGCCAGCGTATAGGCCGTAATGGCGAGCCCAGAGACATACTGGGCAATGACGGTGGCCTCGGCGGCGCCGGACACGCCCCGCTTCAGGCCCAGTACGAACCACAAATCCAAAACGATATTCAGTATGGCGGACGTTGCTAAAAAGGCCAGCGGCGCCACAGAGTTGCCCACCGCCCGCAGGAAGGAGGCAAAATAGTTGTAGAGAAAGGTGGCGGTGATGCCGCAGAAAATGACGGCCAGATACTCCCGCATCATGCCCCACACCTCGGTCGGTACCCGGAGAAAGACCTGAATCTGGTCCAGGAAGAGGAAGGCCAGCGCGTTCAGCGCCAGGGTAAGGGCGGCGATGAGCGCGAAAGCGGCGTGAGCGCCCTCCTGCAGACCGTTTTCGTCCCGCTGGCCGAAGCGGATGGAGAACACCGCCCCGCTGCCCATGCACAGCCCCAGCAGAATGGAGGTGAGGAAGGTCATCAGCGTGAAGGAGGACCCCACGGCGGCCAGGGCGTTCTTGCCCAGGTATTGGCCTACAATGAGGGTATCTGCCACGTTGTAGCACTGCTGAAGCAGATCGCCCAGGATCATGGGGACGGCAAAGCGCAGCATGGAAGCCAGCACGGGGCCGCGGGTCAAATCTTGGTTCATGCGCTCACCTCCCTGCATTTGACTGGACGGATGCCCTGCTGATATTTTATCCATACCGCGGCCATCTGTCAATCTTATGATTCCGAAGGGGGCGGATCCGGGACGCATTTGTCCAGGCACAGTCCGCCCGCCATGGCTTGCGGCTGGAAAATATCCATCGACCGCTCCCCATTTCCCTATATCATGCGCATTTTACGCCGAGACATGAAAAAGAGCGCCGGATTTTGCTCCGGCGCTCTGGGGATATTCGCTTACGGCTTCAAGGTCACCTGTGCGGTCACTGGGTTGTGGTCGGCGTACCGGAACTGGCAGTCGATGGTCGCCACACTGTCCAGCCGTACATTGGGGGAAAGAATGAACCCATCGATGACGTAGAATTGGTTGCCCGCCGGGTCTGGGTCATAGGGGTGATTGAGCAGGCGGCAGCTGGGGGTGGACAGGTCGTAAGTGAACTGCCAGCCGTCGGGGAGGATGTCCTCCTCCAGTACGCCGGGAGTCCACAGGGACGGGTCCTGAATGGGGAAAGCGTCCAGCGCGCCGGGGAAGGTCTGGTTGAAGTCGCCCCCGGCGATGACATAGTTGCCTTTTTCGTATTCGGCGGTGAGGAAGTCCATCAGCACCTTGGTCTGAGCGGCCTTGCCCTCGCCGTCGTCGTAGGCCTCCAGGTGGAGGTTGACCAGCACCAGCTCCTTGTTGGAGCCCTCCAGCGGCACCCGGCTGACCAGCAGGCACCGCTTCAGATTGGCGGTGGACACCGGCCAGGAGAAGGGACAGGGCAGGGCCACGCGCTGGGCGCTGTCTACATGGAAAATGCTCATGGTCTGCAGACCGCTGTGGACTTTCCCGATGGGGGGCAGGGGATAGGGGACGAAATCGCAGGAATAATTCAGCGCATATGAACTGGAATAGGACCCTTTGCCATCAGAGAGAAGCGCGTGCCAGAAAATGAGGCTCTCGTCAGTGCCGTCGCTACGGGAAGAACCGGTATCCACTTCTTGGAGAAAATAGACATCGGCACTCTGTTCGGCTAACAGGCTTTCCAGCCCAAGCAGATTGGTGTCTACCTGATCCCAGGTGGGGGCCACGTCCGTTCCGCCGTCCATAAAAAAGTCGGAGTCAGCGCCTAATCCGGCGTAGCCGGTGTTCTGAGACAGCACCGTGAGGGAATCCCCAGGGGAGAGAAAGACGGTTTTGGGCGCGCCGGTCCGGCTGATCGCCACGTCCTCCACGGCGGCGGGCTTATACTCCGTCACGGTCAGCCACGCCACCAGCCCAACAAAGGCCAGCGCGAGCACACCCAACACGATACCCACCCATTTCAGCGCCTTTTTTGCCACTTCTCCACGTCCTTTCTCAGACATTGGGGCTCTTGCCTTTCACCCGCAGGCGGTTGAGCGCCCGGGCCAACGATCCCTGAGCCAGCTGGTACTCCTGGCGGCTCTTCTTTTGCAGCAGGGCCTCCCGGGCCTCGTCGGCCTCCCGGCGGGCGCGGGCCTCGTCGATCTCCTCGGGCCGCTCGGCGGAGTCCACCAGCACCAGTACCTCATTGTGCTCCACCTTCACCATGCCGGGGGATACCGCCGCCAGCTGAACCTCCTGGTCCGGCGGCTGGTAACGGAGCATTCCCGGCACGATGGCGGCCATCATGCTGGCGTGGTGGGCCAGAATGCCCCGCTCCCCGTCGCTGGCGGGGATGGTGAGGCTGACGCAGGGCCCCTCGTACAAGGTCCGGTCCGCCGCCAAAATGTGGACCTGAAAGGTATCCATCACGCGCCGCCCTCCAGCTTCTTGGCCTTCTCCACCACGTCCCGCCAGGCGCCCACGTTGTAGAACGCCGCCTCGGGATACTGGTCCAACTCGCCGTCCACGATGGCGGCAAAGCTCTCCAGGGTGTCCTTCAGAGGGACGTACACGCCGGGGATGCCGGTGAACTTCTCCGCCACGTGGGTGGGCTGGGCCAGGAAGCGCTGAAGCCGCCGGGCCCGGGCCACGGTTTTGCGGTCCTCATCGCTGAGTTCATCCATGCCCAGAATGGCGATGATGTCCTGAAGCTCCCGGTATTTTTCCAGAATCTCCTGGACCTTCCGGGCCACCCGGTAGTGCTCCTGACCCACCACGTCCGCCTCCAGAATGCGGGAGGAGGACTCTAGGGGATCCACGGCGGGGTAGATGCCCTGTTCGGAGATTTTGCGGCTCAAAACCGTCGTCGCGTCCAGATGGGCGAAGGTGGTGGCGGTGGCGGGGTCGGTGAGGTCGTCGGCGGGGACGTACACCGCCTGTACCGAGGTCACCGAGCCGTTTTTGGTGGAGGTGATGCGCTCCTGGAGCTCCCCCATCTCGTTGGCCAGGGTGGGCTGGTAGCCCACGGCGGAGGGCATCCGCCCCAGCAGGGTGGACACCTCGCTGCCCGCCTGGACAAAGCGGAAGATGTTGTCGATGAACAGCAGCACGTCCTTGTGTTCCTTGTCCCGGAAATGCTCGGCCATAGTCAGCCCCGACAGGGCCACCCGCATACGCACGCCGGGGGACTCGTTCATCTGGCCGAACACCAGGGCGGTCTTGGCGGACACGCCGCTCTCCCGCATCTCCCGCCACAGATCGTTGCCCTCACGGGAGCGCTCGCCCACGCCGGTGAAGATGGAATAGCCGCCGTGCTCCGTGGCCACGTTATGAATGAGTTCCTGGATGAGCACCGTCTTGCCCACGCCGGCGCCGCCAAACAGGCCGATCTTGCCCCCCTTGGGGTAGGGCTCCAGCAGGTCGATGACCTTGATGCCCGTCTCCAAAATCTCCACGGAAGGACTCTGCTCGTCAAAAGCGGGGGGTTTGCGGTAGATGGAGCGCACCGGGGTGCCCTCGGGCACCGGCCCGCCCCCGTCGATGGGCTGGCCCAGGACATTGAACATGCGCCCCAGGGTGGCCTCGCCCACCGGCACCTGGATGGTGTGGCCCGGAACGTCCACCGCCAGGCCGCGGGCCAGGCCCTCGCTGGGGGAGAGCATGATACACCGCACCGTGGTGCTGTTTAGGTGCTGGGCCACTTCCATCACCCGGTCCTGACCATCCTTTTCCACGGTGAGCTCCTCCCGGAGCCGGGGAAGCTCGCCCTCGACGATCTCCACGTCCACCACCGGACCGGATATTTGTTTGATGATCCCACGTTCCAAAATCATCAGCCTTCTTTCTCGTGCTTTTTACGCTGGGCCTTGGCCCCGGCGGACACCTCGGTGATCTCCTGGGTGATGGCCGACTGCCGGACCCGGTTGAATTCCAGAGACAGCTCTCCCAGCAGCTTCTCCGCGTTCTGGTTGGCGCTGTCCATGGCGGTCATGCGGGCCTGCTGCTCACAGCAGAAGCTGTCGATAAGAGCGCTGTAAATAAAGCCGGACACATAGCTGGGCATCATACTGTCCAGCACCGTCCGCACGTCGGGCAGAAACTCGAAGGGGGTGGTCACCGGTGGCTCGGTGAGGGCGGAGTCGGCAAAATGGGTCCGGTGAAAGGGCAGCACACGGGTACATTTAGCCTGAAAGTCCATGCCGTTGCCCATGTCGGTGTACACCACGTAAATCTTGTCCAGCCGGTCGTTCTCAAAGCCGTCCAGCAGCAGGGCGCTGATCTCCCGGGCCCTGGCCATGGTGGGGTTCTGGGCGGTGTAGAGGAAGCTGTGCTCAATGGGGATACTGTGGGAGACGAAAAACCGCCGCCCGTACTCGCCCACTACATACAGCTTGGTATCCGGGTGGGTTTCCAGGAGCTTCATGGCCTCCTTGATGGCGTTCTGGTTGTAGGCTCCCGCCAGCCCCTTGTCCGCGGTGATGACCAGGCAGGCGTTGGGCTTGTCCAGGGGGGGCTCCCCCTCCATGGGGTAGAAGTAGGGGCTGTCCACCACGCCGTCGCCCACGGTGCGGAAGATGCGCTTGATCTCCCGGCGCAGGGCTTCGAAATAGGGCCGGGTGTTGTCCAGCTCCTGCCGTGCCTTGCGCAGTTTGGTGGAGGCGATGAGGTACATGGCGCTGGTGATCTTTTTGGTCTCCTGGACGCTGCTGATGTGGTCTTTGATCTCCTTGGTCCCGGCCATGTCAGCTGCCCTGCTTTCCGTTGGCCTGGAATCGGGTCAAGTACGCCCGGGCCAGGTCCAAAATCTCCTCCCGGTCGTCCTCGGACAGCTTGCCGGTCTGGTCGACGCGGGCGCACAGGTCTGCGCCCTCCTGCTCCACGGTGGCCAGCAGACCGGCCCGGAAGTCGTCCATCCTATTCAGCGGCACGTCCTGCATCACGTGGCCCATGGCGGCGGTGAGCACGATGACCTGCTGGTGGTGGGACAGGGGGGCGTACTGGGGCTGGCGCAGCAGCCGCATCAGCCCCTGGCCGTAGGACAGCTGGCGCTTGGTGGTGTCGTCCAGGTCGCTGGAGAACTGGGTGAACACCTCCATCTCCCGGTACTGGGCCAGGTCCAGCCGGATGGCCCCGGCGGCGGACTTCATGGCCTTTGTCTGGGCGTCGCCGCCCACCCGGGACACGGACAAGCCCACGTTGACGGCGGGCCGCTGACCGGAGAAAAACAGGTCGCTCTCCAGGAAAATCTGGCCGTCGGTGATGGAGATGATGTTGGTGGGGATATAGGCGGACACGTCCCCTGCCTGGGTCTCCACGATGGGCAGGGCGGTCATGCTGCCGCCCCCCAGCTCGTCGCTGAGGTGGGCGGAGCGCTCCAGCAGGCGGGAGTGGAGGTAGAACACGTCGCCGGGGAAGGCCTCCCGGCCGGGGGAGCGCTCCAGCAGCAGGGACAGGGCCCGGTAGGCGATGGCGTGCTTGCTGAGGTCGTCGTACACGATGAGCACGTCGTCCCCCTGGTACATGAAGTGCTCGGCCAGGGCGCACCCGGCGTAGGGGGCGATATACTGCAAAGCGGCGGAGGCCCCGGCGGGGGCGGTGACGATGGTGGTGTACTCCATGGCGCCCCGGCGGGCCAGGTTCTCCGCCAGCTGGGCCACCGAGCTGGTCTTCTGGCCGATGGCCACATAGATGCACACCACGTCCTTGCCCTTCTGGTTGAGGATGGTGTCCAGGGCGATGGCGGTCTTGCCGGTCTGACGGTCGCCGATGATGAGCTCCCGCTGGCCCCGTCCGATGGGGAACATGGAGTCGATGGCCAGCAGGCCGGTCTCCATGGGGGTGTTCACCGGCTGGCGGTCCAGGATGCCGGGGGCGGGGGTCTCCATGGGGCGGTAGCCCTCCGGCTCGATGGCCCCCTTGCCGTCCACGGGGAGGCCCAGGGCGTCCACCACCCGGCCCAGATAGCCCTCGCCCACCGGCATTCCGGCGGTTTTCAGGGTGCGGCGGACCATGCTGCCCGCCCGGATCTCCTCGCCGTCGCCGAAGAGGATGCAGCTCAGCCCCTGGGGGCGCAGGTCCTGGACCATGCCCCTCACGCCGCCCTCGAACACCAGAATTTCCCCGTACTGGGCGTGGGCGAGGCCGCTGACATGGGCAATGTCGCTGTCTACGGACAGTACCTCACCCATCTCCTCCGGGGTGGGGGAGGGTTCCCACTGCTCCACCGCTTGGCGAATCAGGGGGACGATATCATTTTCCCCCGGCTCCAGCCTGCGCAGGTAGTCCTGGAACTGCCGCACCCGGCCGTCCAGGGTCCAGTCATACACATCAGAGCCTACCTGGAGGCGGAAACCGTCCTGGAGACCCTCGTCAAACTCCCAGTGGAGGGGTACTTGGCGCTTATAGGTGCGGGAGAGAAATTCACCGAAGCGGGCCAGCTGGGCCTCGGTGGGCTGGTCGGCGCTGCGCAGCTGGGCCATCAGCCGGCCTCTAGCGGCCCTCATGGGTCCGGCCTCCCTCCGTCAGATCCAAGAACTGGTCAAAGAAGTCGGCCCCGGGCTTGGCGGCCAGCTTCTTCGCCGCTCGGGCGGCCAGCTCCCGCATCTCCCGCTGGGACTCCCGCAGGGCCCGCTCCTTGGATTGCTCCGCCTCGGCCTGGGCCTTGGCCACGATGCGCTGCGCCTGCTCCTCCGCCTGGGCCAGCTGCTCCTGGGCGGCCTGGGCGGCGGCCTGCTGGGCCTGGAGGCGCTCCTGGTGGATCTCCTCATCCGCCGCGTCCAGCTTGGCCTGGCAGTCGGCCTTGAGCTGCTCGGCCTGGGCCAGCTTGTCCGCCGCCTGGTCCTCCAGCTCCTGGTAGTGGGCGGCCCGCTTGTCCATAAAGTCTTTCACCGGCTTGTACAGGAGGAAATAGAGCCCTCCCGTCAGGATGGCCAGGTTCATCCAGTGCAGCAGGATCTGCTGCAGGTTGATATTCAGAGGCATGACAATATCCTCCCGACCTTACAGCACGAAGATGATGAGGATGACCACCAGCAGGGCGTAGATGATGGCCGTCTCGATGAACACCAGGCCCAGCATCAGGGTGGTGCGGATTTTGCCCTCCGCCTCGGGCTGACGGGCCAGGCTCTCGGTGGACTTGGCGGTGGCAAGGCCCATGCCCACCGCGCCGCCGGCGGCGGCAATGCCCACGGCGATGCCCGCGGCGATGGCCTTGAGCCCGATGGTGGAGCCCTCCTCGGTCTCGGTCTGAGCGGCGGGCTCAGAGGCGCCGGGGGCGTCGGCGGCGAAGGCGGGGGCGGCCAGGGACAGGACCAGCATGAACACCCCGGCCAGGACAAACATCTTTTTCAGCAGCTTATTCATCAGTAACGACCTCCGTTTTATTTCTTTGGTATTATCAGGCGTTCTCCGCCTGGAGCTTTTTCTTCTTCTCCTTTTTGGGGGAGGGCTCGGACACCTCGCCGTAGTACAGCGCGGTGAGCATGGTGAGCACATAGGTCTGGATCAGGGCGTGGAGCAGGGTGAACAGCACTCCCACCACCACGGGGAGCACAAAGCTCAGCGCCACGTAGTAGTACACCAGCTCCGTCACCAAAAGGCCGCTGAGCAGCGCGCCGAAGAGACGGAAGCTCATGGAGATGGGCAGGGAGAACTCCTTGAGGGTCCTGCCCACGCCGCCCAGGCCGTTGGAGACGATACCGCCGGACAGGATCACCAGATAGGACAGGGTGCCCATGGCGATGGCGGCGTTCACGTCGGACAGCGGGGCGGGCAGGGTGATGGGGTGGCCGTGGATGGTGACGGCCTGGAGGCCCAGCAGCTCAGACAGGGTGCCTACGAAGATGTAAGAGCCGGCGGCAAATAGGTATGCCCCCAGAAAGCGGTTGCGGTGGGGGCTGTTGCTTTTGGCCATGCCGTCGAACAGGCCCACCAGTTCCTCCAGCGCCAGCTGGAGCTTCCTCGGCCGGTATTGGAACCGGGGAATGGCGAAAACCCGGATCAGCGCGGCACACAGCAGCAGGAACGCCGTCACCAGCAGTGCGGAGATCATCCCCGGGTTCACTGACATGAGGCCGAATAGGCTGATCTGCCCTGTGCCGTGGAGCACTGCGTCCCGCATTGCCTCCTGCACGCTCTCCGACGGGCCGGGGGACCCCGCCAGCAGCGCGGCGATGAGCAGCAGGACCGCGGCCGTCAGGCAGATCGCCAGCCCTTTGTTTCGTTGCTTCATCCAAGCATTCCTTCTTTCGAGCTTTTCTGTTTGCCACCGGCGGACCCGGCGGCGGGTCCATTATACACCTATGATTTAGGGATGTCCACCGGATTTTGGATGAAAAAACCGCCCCGTGTGACGGGGCGGTTTCAGAGCAGGGAGAGGCGGTCAGGGCACGGCCTCCTCGGTGACGATCATATTGGGCCAGCGCTGCTCGATGCGCTCATCGCCGTATTGGCGGTCCAGGATCTCCTCAAAGGTGTTGGCGGGCTCGGGCTGTACGGCCCGGTCAGCGTAACGCAGCATGGCCGCGCTGGTGAGCAGGGCGTTGCAGGCCATGACGAGCACCACAAGCCAGGTGGCGATCTTGCCCGCCAGGGGGGGCAGGGACTCGATGCCCTTGGACATGGGGGGATAGATGATTTTGATCCACACCACGGCCAGTACGCCCCAAAAGAAGCAGAACAGCGCGTTGGTGCGCCCGCCGATATTCAGCGGCATGTCGCTATAGTCCCAGAACACGGTGCCGAACACCAGCTCGGTGAACACGCTGCACATGTACTCGTAGGCGCCGCCGATGAAGAAGCCCGCGGCGAACACATAGCGGTCATTTTTCTCCGCCAGCCGCTGGAGGGTAACGGTGAGCACCACCGCCCCCAGCCCCCACACAAAGCTGAAGGGACCGTAGAGCACACTGGAGCGGTTCATCCACTGGCCGTCCACCAGGCCGCACCAGAAGGTCTCAATGATATCTCCCAGCAGGGCGGAGATGAGAAATACCCATACCAGCTTGTCCCAGCAAAGCCCCTTGGCGAAGGTGTAGGTCCCCTCCTCCCGGCCGGACCCATCCTCCAGGCCGGGGTAGGCTCTCTGCAGCCGCTTCCACACGGCGGTGTAGATATACCCGGCCAGCTTTTTCTGGCCGCCGCCCGCCTGGCGCTCCTCGTAGGGGGCGGCGTCTCCGGTGCGTGCGGCGTAGAACACGGCGGCGAAATCCAGCCCGATGAGGACCAGGCACACCAGCACCACGATGTGCCGGACGAGTGCGGGCACCAGCAGCAGCCCCGCCGTCAGCACCGGGTGGATGATGAGGTAGGTGAGATAGTACACCCCGGCCACCAGGGCGGAGGACAGCAGACCCTTCCCGGTGCCGGACAGCAGACGGCTGCGCTCCTGGTTCCACTGAATCTTGGGTCCAACGCGGCGGAAGAAGTGGTCGCCGATGCTCTCCACCACCGAGGACACCACCATGGTGGCCAGGAAGGAGAGAATCGGGTGCTCCGCCAGGGTGGGCAGCACCAAAATCAGCAGGACAAAGGTGAAGCCGTAGGAAAGCACCAGCGGCAGAGCCACCACGCCCCGGTTGACGAACCTGCGCCGGGCGACGGCGTAGTACGCGGCCTCCGCCGCCCAGCCGAGAAAGGAGTATAGGATGACATACAGCCCCAGATCGTATAGGTCGTACATATGGACACAGCCTTTCTTTCTCTAATGCCCCCAGGGGAGGGCTGTTCTAAGGAGTATACCATAGTTTGTGGGAAATGGGGAGTCTTTTTTGCGGGGCATCACAGCATGGCTCTGGTGAGCAGGAAGGCCATGACCCCGCAGGCGGGGAAGGTGAGGACCCACGCTCCCGCCATCTGGCCCATGACCCGCCGATCCGCCCCCCGGCCCGCGCCGCACACGGCGGACACCTTGGCGTGGGTGGTGGAGGCAGGCAGGCCCAGGGCGGAGCACACCAGCAGGACGGCTCCCGCCCCCAGGTCCGCCGCGAGGCCGTCCGTAGGGGAGAGGGAGGCCAGCTCGGTACCTACTTTTTCCACGATGGGCTTCCCCCCCAGCGCGGTGCCCAGGGCCATGACGGCGGCGGTGAGCAGGGCCAGCGCCAGCCGGGAGGAGGACTGCTCCCCGTCCAGGCCGTCGGTGAGGAGCAGCAGGGCCAGGAATTTCTGGCCGTCCTGCGCCCCATGAAGCAGGGCGGTAAGGGCGGCGGCCCCTCTCTGCCATGAGGCGGGGCGGAGCACCCGGCCTGCCAGTACACGCCGGAGCAGCCGTCCCGCCAGCATTCCGGCCGGCAGGGACAGCGCCAGCCCCGCCAGCGCCCGCAGCCAGGCCCCGGCGTTGAGCTGCGCCGCGCCCGCCCCCAGCGCCGCAGCCGCGCCGGACAGCCCCGCCAGCAGAGCGTGGCTCTCGCTGGTGGGGAGCCCGAACCGCCAGGCCGACACGGCCCAAAGCACGATGGACAGCAGCGCGGCGTTCAGGGCGGCCGCCGCCCCCTGAGGATCGGCAAAGAGCACCAGTTCCCCGATGGTGTCCGCCACGGCGGGAAAGCACAGGCAGGCCAGCGCCGCACCGGAGAAATTGCACACGGCGGCTAAGACCACCGCTCTGCGAAAGGACAGCGCACCGGAGCCCACGGCGGTGGCGATGGCGTTGGGCGCGTCGGTCCAGCCGTTGACAAAGATTACCGCCAGCACCAACAGGCGGGCGAGATGGACGGTCATGGTCATGGCACTCCCTCCCGGGCAAGCTTATTGGAGGGGAAAGAAAAATATGCAAAAATTTTTGAAAATAAAAAGGGTTTTTGAAATCCATGAGGTATAAGTAATAGACAGCGATTTGCCTCTCGCTGATCAGACAGGAGGGATAGCCATATGGAGCAGACCATCCGGGAACGCACCGAAGAGCTGGAGCGCCAGACCCTTTCGCCCCGGGCCTGTCTGTCGGTCGATTCGAAGGGAAGGGCGGTGGCGATTGCGCCCTGCCCCATGCGCACCTGCTTCCAGCGGGACGTGGACCGCGTGGTGCACTGCAAGTCTTTTCGGCGCCTGAAGCACAAAACGCAGGTGTTCCTCCAGCCTGAGGGAGACCACTACCGCACTCGCATGACCCATACCCTGGAGGTATCCCGCATCGCCCGGACCATGGCCCGGGGCCTGCGGCTCAACGAGGATTTGACCGAGGCCGCCGCCCTGGCCCACGACCTGGGCCACACCCCCTTCGGCCACGCCGGGGAGCGGGCGCTGTCCCGGATGGTGGAGGGAGGGTTCCGCCACTATGAGCAGTCCCTGCGGGTGGTGGACCGGCTGGAGAATGACGGCGCGGGGCTGAACCTGTGCCAAGAGGTGAGAAACGGCATCCTGTGCCACACCAGAGGACCGGCGGCGGATACTCTGGAGGGGCAGCTGGTGCGCTTTGCCGATAAGATCGCGTACATCAACCACGATATTGACGACGCTATGCGGGGAGGCATTATCTTTCCGACGGATATTCCCGTCCATATCTCCCAGACGCTGGGCTATACCCATGGGGAGCGCATTGAAACACTGACCATGGACGTGATCCGCGCCAGCGCGGAGAGCGATTTGATCCGCCAATCGGAACCGGTGGCCAAGGCCATGGCGGAGCTGAAGGAATTCATGTTCCAGTCCGTCTACTTCAATCCTCTGGCAAAAGGGGAGGAGGGCAAGGCGGAGGACATGATTTGTCTGCTGTACGAATACTATTACAAGCACACGGACAAGCTGCCTCCGGAGTATCAGGACATTTTGGTGCGGGAAGGGGCGGAGCGGGCGGTGCTGGACTACATCGCCGGCATGACGGACACCTACGCCGTGGAGCAGTTCACCGACCTGTTCATCCCGAGAGGGTGGGTGGTGAAATGAGGGAATACCTGGTTCCTACCCGTGCCGCGCAGACGGAGTTTACGGAGAAGCGCTCCACCTTCATCGGCCACGTCTGGCCGGTGGAGACGGAGGAGGAGGCCCGCGCCCGCATCGACGAGATGAGAAAGAAATACCACGACGCGCGGCACAATTGCTGGTGCTATCTTCTCAAGGACGGCCCGGTGCGCTACTCCGACGACGGAGAACCCCAGGGCACCGCCGGGCAGCCTATGCTGGGGGTATTCCAAAAGGAAGGCGTTACCAACGCGTGCTGCGTGGTCACGCGCTACTTTGGCGGGGTGCTGCTGGGGGCGGGCGGCCTGGTGCGGGCCTACACCCAGAGCGCCAAGGACACGCTGGACGCGGCGGGAGTCTCCGTGGTGCGCCGCTGGCTGAATTTGGCGGTGGAATGCCCCTACAGCTTTTTGGAGCGGGTGAAACTGGCCTGCGCCGCGCAGGGCGGTGTGGTGGGGGAGATCGAATACGCCGCCGCCGTTACCGTCCATGCCCTGCTGCCGGAGGGGAGTGCGGAGGCGTTTTGCACCCGGATGACCGAGCTGTCCGCCGGAGACTTTTCCGCCGTGGAGCTGGGAGAAGTGTTTCGGGCGGTTCCGCCGCCGGGATAAGCCCGCATCATTGCTTCTGACTCTCCCCACGGAGGAGGAGAACGGTTTTGTGGGGGCTGATGGCGTTAAATTTCAAAATGGTGATAAAACAGGGCAAAATTGGCTATTATCAGGAGGTGAGACCATGGCCATACCGGATTCTTTCCTGGATGAGCTGAATGGGCGGCTGAATATTGTGGACGTGGTGTCCTCCTATCTGCCCCTGACGAAGAGGGGGGCCAACTATTGGGGGCTTTGCCCCTTTCACCACGAAAAAACCCCCTCCTTTTCCGTCAATGAATCCAAGCAGATATTTCACTGCTTTGGCTGCGGCAAGGGGGGCGGCCCTGTCCGTTTTGTCATGGAGATGGATGGTCTGTCTTTCCCCGAGGCGGTGCGCAAGCTGGCGGACCAGGCGGGCTTACGGGTTCCCGAGGACAGCTTTGAAGATGGAAAGCGACGGGAGCGGCGCAGGCGTGTGCTGGAGCTGAACCGCGAGGCAGCCCGGTTCTACCGCTCCATGCTCACCGATCCGCAGGGGGCGGAGGTGGCGTCCTATATCCGGGACAAGCGGCGCATCAGCCCCAAATTTTCCGCCAGGTTCGGTCTAGGGGCCGCTCCCGACGCCTGGGACAGCCTCATCACCGCCATGCGGGACAAGGGGTACGACAAGGCCGACCTCATCGACGCGGGACTGGCAGTGGCGGGGAAGAACGGCGGCGTGTACGACAAGTACCGCAACCGCCTGATGCTCCCCGTCATCGACGTGCGGGGGGACGTGATCGGCTTCACCAGCCGGGTGATGGACGACTCCACCCCCAAGTATCTGAACACGCCGGAGACGAGTATTTTTAAAAAAAGATCCATCCTATACGGCCTCAATTACGCGAAAAGTACAAAACGGCCCAATTTTATTTTGGTGGAGGGCAATATCGACGTGATCACACTCCACCAGGCGGGGTTCGACAACACGGTGGCCACTATGGGCACCGCCCTTACGGAAGAGCACGTCCGGCTGCTGGAGCGATATACGAAGGAGCTGGTGCTGTGCTATGACAACGACGCCGCCGGTGAGGATGCCACCCAGCGGGCCATTGCCCTTCTGAAAAGCTCGGAACTGGGAGTGAGGGTGCTCCGGCTGCCAAAACGGCGGACCGCCGACGGCCAGCTGGTGAAGCAGGATGCGGACGACTACATCAAAAACTGCGGCCCTGGGGCCTTTGAGGGTTTGATGAACCAAAGCGCCAATTCAGCGGAGTACCGACTGAGTGTGGTGCAGGCGGGCTTTGATTTGAGTCAAGACGACCAGCGGGCCAAATACCTGCAGGCGGCGGCGGAGGTGGTGGCCGCGCTCCCCAGCCCGGTGGAACGGGAAATCTACGCCGGGCGGTGTGCCGAGGCGGCGAAGGTGTCTAAGGAGGCGGTGCTCCAAGAGGTGGAGCGTCTGCGGAAAAAGTGGAGCCGCCAGGCCAGGAAGCAGGAGGAACGTCAAAACCTGGCCCCCGCCCGCCAGCTCCAGCCCAAGGACCGGGGACTGCGGTACGCCAATGTCCGCTCCGCTCTGGCGGAGGAGGGCATTTTGCGGGTGGTGCTGCTGGACGCCGAGTTTTTTCAGGAGCTGGATGAATTGACGCCGGAGCATTTTTCCTCGCCGCTGCTGGGCAGGACCTTTGCCCTGCTTCGAAGCCGTTGGGAGGCGGACAAGAGCGTCTCGATCCCGGCGTTGGAGGGGCAGCTGGCGCCGGAAGAGCTGGATCAGCTCACCGTCATTGCCCAGCAGCCCCAAGCGCGGAGCACCGCCCGAGAGGCGCTGGAAGACTGCAAACGAACCATCCTTGCGGAGAGCCGCAGGGGGGATGTACATAGCGCGGAGGACCTGAAAGGGTTGGGACAGGCGCTGAAACAGAAAAAAGGCTATTGGAGGATGAAAGACCAATGAGTGAAAAGAAAAAGACCGTGAGAAAAGCGGAAACCGCGCCCCACACCCAGGCTAGCCCAGAGAAGCTGGAGGCGGCCAAGGCGGAGCTGGCCAAAATGGTGGAGGGGGTCCAGAACGGCGAAAAGCTGCTGGAGCTGATCGACACCGGCTATAAAAAGGGCAAGCTGTCCTCTGGGGAGATGATGGAGACGCTGGACTCCATCAGCTTGGAGAGTGAACAGATGGACAAGGTGTACGATGTGATGGAGAATCTGGGTATCGACACCGCCGGAGACGACTTTCCCCCTGAGCTGGACGACGACATTCTGCCCCCCGCCGCCGAGCTGGAGGAAATCCCGGAAGAGGAAATTGTGGACCCGAATACCCTGGTGGACTCCTTTGCCATCGACGACCCGGTGCGGATGTATCTCAAGGAGATCGGCAAGGTGGACCTGCTCACCCCCGAGCGGGAGGTGGAGCTGGCGCAGGCCATGGGGGCCGGAGCCGCGGCGCAGGAACAGCTGGCAGAGTTGGAAAAGTCCGGCGAACCCATCCCCGAGGAGACCCTGAAAGAGCTGAAGAAGAGCATCAAGGGCGGCGAGTGGGCCAAGCAGCAGCTGGCCGAGGCAAACCTGCGCTTGGTGGTATCCATTGCCAAGCGGTACGTGGGGCGGGGTATGCTGTTTTTGGATCTGATCCAGGAGGGCAACCTGGGCCTCATCAAAGCGGTGGAGAAGTTTGACTACACCAAGGGGTACAAGTTCTCCACCTACGCCACCTGGTGGATCAGGCAGGCCATCACCCGGGCCATCGCGGATCAGGCCCGGACCATCCGCATCCCGGTGCACATGGTGGAGACCATCAACAAGGTCATCCGGGTGAACCGGCAGCTGTTGCAGGAGCTGGGCCACGACCCCACCCCGGAGGAGACCGCCGAGGAGATGGGCATGCCGGTGGAGAAGGTGCGGGAGATCCTCAAAATCGCCCAGGAGCCGGTGTCCCTGGAGACCCCCATCGGCGAGGAGGAGGACAGTCACCTGGGGGACTTTATCCCCGATGAGGATGCCTCCGAGCCGTCGGAGGCCGCGTCCTTCACGCTGCTGAAGGAGCAGCTGGTGGACGTGCTGTCCACCCTTACGCCCCGGGAGGAGAAGGTGCTGCGGCTGCGCTTCGGTATCGAGGACGGCAGGACCCGGACCCTGGAGGAAGTGGGCAAGGAGTTCAACGTCACCCGGGAGCGCATCCGGCAGATTGAGGCCAAGGCGCTGAGAAAGCTGCGCCACCCGTCCAGGAGCAAAAAACTGAAGGACTTTTTGAGTTAAATCTACGTGAAAAACCCGTCTCCAGGTTCGGAGACGGGTTTTTGCCGGCTTATCGAAACACCCGGTTGAAATCCCTGGGCATCTTAGCCTTGAAGGTGACCTGCTTTCCAGTGGCGGGGTGGGTGAAGGACAGCTCGTTGGCGTGGAGGCACAAGCGCCCGATGGGGTTGGTGCGGGCGCCATACTGCTTGTCCCCGGCCACGGGACAGCCCTTTTCCTTCATATGCACCCTGATTTGGTTTTTCCGGCCCGTCTCAATGTTGATATCCAATAAGGCGTACCCGTTCCCAGCCTTGACCACCTGGTAGCTGGTGATGGCCTCCTTGGCTCCCTTTCCCGGCGCGCCGGAGAAGCTCAGGTGGGTGTCCGTCTCCACCAGAAAAGAGCGGATGGTGTCCCGATCGGGCTTGGGCACACCCTCCACCACCGCCAGATAGCCCCGGCGGGTGACCATGTCATTCCAGTGGGCCTGAAACAACTCCTTGGTTTCGGGGTCCCGTGCGAACATCAGCACCCCTGAGGTGTCCCGGTCCAGCCGATGAATTACAAAAATGCGCTCGTCTACCCGCCGGGCCTTTACATAGTCGGTGACCATATGGTAGGCAGTGCGGGTCTTTTCCTTGTCGTTGGCCACGCTGAGCAGCTTGGCGGGCTTGTTTACCACAATGAGATGCTCGTCCTCGTACAGAATGGGGAAGGGCAGAGTGTCCGCCCGGGGGGCGGAGGCGGGGAGTATACTCACCTGTTGGCCGGGGGCCAGGGAGGCGTCAAACCGGGAGACGGGAACCCCGTCCACCGCCACCAGCCGCCGGGACAGCAGAGATTTCACATTATTGCGGCTCTTGCCCTTCACCTGTGAGAGCAAAAAGGGGAGGAGGGTGGTGGGTTCCGCCACTGTATAGACAGGGGCGTCGCCCCGGCGTTTGCTGTTGTGTTCCATAACCGACCGCCTTCTAAAGTATTTTGCCCATTGTATCACAGCAGTTGGGAAAAGTCTACGAAATTCCAACGGGACAGGCAAGCCTGACCTCTTTGCCTCATAAGCTTGCCAGAGGTGATGCGTTGTGGGAGAAAAAGAGGGCCTGCTGCTCCGGGCCTCCCGGCTGTTCGACCTGCCTGCCGACGCGCTGGCGGGCGCGCCCCGAGTGGAGGTGATTGGGAACGGCGAACTGCGCATGGGGCCCCACCGGGGCATCCTGGCGTACGGGCCGGAGGAGATCCACATTTCCGGCGGCAGCGTGGTGGTGCTGGTACGGGGCAGCGGGCTGGAGCTGCGGGTTATGACTCCGGAGGAGCTGCTGATCACGGGAACCATCACCGCTGTGGAATTTATGAGGTGAGGTCATGAAGAAACTCATCAACCTGCTGCGGGGGTATGTGGAACTGGAGGCGTCCGGAGCCTTCCCGGAGCGGCTTTTGAACCTGTGCGCCCAGAACCGGCTTCAGTTTTGGAAGCTGTGCTGGCTGGACGAGACCAGCTTTACCTTCCGCATCGCGCTCCAGGACCGAAAACGGCTGGATGAGCTGGCCCAGCGCGCCATGTGCGAGCTGCGTGAGAAGGGCCGCCGGGGGGCTGCGGTAACGGCGGAGCGGATGATTGAGCGGCGCTGGGGATTTTTGGCGGGACTGGCGTTCTGTTTTCTGGCGGTGAGTTTTTTGTCCCGGTTCCTACTGGTCGTGGAGGTGACGGGCAATGAGACGGTTCCCACCGCCGTCATTCTGTCCCAGCTCCAGCGGGTGGGTGTGCGGCCTGGAGCCTACGGCCCCGCCATTCCAGAAAAGGAGGCGGCGAATGAGGCCCTGCTGGGTCTGCCTGAGCTGAGCTATCTGGCCATCAACATCTATGGTACCCGGGCGGAGGTGGTGGTGCACGAGGTGGAGAAAAAGCCGGAGCTGCTGGAGGAAAAGACGCCCACCGACGTGGTGGCCCGGGCGGACGGCATCATCGAGCACATCCACACCAGCACGGGCCGCGCCATGTTTCAAGACGGGGATATTGTGGCCAAGGGCGAGGTGCTCATCAGCGGGGACCTGAATTTGAAGGGACCCGAGTACGGCACGGTGGACCTGGGACACCTGATTGTCCATGCCGCCGGGTCTGTGACGGCCCGAACCTGGCGCACTTTGGAGGAGGCGGTCCCTCTTGCCGTGCAGGGTAAGGTTTACACCGGGGAGGAGCGACGGGTGTACGGTGTAAAAATTTTGTGGTTCGACTTGGATTTTTTACAAAACAGTAGCATTTCCCAGGGCAGATATGATAAAATAAGCAAGACCGAGCAGCTGACCCTTTTTGACCGGCCCGTACCCCTGTGGCTGACCACCACCACGCTGCGGGAATATACCCTGGAAGAGCGGACTATGGACCGGGAGGAGGCCGTGCCGCGGCTGGAGCGGGCGCTTACCACCCGGCTGGAGGAGCTGATGGAGGCCAACCGGGGAGAGGTCCTCCAGACCGACTTTGTGACGCGGGAGGAGGATGGACGGCTCACGGTCACGCTGCTGGCGGAGTGCCGGGAGGAGATTGGCCGCACCGTGGAGCGGAGCGGCGAGACGGGGCGCATTTACAGCGCGCCCCAGGACGATATCAACGATAGCGGCTGAGGGCCGTGCGAAGGAGACACAAATGACAGAGCAGAGCATCAGCATCGAGCGGATGGAGGAGGCCGTCAACCTGTTCGGCCTGTTTGACGAGAATATCCGCCTGATTGAGCAGGAACTGGACGTGTCGGTGGTAAACCGGGAGTCTAATTTGAAAATCTCCGGCGAGGGCGAGAACGTCATGTGGGCGGTAAAGGCCATCCAGGGCCTGCTTACCCTGTCCGCCAAGGGGGAGGCCATCGGCCAGCAGAACGTGCGGTATATCATTGAGCTGGTCCGCTCGGGCAACGAGGGGAAGATTGCCCAGCTGGCGGGAGATGTGGTGTGCGTCACCGCCAAGGGCAAGCCCATCAAAGCCAAGACCATCGGCCAGCAGAAATATGTGGATGCCATCAAAAGCAATATTGTCACCATCGGCGTGGGCCCCGCCGGCACGGGCAAGACCTATCTGGCGGTGGCGGCGGCGGTGGCGGCCTTTCGGGAGAAGCAGATCAACCGCATCATCCTGACCCGCCCCGCCGTGGAGGCGGGGGAGCGGTTGGGATTCCTGCCCGGCGACCTGCAGTCCAAGGTGGACCCCTATCTGCGGCCCCTGTATGACGCGCTGTTCGACATGCTGGGGGCGGAGACGTATCAGAAGTACGTGGAGCGGGGCAATATCGAGGTGGCGCCGCTGGCCTACATGCGGGGACGGACGCTGGACGACTCGTTCATCATTCTGGACGAGGCGCAGAATACCAGCCGGGAGCAGATGAAGATGTTCCTGACCCGGCTGGGGTTTGGGTCTAGAATTGTCATCACCGGTGACGCCACCCAGATTGACCTGCCGGCGGACAAGGTGTCCGGCTTGAAAGAGGCTATGCGGGTGCTCAAAGGGGTGGAGGATATCTCCATCTGCCAGCTCACCGGGGCGGACGTGGTGCGCCACGTCATCGTCCAGCGCATCATCAAAGCCTATGAGGAGGATGAGAAGCGCCGTTCTTCCAAACGGCGGTAGGAGGGCCGCCTCCGGCGGGTTACTTTTCCCACGTGGGAAAAGTAACCAAAAGGACGCTTAGGGGGCATCCCGCCCCGTCGCGCTTCGCGCTCCAGGCGGGCTTCCCCCTAAGAACCCCCTGTTTGCGGGAGAGCACGGTACGGTAGGTTTTGGATGGCCTTCCGGCGTGAGCGGCCTTCGACGCAGGTGCTCCTGTTTGTGCTGCCGCCGGTGTTTAGACATTGAAAGGTGGGCGGAGCCATATACTGCGCCTGAGTGTTGGGCCGTTCGGCTCATGTTTCTTGGCCCGTACCCTAGGACGGGACAAGCCCTAGAGCTTTTCAAGACAGGCCTCGGTGAGCTGTATCCCCAACTGGAGACCCTGATAAAAAGTTCAAAGACCATGGCCTTTGACCGGGTCATCGCGAAAATAGTCTGGCCAAAATTTGGGATTTGGTTCAGTGACCAAGTAGCGGTATAATTCTTCTACAATAGTTGGGAATATCGTTGTCCATTGTAATTCCTCCTGGATACGTACTTTCTTGTACGTATTATTATAGCACGGCATCTTTGTACGTGCCAATGGGGATGTGGTAAAATGATTTTTAATGACCGACTGAAAATATTGCGGATAGAGAAAGGATTGACACAGGAGGAGGCTGCTGGTACACTCGAGTTTAATTACCGCCATTACCAGCGGCTGGAGGCCGATGGACACTTGCCGAACTATAAAAGTCTGCTTCAAATTGCCAATTTTTTTGAAGTGTCGGTGGACTGGCTCATGGGCCGCACCGACAACCGGGAGGTCAACCGATAATGCCCAAACATGATATTATCATCTCCGCCGATGTGCCCGGCGTGGAGGAGGACGTGCGGCCGTTTCTCCGCAAGGTCATCCAGATCGCCCTGGACGCGGAAGGGGTGGAAATTCCATGTGAAGTAAATGTACTTGTCACCGGTGACGCGGGCATCCGCCAGATCAATCTGGACATGCGGCAGGTGGACGCCTCCACCGATGTGCTGTCCTTTCCCATGTTCGATTTGGCTCCGGGGGACAAGCCCTCGGAAGAGGACGCCGACCCGGCCACCGGGCTGGTGCCCCTGGGGGACATGTGTATTTCCCTGGAGCGGGCAAAGGCCCAGGCCGAGGAGTACGGCCACCCGATAGACAGGGAGCTGGCCTATCTGGCGGTGCACTCGGTGCTCCACCTGCTGGGCTACGACCATCTGGACGAGGGACCCATGAAGGTCCAAATGCGGGAGCGGGAGGAGGCCGTTATGGCGGAGCTGGGACTGGAAAGATAGAAAATCAAGCGCGGCCACGCTCAACGCTGCGGAAAACAAAAAGGAAAGTTGAGGATCACCTAAAATGAACATCAAAAAGAGCGGAATCATCACCATCTGCGGACGGCCCAACGTGGGCAAGTCCACCCTAACCAACACCTTGGCGGGGGAGAAGATTGCCATCGTCTCCCCCAAGCCCCAGACCACCCGCAACCGAATCTGTGCTGTTTTGAATCGGGGAGAAAGCCAATTCGTGTTTGTGGACACGCCGGGGCTGCATAAGGCGCGGACCCGCTTGGGGGACTATATGGTGAAGGTGGTGCGCCAGAGCGTGGCGGACGTGGACGGTGTCATGCTGCTGGTGGAGCCGGTGGACCACATCGGCAAGCCCGAGGAGGAGCTGATCTCCCGCATCAAGGCGCTGGGGGCGCCTGCCGCGCTGGTCATCAACAAGATTGACACGGTGGAGAAGGAAAAGCTGCTGTCCGTGATGGCGGTGTACGGCGCGGCCCATGACTGGGACGCGGTGGTGCCCATCTCGGCCAAGACGGGCGAGGGTGTGGACGAGCTGCTGGAGGTGCTGGGTACATGGCTGCCCGAGGGACCCCAGCTGTTCCCAGACGGGGCAATCACCGACCAGCCGGAGCGGCAGATCATGGCGGAGATCGTCCGGGAGAAGCTGCTGCGGGAGTTGGACAAGGAGATTCCCCATGGCACGGCGGTGGAGGTGACCAAGTTCTCCCAGCGGGACAACGACATCATCGACTGCCATGTGACCATATACTGTGAAAAAGCCTCCCACAAGGGCATCATCATCGGCAAGGGTGGGGGAATGCTGAAGAAGATCAGCACCCAGGCCCGGCAGGATATGGAGGCGTTCATGGGGGCCAAGGTGTACCTGGAGACCTGGGTGAAGGTGAAGGAGAACTGGCGGGACAACCCCGCCGCCATCCAGAACTTCGGCTACAAGGAGGACTAGAATTTCCCTGACATAATCACCCCGTCCCTGTCCATGCTAATGGCATGGACAGGAGGGACGGCGTTGAACACATCGTATTGGAACCTGTTTTGGACCACCGGGATGCCGGAGGCGTGGCTCATGAGCCGCAATCAAGCGGATATGCCGAAGCCCGCGCAGCGCCCGGAGGAACCGGACCGGACGGCGGACCTCCGGCCCGGCCCGACGGGCGGCGTTTCCGCCGGAGTGCGGGGCTGATTTGAATCAAACTGTTCCGGCGGTCGCCGCCGGAACCTACATAGGAGCGTTTTTATGCACCTGACGACCAATGCCCTCGTGCTGCGCGAGGTGAACTACAAGGAGTCGGACAAAATCCTCACCCTGCTCACCGAAGAGGTGGGCAAGCTCACCGTGTCCGCCCGAGGGTGCCGGAGGAAGGGCAGTCCCATCGCCGCGGCCTGCCAGCTGCTGGCCTGGGGAGAGTTTACCTTGTATGAATACAACGGGCTGTGGTCAGTGAAGGAGACCGCTTCTGAGCGGCTGTTTGACGGAATACGGGAGGACCTGGAAAAAATTGCCCTTGCCAGCTATTTTGTAGAGGTGACCGAGGCACTGGCGGAGGAGGGACAGCCTGAGCCGGGACTGCTGACGGTGACGCTGAATTGCCTTCACGCCTTGGACAAGATGAACCTGCCTCTGTCCCAGGTCAAGACCGCTTTTGAGTGGCGCTCCATGGCTCTGGCGGGGTATGAGCCGCAAATTGAGCGGTGCGGGGTGTGCGGCAGGCCGGAGCCAAAGGAACCCCATATCCATCTGGGGGAGGGGATGGTCCACTGTGCCGCCTGCCGGGATAAGCTGGGGGAGGGGGTGTCCATGCCGCTGACCACGGCGGCGCTGGCCGCTCTGCGGCACATCACCTGGGGACCCCGAAAGCGGCTGCTGTCCTTCCGGCTGGACGCGGATGGGCTGCGGCGTTTGTCCCAGGCGTCGGAGGCGTATCTCATGACGAGACTGGAGCGGGGATTCCGCACATTAGACTTTTACAAGCGGCTGAGCCCGGAGGGCTGAGGCTCGGAGAAAAAACGGCCGAACCTGGCCGCGCCAAAACATATTTTTAAATAATTTTGAGGGACATGCTATGACGCCATTATTTGAAAAATCCATAGAGACCTTAGAGCTGCCGCGGGTACTGGCTCTGCTGTCCGGCGAGGCGGCCACGGAGGAGGGGAAGGAGCGGTGTTTGGCCACGCGGCCTATCAGTGTGCAAAGCGACGTGCGCCGGCTGCAAAAACAGACCTCCGCCGCCTTTGACCTGCTGGTGAAGCACGGTACGCCGTCCCTGTCCGGGGTGAAGCCGGTGGCGGCGGCCCTCCAGCGGGCGGACCGGGGCGGCGCGCTAAACACGCGGGAGCTGCTGGACATCGCCCAGGTGCTGCGCTGCGCACGGAATGTCCGCGAGTACGGCGCGGGAGGCGGAGAGGACAAGACCGTGCTGGACGGTTACTTTGAAAGCCTGACCGCCAACCGCTTTTTGGAGGACAAGATCACCGGCTCCATTCTCAGCGAGGACGAGATCGCCGACGCAGCCTCTCCGGAGTTGGCAGATATCCGGCGGCACATCCGGGCGGCGGCGGGCAAGGTGCGGGATGTGCTCAACCGGCTCATCTCCTCCAACCAGTCCAAGTATTTGCAGGACGCCATCATCACCATGCGGGGCGGGCGGTATGTGGTGCCCGTGAAGAGTGAGCACAAAAACGACATCCCCGGCCTGGTCCACGACGTGTCAGGCTCCGGCGGCACCTTTTTCATCGAGCCCATGGGCGTGGTGAACGCCAACAACGAGCTGCGGGAGCTCCAGGCCAAGGAGCAGAAAGAGATTGAGCGGATTTTGGCGGAGCTGTCCGCCGACTGCGCGGGGTTCAAGACGGACATCGAGGACGACTACCAGACGCTGGTGTCCCTGGACTGCATTTTTGCCAGGGCTAAGCTGTCCTCCGTTATGGGAGCCATGGAGCCGATGCTGGGCAGTCATATTGAGCTGAGAAAGGCCCGCCACCCGCTTCTGGACCCCAAGACTGCCGTGCGCAACGATCTGGCCCTGGGCGGAAGCTTTGACACATTGGTCATCACCGGCCCCAACACCGGCGGCAAGACGGTGACGCTGAAGACCCTGGGCCTGCTGACCCTGATGGCCCAGTGCGGGCTGCACATCCCGGCGGCGGACGGGTCCACGGTGAAGGTGTGCTCCGCCGTGCTGGCGGACATCGGGGACGAGCAGTCCATCGACCAGTCCCTGTCCACCTTCTCCTCCCACATGACCAACATCGTGGCCATTTTGGAGCAGGCGGACGACGAGACGCTGATCCTGTTCGACGAGTTGGGGGCGGGTACCGACCCGGTGGAGGGCGCGGCCCTGGCCGCGGCCATTATTGAGTCCGCCCGGGCCATGGGGGCCACTGTGGCGGCCACCACCCACTATGCCGAGCTGAAGGTGTACGCCATGACCACCCACGGGGTGGAGAACGCCTCCTGCGAGTTCGACGTGGAGACCCTGGCCCCCACCTACCGGGTGCTCATCGGCATCCCGGGCAAGTCCAACGCCTTCGCCATCTCCCGGCGGCTGGGCCTGCCCGACTATATCATCCAGAAAGCGGCGGACCGCATCGACGCGGAGAACGTGCGTTTTGAGGACGTGCTCAGCCAGCTGGACCTCCAGCGCCAGGCCATGGAGAAGGAGAAGGAGCAGGCGGCCAAGCTGCGGCGGGAGATGGAGGAGGACCGTGCCAAGGCGGAGGAGTACCGAGCCCACATCGAGGAAGAGCGGAGGAAGGCCACCGAGAAGGCCCAGGCGGAGGCCCGGGCCATCATCGAGGAGGCCCGGGACGCCGCCGACCAGGCCTTTAAGGAGCTCAACGAGATGCGCCGCCGCCAAGAGCAGGCTCGGGACTGGGTGGACGACAACGAGCAGCGCTCAGAATTGCGCCGGAAGCTCAACGAGGCGGACGCCGCGCTGGGGGGCAAAAAGGAAGAGTTACCGCCCCCGCCGCCCACGCGGGACGCGGTCATGGGCGACACGGTGGAACTCATTAAAATGGGAACCCAGGCGGAGGTGGTGGGCGTCAACAAGGATGGCACCCTCCAACTCCAGGCGGGCATTTTGAAGCTGAAGGCCAGGCAGGGCGAGGTGCGGGTGCTGGAGGATGTGACGGCCCGAAAAAAGCAGAGCGCGAAAGATAAGCAGCGCGCCGCGTCTGTGAGCCGGCCCTTCCGGGCCTCTGCCGCCAAGGCGGAGCTGGACCTGCGGGGGATGATGGTGGAGGAGGCGCTGGGGGCGGTGGATCTGTTCCTGGACAACGCCCTCATGGGCAAGCTGGAGACGGTGACCATCATCCACGGCAAAGGTACCGGGGCATTGCGCAAAGCGGTGCGGGAGCATCTGAAAAAAAGCCGCTATGTGAAGGAGTACCGTCCCGGCGTCTATGGAGAGGGCGAAGACGGGGTTACGGTGGCGACGCTGAGATAAAGGGTCCGCAATCGTGATTTCTGGGCGGTTTTCATGAATGACTGATATGATTTTTGGTGAAAATGCTCTTGACGATAACGGCTAAATTTGGTATCCTATCATAGTACAAAGATTCGGAGCAGGTCCGGTGTAATGGTCCGATACAGCCGGAGCCGAGTTTTATGATGGAGGGAATCGCTCATGTTCATGAAAGAGACTACGGTAAACAACCAGGTCGGCCTGCACGCCCGTCCGGCCACGTTTTTTATCCAAAAGGCCAACGAGTTCAAGAGCTCCATCTGGGTGGAGAAAGAGGATGACCGCCGTGTGAACGCCAAGAGCCTGCTGGGTGTTCTGTCCCTGGGAATTGTGAAGGGCACGACCATCAACCTCATTGCCGACGGCCCTGATGAGGAGGCTGCCATCAACGCTCTGGTTGAACTCATCAACTCTGAGTTTTCCGAGTAATCCAATGCTGACCACGAAAAAGCGCCGCTTGTGCGGCGCTTTTTTTGTAGAGGCAGGGGACCCTGCGGACTCCTTCTATCTATGGGGGGCGCCCTCCGGGGGGTTACTTTCTCTCGCGCGAGAGAAAGTAACCAAAGAGCGCGCTTAGGGGGCATCCCTCCGGGTGGACACTGCGTGTCCATAGCCGGGCTTCTCCCTAAGAACCCCCTGATTACGGGGAAGCTTGGGTCGTTTCAGCAAGTTGAGATTTTTCGGCGCGTGGGGCCTTCGACTCTGGTACTTCTAGTGGTGCTGCCGCCGGTGCCTGGGTACTGAAGGCTGGTGTGTCTTACAAACTGCGCCTGAGTGGGTGGGGTTACGCTTCGTGGTTGATTTGACGGATGGGAGGTGGTCGGTTTGACATTTGAGGAATTGAGGGACAAGGCCCATGCTTTGCCTTTAAAGCCAGGGGTATATATCATGCAGAATGCGGGCAGCGAGGTCATCTATGTGGGCAAGGCGAAGGCTTTGAAAAACCGCGTCAGCCAATATTTTCAGGATCAGTCCCGGCACAATGAGAAGACGCGGGCTATGGTCAGCCAGATCGACCATTTCGATGTTATCGTAGTGCAGTCCGAATTCGAGGCGCTGGTGCTGGAATGCGCTTTGATCAAACGGCATCAGCCCCGGTACAATATTTTGCTGAAAGACAGTAAGGGATTTCCCTATATCCGGCTGTCGCCGGGGGATTATCCGCGGTTTTCCCTGGCCTCCAAACCGGAGGACGATGGAGCCCGATACTTCGGACCCTATGGGAGCAGGGGGGCCAGTCAGGGTATCATTGACGCTTTGCGGGAGGCGCTGCGTCTGCCCGCGTGCCGACGGAAATTCCCTAGAGACATCGGGAAAGAGCGGCCCTGCCTCAATTTCCATA